>JAZNXT010000129.1:0-16869 GCA_045594005.1 Victivallales bacterium
TGTTGCTGTCTTCGCTCTGTGCGGCTGCATCCTCTGCGTTTCCGCCCGCATCGCTGCCGCCGTTATCGGCTGACTCCTGATGCTCTGCGGACTGATCCGCCTGATTTTCTGCAACGGTTTCGTTTGCCGCTGCGGCTTCTGCTGCCTGGATCACTGCGCCCGCTTCAAAAAGGACGCGATCTTCCAACCGGAACACTTGTACTGCCTTCTTACTCATGATTCTGCCTTTCTCTGTTTGTAAGAAAATTTATTATTATACTTCACGCGTATATTATAGCACGGAAGTTTATAAATTGCAACAGACAAATTAAAAAAATATCGAATATTAAGAAATGGACTTGATAAAATTATACTATGTGCTATATTACCTGCGATTAAAAAACAGTTCAGTACAAACAGGAAAGGTATTCCCGATGAAAACAGATATTGAAATCGCCAGCGAGGCAAAACCGAAACGGATCACGCAGATCGCCGCAGAACTCGGTTTGACGGAAGATCAGATCGATCAATACGGCAAATACAAAGCCAAGATCTGCGAAATGCCCTCCGGAAAAATGGGAAAACTGATCCTTGTCACTGCCATGACTCCCACCAAACAGGGGGACGGCAAGACTACGATCTCCATCGGTCTGGCGGATGCGTTGCGGCAGACCGGCAGAAAATCGGTCCTGGCTCTGCGGGAACCCTCTCTCGGTCCGGTTTTCGGCATGAAAGGCGGTGCAGCGGGCGGCGGTTATTCCCAGGTGATCCCCATGGAAGATATCAACTTGCATTTTACCGGGGATTTTCACGCGATCACTTCCGCAAACAATCTGCTTTGCGCCATGGTGGATAATCACATCCAACAGGGAAATGCGCTGAATATCGACCCGCGCACCATCACACTGAAACGCTGCGTGGATATGAACGACCGCATGTTGCGCAATGTGATCATCGGGCTTGGCGGCAGAGCCAACGGGATCCCGCGGGAGGATCATTTCTGCATCACAGTCGCGTCGGAAGTCATGGCGGTGTTCTGCCTTTCCAATACACTGGAAGAACTCAAGGAAAATCTGAAGAAAATCATTGTGGGCAAGACATTTGACGGTCGGGAGATTTTTGCAGAAGAAATCAATGCCGCCGGTGCCATGACCGCACTTTTGCGGGATGCGTTCCGCCCTAATCTGGTGCAGACTCTTGAAGGTACGCCCGCTGTGATCCACGGCGGACCTTTTGCCAATATCGCGCACGGCTGCAACTCCGTAGTTGCCACAAAAGCCGCACTCCGGCTGGGAGATTATGTGGTGACGGAAGCCGGATTCGGTGCCGATCTCGGAGCAGAAAAATTTATCGACATCAAATGCCGCAAGAGCGGACTCAAACCCGCCTGTGCCGTGATGGTCGCCACCATCAAAGCAATGAAAATGCACGGGCAGGGGGATATGAAGACCGGATTTGAAAATGTGAAAAAACATTACTGCAATCTGACGGAAAAATTCGGATTGAATGTGATTGTGGCTCTCAATAAATTCGGCTTCGATACCGATGAAGAGATCGCGCTTTTCCGCAGTCTGTGCGATGAAAACGGGATGCCGAATGCCATTGCAAACGGGTATTGCGATGGCGGAAAAGGTTGTATCGAACTCGCCGAAAAAGTCGCAAAACTTGCTGAAAAAGAAAGCGATGTGCGTTTTCTTTATGATCTTGAGGATTCTATGGAAGAAAAAATCGCTTCTCTCTGCAAAGGGTATTACGGCGCGGCAGAGATCAAGTATTCTTCCGGCGCGGAAAAGAAGATCCGTGAACTGGGCGAAGCATACCGGAAATATCCCATCTGCATGGCGAAAACTCAATATTCTTTCTCCGATGACGGCAATATCCTCAATGCGCCCTCCGGTTTTTCCGTGACTGTGCGTGATATCGAAGTGCGGAACGGCTGCGGATTTATCATTGTCTATCTCGGCGATATTATGACCATGCCCGGATTGCCGAAAGTTCCCAGTGCCAATAATATCGATGTTACTGCCGCCGGACAGATCACCGGGATCTTCTGATACGCGTGTAATTTTTCTGTCGGATTAGTCGGTCTGTTTTTTATAAGTCTTATGAGCCTTATAATTCTTACAGAAAAAACAGACCCGCTGTCCGGCAGGATCGCGGTACGCGTCAGTTTTACCTTTATTTTCCGGATGGAGAGATTTGGCACGCGCGAGTGCCAAATCTTACCTGGACTCATTTCAGATCACTCTTGCGGGTGCTCGGTACTGCATGGCAACGAACAGCTTTTTGCTGCCAAGTATCTGACTTATCTTCCTACAAACGAACAACTCCGGGCAGAAATTGAAGCTCAGAAGGAAGTTTTTCGTTTACAGCAGGGGCAGGATGGATAATAATAAAGAATTTTACAGCTGTCGATGTTGCCCGTTCTGAATTACAAAAGATGCGTCGCTTCACGGTACGCGTCAGTGCGGCTGGAAAGTGTTTCTGTGTATATCAGCGGTGAAAATCGTCGTGGGATGGCGGATTGTTTGTGTAGCTCTGCTGGCGCATCCAATTTTCCACAATGGGTTCCAGAATAAAATCTTCCAACTCGATGTTGAGTTCAAACCGGTAGTTGCAGAAGGGACAGCGCGAAAAGACCTCCACATCCGGCTGAAGGAGTTGTTCCTTGCAGCGGGGGCAGACCAGCAGCCGCTCATTTTTGCTCTGCTGTGCATTATTGAGCGTCTTGAAATCGTATAATTTTGTGTTTTTCGGTAAGTTTGCCATAAAAAATTCCCTTCTGTTCCGGGGCATAATATAGCGCAGATTCTGAAAATATCAAGGGGAACAACAGAAAAATTTATGCGTATCAATAGCCTTTGTATTTCAGCCACAGATCCCGCAGAACTTTTCCGTCTGCAAACTGTTTCTCGAAGGTATCAAAATCGCCGTCTTCGATGAGTTTGCGGTAATCGGAAAGAGATTTTTCAAAATTGTGCATGGCTTCCAACACAGCGGGCGTATTGTATTCAATGATCTCACGCCACATTGCCGGATTGCTGGAAGCGATACGGGAGGTGTCCCGGAACCCGGTGGCGCATCCGGCAAAACGCAATGCGCGTTCGTCTTCATTTCTGCCATTGAGGATCGCCAGAGCCAGACCGGATGCCACCACATGCAGCACATGGCTGGTGTGAGCCACGAGCCGATCGTGTTCGTGATGGGAGATCTCCACAGGTTTTGTGTCAATACTTTTCCACAGATTTTTTAAAATATCGATTTCTTTTTCAGTGGTATTGGAGCAGGGGCAGATAAAGATATCTGCGTTTTTATAAAGGGTGGGGAAGGCATTTTTGCAACCGGATTTTTCCGTGCCAGCCATGGGGTGACTTCCTGCAAATTTCAGCCCGCGCGGGATCAAAAACCGTTCGGCGGCTTCGCAGATCGCGCCTTTCACACTACCCATATCGGTGATAATGGAATCCGGATTGAAATCATTGGCATAACGCTCCATAAATTCAATGATCTGCGGGATCGGCAATGCAAAAATAACGATATCCGCTTTTTTTAAAACATCCCGGATGTCATCGGCGGTTTCATCCACAGCATCATGTTCGACCGCCCACTTTCTGACTTCTGCCCGCCGTGCCCAGCACAACCGGTGATACGGCGTATTTTTCAGTGCCAGCCCGAGGGAGGCACCCAGCAGCCCGAATCCGATGACTGCCACATTTTTCTGAACTTCTTTCACACTCATGACCCGAATTTTTTTTGTATTTTCCGTATTCCGCATTTTGGCAGAAATCGACCCAATACTATATCACGGCAAAATGTCTTTTCAATGGCAGAAATGAAAAAAAACGGAAAAGAAAAAAAATTGCAGAAAATACGACTTTTTTTTGCATTTTTTATTTGATTTTTAATGGAGTTACGGTAAATTAACCGGAACAATCAGCGGCGGAGAAGTATATTTCTTCTGCCGGGACGCATTACAGCAACAACACAAACAACACAAACAAAATCTGTCCAAAACGGAACAAGAAAACCTGAACTGAAATCATGGGGTGAAAAGTTATGGGATTTCATCGTTTCTTCCAATTCATCAAACCGTATCTGGGCTTGTGTGTTCTTTCCGGCTCCGCATTGCTGATCTTTGCTGCGCTGGGGATCCCGATGCCCTGGTTCCTTCAAGTCATCATCGACCGGGGGCTGGATAACCGGGGGCTGCTGATACTGCTCCTGCTGGGGATCATCCTCACTTACTGTCTGCGGGAGATCTTCTTCTACATCAGCCACTACCTCTTTTATTACACGGGTGCGCGTACGATCTTCGGGGTGCGTATCAAACTGTTCAAACATTTGCAGACATTGTCGCTGCGGTTCTATCAGGAATACCGGACGGGGAAATTGATCTCCAATATCCTGACGGATGTGGAAGGGTTGAACGGGATGATCTCCTCGGTCCTTTCCACGCTGGTGATCAGTTTCTTTCAGATCATCTGTATTCTGATCGCATTGATCGTGATGAATCCGAAATATTTTTACATCCCGCTTCTGGTGATCCTGCTTCAGACGACCAACTTTACCTACTTCCGCGTGAAGATGCGGGAGGAATCCAAGATTTTGCGTGAAATGATGTCGGAAGTTTCCGCGAACCTTTCGGAAACGATCAACGGGATCAAGGTGGTCAAATCTTTCGGGAAGGAACACATGGAAAGTCTGGAATTTGTGCAGCGGCTCCGCCCCACATTCGACAGGATGATCTCCATCAATATGAAAAGCGCGGTATCCTGGATCTGCTCGGAAGTCATCAATATTTCCGCGATCGTGCTGTTGTTGTGGTTCGGTGCGGGTGAAGTTCAGGCGGGCGAAATGACTGTGGGTCAGCTGGTGGCATATTACACCTATTTCAATATGCTTCTCGGTCCGATCAGCAACTTGAGTAATATGGCTAACACCATCAGCCACGGCATGGTGAGTGTGGAACGCATCAGCAAACTGCTGGATGCCGTGCCGGAAGTGAAAGTGCCGGATCATCCCAAGGAACTGGTGGATCCGGTGGGACATCTGGAATTTGAAGATGTTTCTTTCGGCTACGATCCCCGGAAAAAAGTATTGAAAAAATTTACGCTGGATGTGCAGCCCGGAAAGAAAGTTGCTCTTGTGGGACCTTCCGGCAGCGGAAAAAGCACCATTGCCACCTTGCTTATGCGGTTTTATGATGTATCGGATGGCGCGATCCGCATCGACGGTGTGGATATCCGGGATGTTGCCATGGAATCGCTGCGCAACACGGTGGGGATCGTGCTTCAGGATTCCTTCCTTTTCAGCGGAACCATTGAAGATAACATCCGTTACGGCAGACCTTCGGCGACACACGAGGAAGTGGTACAGGCGGCAAAAATGGCAAATGCCCACGACTTTATTCTGGAACAGCCGCAGGGATACAAATCTCCGGTGGGTGAAAATGGTGTGATGCTTTCCGGCGGACAGAAACAGCGTCTTGCCATTGCCCGTACGATCCTGAAAAATCCGGCGGTGCTGATCTTTGACGAAGCCACCAGTGCGTTGGATACGGTATCCGAAGCCACCGTGCAGGAGGCACTGGATACATTGATGAAAGACCGTACCACGGTCATTATTGCACACCGTCTTTCCACGGTCCGCAATGCCGATACCATTGTGGTATTGAAAGATGGTGTGATCGCACAGCAGGGGTCCCATGCCAGACTTCTGCAGGAAGGCGGCATTTACCGCGAACTTTACAGTCTGCAGCTCCGTGACAGCAAAAATGTTCAGAGCGACCTCTTTGCTGTCGGTTGATCACAGGAAAGGAAAAATATCATGCAAAGTCAACTTTCCAGTCCGGTCTTTCAAGGTGAAAAAACGCGATTGCGTTCCAAAATCAAACTTTTTACCGGCTTGATCCTTGCGGCGGTCCTGACCGTTCCGCTGGTGGCGATCCTGCTGTATATCCTCAATGTGGATGATACGATCTATTGTCCGGGTACGGTGGTGCCGGAACATACCTATGAGATCGCATCTCCCTTCGGCGTCCCTGTGCGGCAGATCTTTTTCAAAACGGGGATGAAAGTCAATAAAGGCGATCTGCTGATCCAGCTGGACGATACGGAATTTGTCAACGGGATCAATCAGATCCAGGCGGAGATACGGAGTCTTCAGGCACAGGTGGAAGTCCAGAAAAGTGCTTTGGCAGTCCAGCTTGACGGATCCGGATATGAAGAGGATGCACGGATCGTGGAGGCGGAGATCAAGAGTCTTGCCGCACAGGTGAACGTTCAGAAAAGTACATTGGCGGTCCAGCTTGACGGCACGAATTACGAAGAGGAAGCGCGGCTTGTGAAGGCGGAGATCGCCATTTTACAGGCACAGGCACAGGTGGCATCCCACGAACTGGATATTTTGCGGCTGGAACCGCTGCCGGAAAATTACCGTCATGCCCAGCCCCGTTTGAAAGCGGCACAGGAAGCGTATCAAAAAGCCTGTGAAGAAGCTGAAAAATTCAAATCGGTCCTGACGCCCCGCGAATTTTCCACTTACGAAAAAGCGGTGCGGGAAACAGAGCTTCAGCTTTCCATTTCCCGGGAAAATGATCTTGTGGTAAAAAACGGATTGGGCAAACAGCTCATTGCGAAAGCGGAACAGAATGTGAAAGTGATCGGACACCAGATCAAAGAAAAGCAGGAGAAACTTGCCATTCTGGAAGGAAAGATCGCGGAATGTCATAAAGATCAGGTGGATCCTGCCACGCTGCGGGGCAAGCAGATCGCCCGCAGTAAAGATGAAATCCAGGTGATCGAACACCAGATCAAAGAAAAGCAGGAAAAACTTGCCATCCTCAAGGCAAAGATCGCAGAATGTCATAAAGATCAAGCGGATCCTGCCACGCTGCGGGGCAAAAAAATGGTGCAGGCACAGCGTGAGATCGAAGTGACTGAACGGAAGATCGACGAGAAAAAAGTCCAGCTGAAACTTTTGGAACAGAAGCGTGATGATTGCCGTATTTATGCTGTGGAAGAAGGCACGATCCTGGAGATTCCCTGCAAATCCGCCATGTTTGCGGAGCGCGGGAAACCCGCGATCATCGTGGGCAGTCTGGAACTTATGGTGCTGGCTGAAGTCGATCCGCGCTTCATCCGCAAAGTGGAACTGGATCAGGTGGGTGAAATTTCCAGTGAAGTGTTCAATAAACTCCAATACGGCAGCTTTGATGCCATTGTGGAAAAGATCAGCGTTGCGCCGGTGGGAACGGAAGATCCGAAATATGCCGTGTGGATGCGTTTGGATCCCAAAGGATGCGATATCAAGATCGGTTCCAAGGCGGAAGTGAAGATCATCACCGGAACCTCAAAGGCGTTGTTCTGGTTTATGAATATTACCGATGAAGATGAAACGCAGCAGCGTCTGCTCAATGAAAAACGCCTCCGTCATCAGCAGCAACAGAACAGCAAATAAATATTTTATAAAAATCAGGTAAGGAGAACAGAAAAAATGATTGAGCCGCGTACGATCAGTGTGGATGGTGTGAAATATTTTTTCGGAACGGACGGCTTTCCGGAAAAGATCACTCTTGACGGATTCAACGGGACCGTGATGAATGTGAATGCCGGAGATTTCGGCAGAGTCCGTATCCGGATGACGGATGGCAGAGTTCTTACGCCTTTCTGCCGCAAAGCCCCCCAACAGTATAAAGACAGACGCGCGATCGTGTTGGAATACACGGAGATCCTGTGGCGCGATCAGAACGGAAACGATGTGGAAAATTTCCGTCTTTCCCTGCGCTATGAACTGATGAGCAGAGGCCGCGCATTCGTCAATGCCTTCTTTGTGGCAAATGATATGCATTCACCGGATATGGATGAATTTTCCGTAGTGTTCAATATGGCATCCGGCGATTTCCCGGAAGCAAAATGGGCATTTGTGCCACGGCCGAAAAAGTTTGATGCCAGCATGATCCAATCCATGCGGTCCGGCAGAAATCTCCTTCGCGGTGACGGCAGAACGATCGACGGCAGCATCGTGCCGTGTGCGGCGGTAAATGTCCGTGCAGAAAACGGTGAATGTGCTTATTTTGAAGTATTGATGGAAGGTGAAAATTCTATCAGCACAGATACGGATGATTGCGGTACGGATATTTCCTGGAGCGAAAACGGCGATTTTCTTGTGAAATTTGATTTTATCCGCAAGCCGCCCTGCAAAAACAAACTCATGCAGTTGTGGCAGTGGCGCAACCAGTGGGGCTGGGTCATCAAAACCGGCGAAAAGGTGCGTCACAAACCGCCGTTCCACATGCACCACTATTTTGACAACTACGTGCGCTATCCTTCAGATGAATGTCTGGAAAATCTTGCCCGGTCCGGCACGGATGTGCTGGTCATTCACGAAAACTGGCGGTTGGATATTCAGAACGACGGCGTTCCCTTCGATGTGGATGAATTGCAGCGCACGGTGAAAAAAGCCCACGAACTGGGAATCCGTGTCGCCCTGTATATGCGGGGGAATGAAATTTCCGCATTGGATGATGCCTGCCTCTGGTTCGACCGGTTCCTGACGAAAAATTACGATGGTATTTATATGGATTTCGGCGGACCGTTCCATCAGAGCGAACCCGATGAAGCATTCCCCGGCGGAAGGATCCCCATTAAAAATTATATGCTCCGTATGGAAAAACTCCGGGAACGCGTCGGCGAAGATGGTCTCTTTTACGGTCATACCGGCTTGAGTTTTACCGGGATCTGGTATGCTTCCGGTCTGCTGGATGGCTATGTTTCCGGCGAAGGGGAGGGCGGCGTGATGGTCCGCAGCCGCGGGGATCACGAATATTACAGTCAGGCAGTTGTTTGTACAGGAACCATGTGGACGGGTGCATTTCCCGCATATTCCACGGCGAAGATGCGGCCGTTTCTTGCGGCGGCGGGGCAATATCCCCACAGTCCCCTCGGGGAACAGTTCAAGACCTGTTCGCTGGCACATTGCCGTGAACCGGGTGTGAACGATATCGCATTCAAGCCGGTATGGAAGATCTGGAAACCCTTCCGCAATGAACGCAACATCCGGATTTTGAACGACTTCAACTCCAGCGGTGTGTTTGAAAAAGATGCGGTGTTCGGTCATTACCTGATGATGTCTGCCGATGGGAAACGCGCGCTTTTTGTGATATCCAACTTTGCGGAAAAAAATCAGACTTCCTGTGTTTCCTTCAGCAGAGAGCTTGCAAAATTCTCCACCGGAGGCAAAAAAGCAGTTCTGCTGACACCCACAGAAAAGACACCGGGCAAAGCAGTGAGCGTGGATGCTGCCGCCGGATGCTGGGAAGTGACATTGGGGGCAAATGATGTTGCCGCCATTTATTTTGAATCGGACGATGCGCTTCTTGCAGAGGAGACCGCCCGTTTTGAAACGCCGTATCCCGGACTTTCGGCAGAAAATCAGCGTTATCTGGATTATCTTGCGGAACAGACCCGTCTGCGCAACGAACCGGAACCGGTGAAAGAACTTTATTTGAGTCTGACTGTGCCGAATACCAATCTTTCCTATGAATATTCCCTGATCTATGATTTGTATTACAATGCCATGGCATTGGTGGAATTTATGGAAGACGGCTCGAAAAAACGCCTCGGCTGGATCTCACAGAAAGGCTTTGTGCCGGAAGAACCCGGTCCGGATGACTATATCTGGCCGGATGTGGTATCTCCCCGCGTGCCGCTGCACGAAATTCTGGGGAAAGGCAAACATTTTATCGGGATCGAAAGTGTCCATTACGGCGCACCGTTCTATTCTTTCCTTTCTGCTGAATTGAGCAGAACGGCGGATGGTGACGGGGCTTACACAATTTATTTTATGAACGAACTGGAGCCGAACCGTGAGTTCCTCCGGTGGAATGTGGAGATCATCTGAAGATGAAAAAGAAGTATGCTATTGTCGGAACCGGCGGAAGATCAGAGATGTATTTCAATGCTCTGACGGGCGGCGAATTCGATGATTGCGCCGAACTTGTCGCGCTTTGTGACATGAATCAGGGGCGTTTGGATTTTTATAACGCCAAACTGGAAAAACCGCTGCCCACTTACCGGCACGATCAGTTTGAACAGATGATCAAAGAATGTAAGGTTGATACGGTGATCATCACCACCATCGACCGCACACACCATATCTACGGATGCCGTGCCATGGAATTGGGGTGCGATGTCATCAGCGAAAAACCCATGACTGTGGATGCGGAAAAATGCCGCATGATCCTGGATACGCAGAAGAAGACCGGGAAAAATTATATTGTCACATTCAATTACCGGTACAGCCCCCGCAACACCCGCGTGAAAGAATTGCTGATGAGCGGGATCTGCGGAGAAATCACCAGTGTCAATTTTGAATGGATGCTGGATACCAGCCACGGAGCCGATTATTTCCGCCGCTGGCACCGGAACAAACGCAATTCCGGCGGGCTGATGGTCCATAAGGCGACCCACCATTTCGATTTGGTGAACTGGTGGCTGGATTCCGTGCCGGAAAGCGTTTATGCGTTGGGCGATCTGAAATTCTACGGACGCGAAAATGCCGAAAAACGCGGAGTGACAGAATTTTATGACCGGGCGAAAGATGATCCCGTTGCGGCAAAAGATCCCTTTGCATTGATCGTGGAAAAAGACAGCCATCTGGATAAATTGTATTATCAGAACGAAAAATACGATGCCTATATCCGCGATCAGAGTGTTTTCTCCGACGGGATCGATATTGAAGATAACATGAGCGTCATGGTCCGTTACCGCAACAAAGTGGTGATGAACTACACTCTTTGTGCGCATTGCCCCTACGAAGGATACCGGATCTGTTTCAACGGCACCAAAGGCAGATTGGAATTTTATGTGATCGAAAGTCCCCAGACCGGATTGCGGGAAGATCTCTCCCATTTCGGTATGCGGGAAGCCAACAGCATTGGCGGCGATGATGCCGGATCCCGGAAAAATATGGCTCCGGAGATCCTGTTCCAGCCGTTCTGGGGAAAACCGCAGTCCTTTACCTATGAAATGAAGGAAAAGACCGGACACGGCGGCGGCGATAAACTCCTGTTGAAAAATATTTTCCGCGGCGTGACTGACGATCCGTTCCGTCTTGCAGCCGACTTCCACGATGGAGCCTGGTCCATTATGACGGGTATCTGTGCCAATATTTCCATGCGGACCGGCGAAGCTGTCCGCGTGCTGGATGTCCTCGGCGAAGACCTGTAAGACTCTTTCGCACATACAGCAAAAAGCGCATCACCTGACGGGCGATGCGCTTTTTTTTGTCCTTCCGTAAAATCTCACAGGAAATCGGGATCGCGTTTCCATTCTTTGCGATAGAGTTTGATCGCCGTTTTCAGAACATCCTGCCAGAGTTTATGATCCAATTCCCCGAATTTGGAATAGGCGGCGATAAAACGCAGGGCGTCTTTTTTATTCAATCCGGCATCCATGGATGAGAAAAATATTCCGGCAAGATCTTTAATGCGCATCCGCCGGGGAATCGACTTTCTGATTTCGGCACGATGAAGATCCAGCACCACCAGCCGAACCGATCGGTCTCCAGAGAAGGTTTGAGTATCCAAAAGGAAATGGCAGATATAGCAATCCCGGTGATTCAATCCGGCAAAGTGCATTTTTGCACAGGTTTCTGCAAGGCATCTGATGATCCGGTTTTTCACAACACTCTCCGGGGGATTGTTTTTCCAATCCCGGCAGAAATCTTCCAGACTCAACACGTTCTGCAATTCATCCGTCACAATGAACGATTCTTTTTTTGCGGGATCATTGCCCCGTTCCGCAAATGCACGGCAAGTCATGGTCGGCACATTCAGAGACTCCAGAAGGCGGATCGCTTCGTATTCATTTCTGGCACCGAGGACCGGTTTTTTACCCTGAAACAGGTTTTTGAATATTTCTTTCCAGCCGACACCACGATGGATCTTGATAAAATAATTTCTGCCGTTATATCCGAACCGGAGAGTCCGGCGGTTTTTCACATTCCGGAATTCTTCGCCGGTCAGTGCGAATGCTTTTTCAAAGATCTCCTTTTCCCCGCCGGGAAAAAGATCTTTCAGAAGCGGATCCAGAAAAACAGACATGATTTTTTGACCTTTCGTGATAACTTGCCGATATTTCATAATATACAGCCACATACCGCAAAATAAAGTTGAGTCTGCAAAAAAAATGATTTTTTCTTTTCTTTTTATTGAAAAAACGAAAAAAAATGGCATATTATAGGGATGAAACTGCCTCAAAAACAGGAAATATGGTATTCGGCTTATGCGTTTTTTATGTCCATTCTGCAATTCTGCGATCACCGCTGATGACTCTGCCCGCGGATTCCGCGTTCAGTGCAGCGGCTGCGGCAAGAGTATTCTTGTGCCGACAGACCGTTTTGAAACGGGATGTGTGATCGGTGATTTTGCGATCCGTTCCAAATTGGGGGCAGGGGCGATCGGTACTGTGTATAAAGCGTATCAGATTTCGCTGGAACGCATCGTTGCGTTGAAGATCCTTTCCAAAAAATATATGACCATCCGCGGCGTGGAAGAATTCATGCGGGAGGCGCGTTCTGCGGCAAATTTGAGTCATCCGAATCTTGTGCAGAGTTATGCAGTGGGGGAAGAGCAGGGGATCTGCTACATGGCAATGGTGTATATCAATGGCGAAACGCTCAAATCGCGGATCCGCCGGGAGGGAGCCATTCCCTGCGATGAAGCGTTGCATATCATTCAGCAGGTGGCGGAAGCGTTGCATTATGTATGGACGGAATCCGGGCTGGTGCATCGGGATGTGAAACCGGATAATATCATGCTGGCGGAACACGGGATCGTGAAACTGACCGACCTCGGTCTTGCGATCAAGCAGACCGATTGGCACGAAAATATGGATATTTCCGGCAGTCCTTCCTACATGAGTCCGGAGCAGTTCGCCGGAGAAAAACTGGATACCCGCAGCGATATTTACAGTCTGGGTGTGACATTGTATCAGATGTTGACCGGGGAATTGCCTTATGACGCGGACACGATCGGATCCATTGCCAAGCAGCATTTTGAGGATGCGATCCCCAATGTATCGAAGATCATGCCGGGGATCCCTGCATCTGTAAACAATCTGATCAAAAAAATGCTGGCGAAACACCGCAATAAACGCTTTCAGGATATGGATGCGCTGCTGAAGGAGATCTGGAAGATCCGTCAGGTCACAGCTCCCGATAAAAATGCAGTCCCGGATGTCCATACCATTTCCATGCGCCGTCTGGATTATGAGATCCAGAATATTTATCGTGACAAAACGGAAGATATACTCATCCCGCCGCCGCGCAACAACGGCAAACTCCATTTTGCGTGGCTGCTGATCTGTCTGCTTGTGGCGATCGGCGGGCTGACCTTTACATCTGCTTTTTATTTGAAATACCGTACTGCGGACGATACATTGAAAAAACTTGTGGTGTTTCAAAATCAGGAAAAAGATATTCTTAATTTTGCCACTCTTGCTTCCGAAATGGAGCGGAATGATTCCGAGTTGGAAACGGAATATGCGCGGATCATGAAAAAAATGCGTGATCTTTACGGTGATCCCGTGCGTAAACAGTTGATGACTGAATATTTAAAGGATATTATGGAACTGCGTTCGCTGCGGCAGGATGTGGCAGAACTGAAACAGGAGAAAAATTCTTTCGATGAAGCTCTTGCCCTTGCAGAAGAAAAAGCACGCAGTGTCAATGCGCAGTCGGAGGAAATCTGGATCAGGCAGATCGATGATCTGCGCACGGAATACGAACGGAAAATGCTGGAATTGGAGCGTGAGATCGGTACATTGCAGACAGCAAATGCCGACTTTGAAAAACGCCAGAAAGCCTTTTTGGAACAGATCCGGCTGCTGGAAACGGAAATTGCCAAACGCGATCAGGATATGATCGCCGCCAGACAGGAAATGGAAAAGAGTAAAACGCTCCGGAAAGAATTTCAGGATCTTATAAAGATCCAGCTCGCGGAATCCGTTTGCGAACATTTGCGTTACCGCCGGTTCACTGCCGCAGAAGAAAAGATTGCGGCAGCATCGGCAAAGTTCACTGAACTGACCGATTGGCTGAACGGAGTCCTTGCGCTGGTACACGACTGTAAAAAAGTACACAACTTTTTTCAAAATGACCCCGAAGGCTCATTCAATGGAAAAACATTTGCCGGAGGAGCCCGCGTTATCGACTCTGTTTCCGGCGGCACGATCACTTACCATTTGCAGGAAAATCCGGCAATCAGCCTCAAATGCAATATGACTGAATTGACACATGATGCGTTGCTGGATCTGATGAAAATCACTCCCGCAGATTCTCCCGACGCCCGCCGGACGCTTGCCGCCTTTGAACTGATGCGGGGAAATTTCGGTACGGCGGTGACTCTTTACAGCGAAAATCCCATTCTTGCTGAAACAGCAGATATTTATGCGGTCCGGACAGCTGACCGCATTATAAATCTGTATCCTTCGGAAACATCCCGGAAATCTTATGAAAATTTCAAAAAAAGGTTTTCCGGCGTTCAATCTTACACCAAACTGGAAGAAAAATTGAAAATTTTATTCAAAGAAAAATCTTCCGAGTGATTGACAAATCCGCTTTTTGTGTTAGAATATACGGTAATGGTAATTGAATATGAAGGATCTGGAGAGGTTGGGAAAAATGGAAAAACTGCCATCGGGAACAGAAACGATCCTGATCGTGGATGATCAGGAAACAGTATGGGAATTTCTGATTGAAGCATTGCAGACGCTCGGTTATACCGTGATCCTGGCGGAAAATGGCGAAGATGCCGTTTCCATTTACCGGGAGTCACCGGGAATGATCGATCTGGTAATGCTGGATATGATCATGCCGAAAATGGGCGGACATGAAGCATTCTGGCAGTTGAAGGGGATCGATCCGGCAGTGAAAGTGTTGCTTTCCAGCGGTTTTGTGGATGAATCCGCTGTGGCAGACCTGCTGAAAAACGGTGCTTGCGGATTTTTGGAAAAACCTCACCGCATCAAGACCCTCGCAGAAGAACTCCGCCGTATCTTTGACGGAAAATAATTTTTTTCGCGTTTCTTTTTTTTCTCTTGCTCCATTCACATCATAAGGTCCCGCAAGAAAATCTTTGCCCGCAGAACAAAATATTTGCCTTTTGGTTTTTCTGAAATTTGCTTGACTTCCTTCTTGCATTTTTTCAAAGATGTAATACATTTTATGAGGGACAGTGTAAAAAACACTGTTTTCTTCTTTTGTACCCAATAAAAAAACGAAAAAAAAATGGCAGACGGGATGAGCAGCAGCGGAAAAATTTTTGGTGATGATATTGTTGTAAAAAATTCCGTAAATGATGATTTTCCAACAGAATGTATTGATGGAAAGATCTTCGGTCCGGATCCGCTGCTGTGCGTGGAAAGTGGGGATCTATCCACAGTTCTGCTTGAAAATAATGGCGGATCCACCGGCGTGATGTTGTCCACAAAATGGAATCAATCCGGACTTGTCAACATTGCAGGAAACGCCGATATTACTTATAATTATTATTGTCCGACAGATCCATCTACCGGACAGCAAAGCATTACCGGCTGTACCAATACGGCAGCATCGCAGATCATTTATTACTATATCGAAAAATACGGTCTGGATCTTGCACTGACTCTGAACGCGGACGATGCTTATACCAGCAATAGAAATTCTGTCATCAACATCAAGGCGGACGGGTCCACACCCGGCACCATCTCTTTCGCGGAAATAAACAGCAAACTTGAAGATTTCGATTTGCAGTCTGCAGATGATATTGCCGCATTACATTATGCCTGCGGGGTTATAAATCAAGCCAACTATTCCTCCTCGGCAACCAGTACATCCTGGGGGACAGAATTATTTTACCGTTCCGGTTTTGATTGTGCGGTAATTGTCTATGCCGGTTCGTTAAACTCCTGGTATTGGGGGGAATATGACGATTCCGATAAATTCCGCATCAGCGATGAGGGGTACGAAGTCCTGATCGAAAATCTTATTGCGGGCAGAGTCGTCGGCGTTTCCTATCCGGGACACGCGCTGGTTATGGATGGATACAATGCCGCAGACGATACATTCCATATCAATTTTGGTTGGAGCGGTTATCAGAATGGCTGGTTCACCAGAGAGGAACTTTATCAGCAGCAATATTATCAATTCGTTTACGATTTGATCCTTGATGCCGATGTGAATTTAAGTGTAACGGACAGCAGTGTTTACGGAAGCGGAACTTTTATCCGCGCGTTGGAACAGGCAAACGGGATCATCGGTGCAAATACGATTTCTTTCAATGATTCTCTTGTCGATGCCGATCAGATTTGGAAAAATTATTTTATCATTTCCGATGAAACGCTGATCAGTAATATGAACCTCGATGTGATGGTCGTGGATTCAACTGATAATTCATGGGGAATCGGTTTTTGGCTGCTGCCGGAGGAAAACAAGGCGGCATCTGCCGAGTTTGAGAATTTCTCCGGTTCACTGATCGTCAATACCTCAAAATCAAATATTGCCGCTTTTTACGGGGATGCGTTTTCGCTGGATTTTTCCGGCGGGCTTGTCTATACCGGAAAATATGCCGTCAACAGCGATTACTCACGGGGCGCAGAAACAGTCCTCACACAGTTGGAAAATTGGCAGTCGCACGGTCAGACGATCGATTCTCCGATCTTGGATAAAATCAGCGGATATCTGCTCTATTCCCCGTCAACCGTCCAAACCATCAATATCAAAGACCGGTCATTTATCAGTGGAAAAATATATGCCGGAAGCGGTTCCGTGGTCAATATCGACAGCTCCAGCATGCTTTATACCGATCTTTACAGTAAGACCGTTTTTAATATTGAACTGCTCGCATCTCCG
>JAZNXT010000130.1:0-11729 GCA_045594005.1 Victivallales bacterium
AAGCTGAAACTGATGCTGCTGAAAACCTTGTTTTTAAGGCATCCGAAACTTATGATTCGCTTTTGCAAACAGGCTTTAAAATGGTAGAAGCTGCTTGCGAAAATTGGCTGGATGATTATTCAGTCCAACGGATTGCAGAAAGCTTTTCGGTAACAGTTCCAGGGCTTTCAAAACCACTAATTGGCGAGTTTGATCTTGTGGTTACCGACGGGCAAGATAACTGCATTGTGGACTGGAAAAGTGCTTCAGCAAAATGGGCGGTAGGTAAGGCAGACAAGGATCTGCAAGCCACAGTGTTTTGCTATGCCTTCAAGCAGAAGTACGGTGAAAAGCCGTTGTTTCGATTCGATGTCATAACCAAAGCCAAGACGCCCACCGTCAACAACTACTATACATTGCGGACGGATAATGAACTTGATCGCTTTGTCTCTCTGGCAAATCAGATCGAAAGAAGCGTCAACAGCGGAAACTTCTATCCCAATGAAGGCGGCTTCGGCTGTGCTGAATGCCCGTACCGTGACCGTTGCAAAAAGTGGAGGTGATTATGGGATTAATGATGTGTGATGGTAAGTTCGTCAGCAGAAATGAAGTGGCATTGGTGCCGACTCCCGGAGGTACTGAAAGTTGGAAGCCGGTTCCTCACATGGAAGTGATCGAGGCTGTAACCGATGTGGTTAAAGCCCATAACTGGCAGATTCTGGATGAAAACTTCGGTCTCGCTCGTGAGGGACAGAAGATGTTCGGCGTAATGCGGATCAATAAAAGCAACAGTTCCGATTGGAGCCGCTGTATCGGACTGCGGAACAGCCACGATAAAAGTTTCGCTGTCGGACTGAGTGCTGGTATCAGCGTGACCGTCTGCAGTAATTTAGCGTTTGGCGGAACCACGGTTATCAAGCGGAGGCATACCTCACGGATTGAGCTGACCGAACTGGTGGACGTGGCGATGAATGAGCTTGAGAACGAATTTCTGATGCTTGAAACCGTCTGCGAAGATTTGAAAATCATTTATCTGAAAAATGATGACGAAGCCAGATCAAGAATCGTCAGAGCCGCCGAGCTTGGAGCGATCAATAGTTCCGATATCGTACCGGTCTTCAAAGAATTTAAGAACCCACGACATCCGGAGTTCTCTGAACCGACACGCTATTCGTTGCTCAACGCTTTTACCGAAACGATCAAAAAGTATACGCCGCTACGGGTTGACCAGTCGTATATGGCACTCAACCGCTGCTTCGGCTTGGACGGTAAACGTCCGGCAATATGGTAATTCGCCAGAGGTTCGCCAACGCTGCGGTAACGCAGTGTCCGGGAAACCGGAGATCTACAGCACAACCGGTACGGAAGTGATGCAACCGTGCTGTATCAAGTCATCCCGGGAGCGTAAAACCTCCCGGTTTTTAACCTCAATTAATAGGAGATGCCAATGGAGAATGAAAATGAGAACCGCGACCATAATCCGCTTAAAGATAATCAAGATGATTCTTGGATTATTGCTGCACTGACAACCGCTTTTGTCGCCGGTGTCGGTGCAACTATCGCTGTAATCAAACTTGTCAGCAAGCTCGTAAACAAATAACCACACCCCTCTGCCGGTATTGTTCCGGCAGAGGGGATCCATTTTTTTAACTTAAAGTAGTAAGAAATGCTTTCATATCTTCATCCAATTTCGGATAGAGATTGTGAAGCAAATTCAAATCTATGCCGTTGGGATTGCCCTCATATGACTTATGATTACGGTTAATAATCGCCTTGGAAACATTCAATGTTGAGAACATTACGCCGTCACTTTTGATCAAGGCATTCGCCGTCAAAGACAAATATTGATAGGTCTGGCTCTCCAGAACGGTTTTAATTTCAGCAGGAATACGCGAATAATTTGCCTTAACATAATTATTATCGACCAGCATACGCATCATTATCTGCACTTGATCGGGAGTGGATGTTTCAATCGAGAAAGGATTTCTTATTCCTTCCATCAGGCAAACAATCGGAAGCAATAATCTGAAATAGCATCCCAGATAAAATTCTTGACCAATATCTCTGTTTATAACATCACGGGCACACTGGAGATAATTAATTGCAAAAGAGTAGATAATAAACGGGAATATAATTTTATCATCTGAAGATGCTTTGATAAAACTTTCAGAGTAACGACCTTTGCTCTTTAAGAATGCCGGAAATTTAACAGCACTGTCAAGAATTGGCAAAATCACATTCGTATCCATATCACGGAAATAATTTCGTTTATCTTCTTCCAACATCTCTGTTTGTTCACGCCGTTGCCGCTGCACTTCCGATTCATGACCGCCGATATCTCTCAAGAATTTAAATGTACCTTCTATGAAATCTTCAGCAAGATCCTTGGTAAAACTATGCTGCAGTGTTTGTTTTACCCGTGCTATACTTTTCATAGAAGGTTCTCCGGGAATAGCAGAAAGCAGCATTTGTTCAATAAATTCCAATCCTTGTTTTGATTTCAACAAGCCAGTAAACTCGGAACTTTCACACCATTGATTGAATAATTCAACAGCCCAATTTCGATTTCGCAGATTTTGCATTTCCTTTTCCAAGGCCTTATCTGCTCCTTCAATTCCTTTCTGTAAAGCCTGACGATAGAAGTCCACAGCTTTGAAGTGATCTTCTTTTTTGTTTGACTTTGCGAACACATTGCCCAAATCCAGTAAGGCATCCTTGCAACCTTTATCCAATGCGGCAGTTAAGTATTCTTTGGCTTTGTCAAGATTACACTGAATACGGTTTGACTGGTAATACAATCGTCCCAAAGCAAGGCTGGCTTCTTGCCGTCCATTCTCAACAGCTATATGGTAAAATTTTATTGCCTCTTCGTGCTTCGTAAGAGCTTCTGCTATTTCGCCGCATTCATATGCAATGGAATTGTCGCCTTGCTTTACTGCGGTTTGCAAATATTTATATGCCAACTCATCGTCTGAATCTTTGCGCTCCCAATCATAGTAATATAACCCAAGTTGTTTTGCAAGGTGAAGCTTTCCTGAATCAAATGCCTTTACAAGATATTTTACGCCTTTGCTTTGGTCTTCTTTCCAGTACAAATTTCCAAGCATTTCAAGAGCATCTGCATTATTATTGTCAGCAGCGATTTTCAAAAACTTCTCTGCCTCGCTTGCAGACGCTGTAACACCGAGTCCCTCAAGATAAATTTTACCTATCCGGCAAGCTGCTTGCATATTGCCGGATTTATAAGCTTCAAGATAAGCATCAAGAGCTTTGCTGTATTCTCCGGCAGAAAATAATTGTTCAGCTTCGTTCAATTCGTTATTACACGTTTGGGTTAAGCGGACAATTTTTACCTGTGCTTCAGGATCATCTTTCAAGCGTTGGAGATAGCTGATAGCTTTCCCGTAATTAATTTCAGTGCCCTCGCCGGATTCAAGCATTAAAGCGGTCTGTAAAACGGCATCTTTACAGCCACGGTCAGCACATTGTTGGAACATTCTAAACGATTTTTTAATATCTTTAACGCATCCTTCACCGTTATAATACATCCATGCAATTTTAATAATATATTCTGCTTTGCCGCATAATGCTGCCTGTTCAAAATAACGCAGTGCTGTTTCCAGATTACAGCATGGATTGCCGGAGTCGCTGTAAATCATTCCCAAACGATATTGTGCATCTGGATTATCAGGCAATAATGAATAGAATTTTATTGCTTGGGTATAGTCATGTATAGATTCGTAATACTGCCCGACAAGTAAAATCTTTTTTGCAGTAGTATGAACAAGCAAATATATTGCTATCGGCCACACAAGTAGATTCACTGGAACCGTAGCGACTACCAGAAAACATAACACAATCAATACAACTCGTGTATTCTTTTTGTACCAAAATAGAGGAAGAATTTTTGGCTTAATAATTCCGTTCATTCCATTGTTGTCTGTTGTCATCTTTTGTCCTTTCCATTAACACGATCGTAGACAAAAAGAGGGCGTACATCAAAGCTCGGGTAAGAGGTACGCCAATACCGACAACACAAACAATGAAGATACGCCCGAATAACATCGGACGCATCCTTTTCGTTTCTGTGTTGTAATAATGATTTGGCGTTTCCTTACCCACAAACAAAAAAGATACGAGTCAATCTATCTTTAATTTTATTTTTAATGCAGCTTCTCTATTTCGTCAATAATCTGCGTCTCCTGTTTAACGGTACCGGACCATCCGATACCTTTCATAATGTACACCTTGAAATATGAAATACAATCAAAAATTCAACAATAGTTCCATTTTATCCGTGAGAGCAGTATAGAGCGCATAACGGAGAGCTGTTGTTGCGCTCTCCGTTATGAGATAAAGAGAGACATCTCCGGCTGCAATCAGAGCCGGGGAAGTCATGGCAGGTGAATATATGATTAAATGCAGGGGAACCGTTGTTGCGTTCCCCTGCATGGAATACCTTTTGATATATTGTGAGATGTTGCGGGTGGAGCAGTTGTAGCGAGTCAGGTGAAAAGTTGCTTGACTTTTCTTCAAGAGGTGTTATTTTAATGTCAAGGCGGGAATTTTGCACACAGATTGAACACAAAAGGCGGCAGATTTCCCGGTTTTCGACATTAACAGAGGATCATTCAAAACAACAAAGGCAGCGTGGAAAATCAGTGCAGACTTGCTGCAATTTCCTTAATTTGAGCGTAAAAAAAGGAACTTACGAATGTAAGCTCCTGAAAAATCGTTGGTAGCGGGGGCTGGAATTGAACCAACGGCCTTCAGGTTATGAGCCTGACGAGCTACCACTGCTCCAGCCCGCAATAAGTGTTCTTTAATTCAGAACATGCGTTTAATATAGCATTGTTCGGAGATTTGTCAAGGGAAAGATCGAAAAAATATGCTTTTTTCTCTGCATAGTGGATTCGTTCGCATCTTTTCCGATGATTCAAACAGCAAAAAATTATGCTTGCATTTCAGCAATAGTATGCTATTATTTAAAGAAAAAAAGATCCGGCACAAACCGGATCCACAGGTAAAATCACCTTCGGCATATAGCCTTGTTGTGATAAGAAGTTATCATAATATGGCATCATTTACCGGAATGTCAAGGGCGTTTTTGAAAAAAACAGGAAAGAAAGTAGAAAAATGAAGTTATTGGGGTTTGGATCTCGGGACAAATTCGTTGGGGTGGTCGATCATTGAAGATAAAAAGATCGTGGATGCCGGAGTGGTGATCTTCGAGCAGGGGATCCCGTTGGATCAGGGTAAAGAAGCTGCAACATCTCCCGCCGCAGACCGCAGAGGATTCCGTGCCATGCGCCGTTTGAAGTTCAGACGCAGACTGCGCAAATATCATACTTTGAAGATCCTGATCGAAAACGGAATGTGTCCGCTGACCATGGATGAACTCAAAGCATGGATCCGGAAAGGTGATTTCCCCATTGGAAACCGCGATTTTATTCAATGGCTGAACAGTACGCTTGAAAAGAATCCGTATGCCTTCCGCGCACGGGCTGTCCGGCAAACGCTTGATCTGCCGGAACTCGGACGGGCGTTTTATCATCTTGCACTCCGCCGGGGATTCAAAAGTTCCCGCAAAGATGGCGGATCCGATGACAAAAAAGATGCTGAATTGAGTGAATTCAAGCAGAAAATCCAGCTTCTTACCCGTGAATTGGAAAAGAATGGAAACTGTACCGTCGGGGAATTTTTCTATGAGCTGCTGAAACAGGGAAAGAAGATCCGTCGGGATTGGCGGGTCGGCAGAGTGGAGCATTACGAACCGGAATTCCGCAAGATCTGTGCGGTTCAGAAGATTTCTGCGGAAGTCGAAAAAAAGCTGCATCAGGCGATCTTTTTTCAGCGTCCGCTCCGTTCGCAGAAACATCTGGTGGGGAATTGTTCGCTGGAAACAAAACGCCCGCGCTGTATGATTTCCCATCCCTTTTTTGAGCGTTACCGCATGCTTGCATTTATCAATTCGGTCAAGCTGACTTTTGATGATGGCTCGACCCGTTTTCTTTCGGATGAAGAACGCGCAAAAGTACAGAGTGCGTTTTTCGTGAAGGAGCCTTCTTTCAAGTTTGAAAAGATCATCAAGATCCTGTATCCGAAATACAAAAAAGATGGTTCGGAACGCTTCTTCAACTATAAGCCGGAGAAAACGGTTTCTTCCTGTCCTGTGACTCATCAGTTGCAGAAAGTGCTGGAAACGGATGATCTTTTTGCATGGCGCAGGACTTATACCGGGCGTGACGGCAAAATTCGCGAAATGGATTATCAGACCCTTTTTGATGCGCTGACTTATTTTGATGATGAGAGCCGTCTGGAAGTTTTTGCTGCGGAGCGTGCCGGTCTTTCACCGGAAAAAACGGAAGAATTTTTGAAAATCAGGATCCCGGAAGGCTATGCGCAATTCAGTCTGTATGCCATGCGTAAGATCATGCCGTTTTTGGAGAAGGGGCATATTCAGACCCGGGCGGTATCTCTTGCAAAATTGCCTGATCTGATCGGCAGGGAAACTTTTGCGCAGAATGAAGACCGGATCATTGCGGATATCACGGAAATCGAAACTGATTACCGCAGGGAACGTTTTTCCGGACTTTCTCCGAAGGAACGGGCTGTATTTCTGCCGCTGACTGCGCGGCTCCGGGATTATTTTGAGTCCACATGGAACATGGAGCCGGGAAAATTTGATACGCTTTATCAGTACAACGACCGTTCGGATTATCCGGATTGTATGGAAAAAGGGATCCTTCCGCCGGTGAATCTGGGGATGATCTACAACCCCATGGTGCATCGTTCGCTCACGATCCTGCGCCGTCTGGTCAATCATCTCCGCAAGACCGGAAAGATCGATGCCGATACGGAAATCCACATGGAACTTGCCCGTTCGGTGAATGATAAAAACACCCGTCTTGCTTACGAAGCGTGGCAGAAGGAGCGGGAAAATCTCCGCGCAAAATATGCCGAAGAGATCAGAAGAGAATATGGAAAAGAGCCGACCGAAGACCTGATCCGGCGTTATATCCTTTGGATGGAACAGAGCAAAAAATGTCTTTATACCGGACGCGCGATCGGCTGGGCGGATCTGCTGAACGGCGTGGATATTGAACACACGGTGCCCCGTTCCCGCGGCGGCGATAACAGTCTGGACAACCTGACGCTGTGTTTTGCGGAATACAACCGCAATGTCAAGGGCGGCTTGCTGCCGAGCGAATGTATCAACTACGATTCTGCTGCCGGTGAATATGAAGTCTCAATCATGAAAAATCTGGAAATCGCGGGCTGGTTTGAAACGTTGGCACAGCTGGAAAAGAATTACGAAAATGCGAAAAGTGCAGCCAGAAAGAGTACCATGCCGGAGGCGCGGGCGGATGCAAGACAGAAAGCCTTGAAGATCCGTTTTGAGCTTGACTACTGGCGTGCCAAGATCGGGGCATTCAGGAAGACGGCAGAGGAGATCGACGGCGGCTTTTCCAACCGGCAGCTGGTGGATACCGGCGTGATGTCCCGTCACGCGGTATTTCTTTTGAAATCGGTTTATCCGCATGTTTATTCCAGAAGCGGCAGAGTTACGGCATACGCCCGTGAAGCGTGGGGGGTGCAGGGGATCGGCAGCGCAAAAGACCGGTCAAATCACATCCACCATGCCATTGATGCCATGGTTCTTGCTGCTCTTACGGAAAAATATTATAAACGGATCACCACGGCATTCCGGGAAAACGAAGAAAAGATGAATCAGGGGGCGCGGCACAGCTTCGCGCGCCGCACTTTTTTGCCCCGCCCTGCTGCCGTTGTGCGCGGTGGGGCTTTGCCCACCGCGCCTGAGCCGCCCTGCCGCGCAGTTTTTTTTACATCTCCGTTCTTTCGGGGCTTGAAAAAGCGTCAAAACGTTGTTATAGTCCGAAAAATGTAAAAAAATCTCCGGACTGCTAAGAAAAGGCCGGTAAATTTCGTCCTATTTGTCAGAAACGATCATTCTGTACAGATAAAACGCAAAGGAACAAGAACATGAAAACAAAACAGGAGATCTTTGATACGCTGATCTCGGAAGAGCTGGGAGTGCTGCGTGCTGCGGCGTACCGTCTGATCCGGGATCCGGCGGAGGTGGACGAAGCGGTCCAGGAGGCGCTCTTGACAGCATGGAACAAGTTTGATCAGTTCCGTGGCGGAGCGAAACTTTCAACATGGGTTTACCGGATCACGGTGAACCAGTGCTGCGACCGGATCAGGAGGAGGAAACGGGAAGCGGAAAAACTCAAGGCGTATGCAGAGGAGAAAACCGCTGACACATCAACGGATCACGCGCAGTTGGATGCGCTGGCGGATGCCATTGCGGAGCTTCCGGAGTTGTACAGGGAGTCCATTCTTATTGGATTTTTGAGCGATTACAGCTCGGACGATGCCGCATCCATTCTCGGCTGCACCGTCAACACCCTCTACCAGCGTATCTATAAAGCAAAACAACTCCTGAAAGAGAAACTGGAGGTGATGGCATGAACAACAACGAACCGAAAATTGATGAGATCCTCGATATCATGAAAAATCGCACCAATCCCGAACAGGGCTTCAAATCCACAGAACAGTTCAAGGCGAATTTCTTCGCAAAAGCGAAGTCGGAAGAAAAGCCGGAAGTGAAAAAATCTGCTCCCCGTTTTATGAGATTCATCAGGGCAATGGCTGCTGCAATGGCTGCTGCGGTGGCTGTCTGCTTTGGTTTGCTTTGTGTCTTTGAGAGTGAAATAAGAAATTTTTTGTCCGAGCCACTAATAGGTGTAATAGATGTGGACGACCCTGTTGAAGTTGCAGAAGAGGATCTTGTGTATTATGAAATCCGAGAAGTAGCAGATCGTGTTCGTTCAGATCATACTAGGGCTATAGACATGGGTTCCAAGCTCGGTGGCGAATTTACGGAAGATGGCGCATCGGAACATTCTTTGCCGCCTGAGCCTGTTGTTACGCGGTATAGTCTTCCTGCCAAGGGCGGAGCTGTGGTGGCGACTGGCTTCAAAGGAAAAGCAAGAGTGGGCATGAACAGCCCCGCATATCACAGCGTCAGCGATCGGATCCCCGCGCCTGCTGTCAACTTCAACACCGAGGAATACAAGTCCCTGACGGAAAACGGCTTCACCGCCACCACCGTCTCCCCGCTCTCCACTTTCGGGGCGGATGTGGATACCGCCACTTACACCAACGTGCGCCGGTTCCTCCTTCAGCAGAATACCCTCCCGCCGAAGGATGCGGTCCGCACGGAAGAATTCCTCAACTATTTTTCCTACGACTACAAAACTCCGCAGGGCGATGCCGACTTCCACGTGAACTTTGAAAGCATGGATGCCCCCTGGTCTCCGGATCGCAAACTGCTGCTGGTGGGCGTGCAGGCGAAAGATGTGGAAACAAAAGATCTGCCCCCTTCCAACTTTGTCTTCCTCATCGACAACTCCGGCTCCATGTTCAGTGTTTTCCCCATGGTTATTCAGGCGATGAACACCTTGGCGGATCAGCTCCGGGAAAATGACCGGATCAGCATCGTGACCTATGGCGGCGGCGTGAGTACTCTGATGGATGGCGGAAGCGGCGCAGACAAAGAAGCAGTCAAGAAAAAAATCTCCTCCCTCTGTTCCGGCGGCTATACCCCCGGCGGCGCAGGGATCGTGGAAGCGTACAAACTGGCACACAAACACTTCATCAAAGGCGGCAACAACCGGATCGTGCTGATCACGGATGGCGACTTCAATGTGGGTGTCAGCAGCGAATCCGAACTGGTCTCTATGGTGGAAAAGGAACGGCAGAGCGCCATCTACCTGAGCGCGTTCGGCGTGGGCAGCGGGAACTACAAGGACAGCAAACTGAAAATGCTTGCCAACAAAGGAAACGGCAACTATTTCTATCTGGACAACGTCCGGGAAGCCAAGCGGGTCATGACCAACGAAATGACCGGAAAAATGTTCACCCTCGCCAAAGACGTGAAGTTCCAAATCGAGTTCAACCCCGCCAAAGTCGCCGCATACCGGCTGGTCGGATATGAACTGCGGAAACTCGCCGCCCGTGACTTCAACGACGATACGAAAGATGCCGGCGAAGTCGGTGTGGGTCATCAGGTTACCGCCGTGTATGAACTGATCATGGCAGACGCACCCGCCGATGTGAAAAAGAAATATCTTGGCAGCGTGGATGAACTCAAGTATCAGAAGAAAACGGAAAGCACTGGATCTGAGGACATCCTCACATTCAAGCTCCGTTACCAGAAGCCGGAAGGAAAAGATCCCAGCCGTCTGCTGACCTTTGATCTGAAGTCCCTGCCGGAGACGACAGATAATATCCGCTGGGCGGCTGCCGTCACCGAGTTCAGCCTGCTGCTCCGCAACAGCGAACACAGGGGCAACGCCAACTATAAGGATCTCCGCGCCCGGGCTCAGAAAGCCCTCGATTCCGATCCCGACGGCAAACGGGCGGAATTCCTCACCCTCGTGAAAGCCGCCGAAGATCTGCCGCAGAAGTAAGCGGCGGGGCGGCTCAGCATCGGGGCGTGACC
This sequence comes from Victivallales bacterium, assembly GCA_045594005.1. GTDB lineage: Bacteria > Verrucomicrobiota > Lentisphaeria > Victivallales > UBA1829 > SIG77. The sequence goes on from JAZNXT010000130.1 coordinate 10,508, forward strand.
GCGTGGCGGTCCCACCCCGGCAACCGCACATGAAGGGGCATGGCGCATGACGCGCCATGCCCCTTCATGCGGTTGTGCGCAGCGGTCTGCTGCGCCTGAGCCGCCCGCCGCGCTGACATCAGTACACCATCCGTACAGAGGCTGTCAAAAAATCAAAAAAAATGCTCTTTTACCTTGAAAATATTTTCTTAAACGCTATATTTTTTATTAAAACATAGATTTTAAGAAAAAAAATACAGGGGAGCCGTACCGGCCTTTTGTGGATGAGATCGTTTTTTCGGAACCGGAGCTTTTTTCGGAACCGGAGCTTGGGAAAGCGCAGAAAGCAAAACTGCTCTTGGTCCTTGCGTGCGATGTGATCATCGGCAGGGAACGGCGTCCGCTGATGAATGCTTTAAGTTATACCACCGCATCGCTTGTCCGCTGTTTCCTGAAATGAGGAAAAAGAGATCCGTTATCCGGAGTTTCCGGAAAAATGAGCGCAGAATATCAGGCTGTCAGCAGGTACGTCCCCATGTGGATCTATGTGATGTTCGATCTCCCCACCAATACGAAAAAACAGCGGAAAGCGGCATCCGATTTCAGAAAAGATCTGATCAAAGACGGATTCAGCATGATGCAGTTTTCGGTGTATATCCGGAATTGTGCATCAAATGAAAATGCCCTTGTTCATATCAACCGGATCAAAAAAATGGTTCCTGCGGAAGGGATCGTTTCCGTACTGAAAGTCACAGACCGTCAGTTCAGCGATACTATGACATTTGTGGGGGCGAAAGCGGAACCGCCGCCATCTGCTCCCATGCAGCTGGAATTGTTTTGAAGACTTTTTCTCCGCCGCAGGCGGCTTCGTGCTTATCCGTACTCATCTGTACCATTCCCCCCGGCGGAGCCGCTCATCCGTTCAGCCCTGTCCGCCCTGTCCGCCCTGTCCGACTTGTCCGACTTGTCCGCCTTGTCCGCCTTGTCCGCCTTGTCCGCCCAGTCCGACTTGTCCGACTGGGGACAATGCACCTTTGGGAAATCGTTTTTTTTGCTTTTCCGCCATCTATCCTTATTAGGAACAAAGCATTGAGGGAAAACAAATGATTCTGCGCAAAGCACGCTTTTTAGCGTGCGGGATTATAGCCTACGGGCGAGCCCTCATCCGCGTCCCGTAAGTCCCTGATGTCCCGAATGTCCCATCAGTCCTCCCCAAACCAAAACGCCCCCCCGGTGCGGCTCC
>JAZNXT010000131.1:0-13993 GCA_045594005.1 Victivallales bacterium
AAAAAAAATACACCATCCTTACTCCCGGCAGGGAGAAAACTTCACGGGCAGCGCAGCTGACCTCTTCACAAGCGGAGCGACTTCACAAGCAAGTCGGAACGGTTTGGGGTGAAGAGCGGCTTCGCCGCGTGAAAATGTGAAGTTGAGCCTGACGGCTCAGTGAAGTGAAGACTTGCGTCTTCGTGTTTTTTTGCCCTGATTTCAAGGCGGCTTGCCGCCGTTTAAGCGGAGCGCAGTAAAAAAAATACACCATCCTTACTCCCGGCAGGGAGAAAACTTCACGGGCAGCGCAGCTGACCTCTTCACAAGCGGAGCGACTTCACAAGCAAGTCGGAACGGTTTGGGGTGAAGAGCGGCTTCGCCGCGTGAAGATGTGAAGTTGAGCCTGACGGCTCAGTGAAGAGAAGACTTGCGTCTTCGTGTTTTTTGCCCATGGGCAAAAAAAATGGAGCCAGCAGCAGGATTTGAACCCGCGACCCACTGATTACAAATCAGTAGCTCTACCACTGAGCTATGCTGGCTCGATGTGTGATAAGTCATAATATGCCACTAAATCAGATTTTTTCAAGACCAAAAATGAAAAAGAATCGCGTTTTTTTTGGTATTTCACAAAAATCGTGATATATTATCCACATTATGGAAAATATCAGTAAGACATATATCATGATCGCCGATGCTCATCTCACCGGCGGAAACGCAGAACGGGATCTTTTTGAAACTTTGAAAACGATCTCCGGTCTCCCATGCTCCTGTGCCGTGGTCTTCCTCGGTGATATTTTTGAAATATGGATCGGCACAAGTCAATACGAAATGGAAAATCACCGCATCTTTATGGAATGGTGCAGAAATGAAAAAAGCCGCGGACGCGAACTCATTTTCACCGAAGGGAATCATGAATTCCTGATTTCAAAGCGGCGGGACAGGATCTTCTCTGCCGCGTCACGCAGCGATATCCGGCGCGGAAAAATCCTGTTCACTCACGGCGACCGGATCAACCGGAAGGATTTCCCGTATCTGCTGCTGCGGATCGCGTTGCGGAACTGGATCGCGCGCATCCTCCTTTTTATCGCCGGTTTCACATTCGGGCCCGCACTCTCTCACAGGATCGTGAAAGGGCTCAAAGGAGCGAATCTGGCGCATAAAAAGCATTTGCCGGAGGATCAGATCCGGAACTATATGAAACGGGCAGAAAAACAGGGGATCAGCACGATTTTCGCAGGGCATTTTCACGGTCAGCACGATCTGATGCAGGACGGTGTGGCGTTTCATGCGCTGCCCGCATTTCTCAACGGTCGGGAAATCGGTATTTATCACACGGAAAATGAAAATTTCCAGATCATCAAATGCAATGATCTGAAAGAAAATACAGGAGAACATATTTTATGAAAACCGTACTCTATCCGGGCAGTTTCGATCCCGTGACAAACGGACATCTGGATGTGGCGTTCCGCGCCGCAAAGATCTTTGATAAAGTCATTATGGCAGTGGCGCACAATTCCGAGAAAAAAGGATTTTTCTCCTTCGAGGAACGCATGGAACTGCTGAAACACGCTTGCAGAGAACACGATAATATCGAAATCGCATCCTTCGATGGATTGCTGGCAAATGCCGTGGAGCAGTTTGAGGCGTCTGCCGTACTGCGCGGACTCCGGGCAGTGTCCGACTTTGAATATGAATTTCAGATGGCTCTCATGAACCGGGAACTGAACAAAAAATGCGAAACCCTCTTTATGATGCCAAGCCCCGAATATTCCTTCGTCAGCTCGCGTTTGATCAAAGAAATCGCTATCTGCGGAGGCGATATCAATTCTTTCGTGCCTGATTTCATCGTGGAAGCGATCCGCCGGAAACGGGAAACAGGAAAAATTTAACAGAAAAACAAAAAAGGAGAAACAGGATCATGATCATCGTCAACACTTGTCACATCACCGATGAACCTCTCTTTCTTGACGGGACCGAAACAAAAGATATTCTGGAACTGGAAAACGATGCCGACCGCATCCCCGTTTCCGATATCACTTATAACCTCATCGCCACAAAATCCGGATCCGGTCAGGATCTGCTGGTGAACGGAACTGCAACATTCCAACTCAAATCCAGCTGCGTGCGCTGCATGAAAGAACTGGTCATCCCCATCGTTACCGGAAATTTGTGCATCTTCCGCGAAAAAGTGCCGGATCAGGAAGTGGATATCACTGAAGATGTCCGGGAAGAACTGCTCCTCGCCCTGCCTGATTATATCCACTGCTCCGAAGATTGCAAAGGTCTGTGCTGTCACTGCGGCGCAAACCTGAACGACGGTCCCTGCGAATGTAATTCCGGCGACGACACAGAAGATCTCAGCAGCAATGAAGATAATCCCTGGAATGTGCTGGATCAGTTGAAACAGTAAAGCAGATCCGGGATATATCACACACCCCGCGCGGGCGGCAGGATCGCGTTTGAAAAACGCGATCCCATTCCCCGCATACCAAAAAAACGCATACGGTTTTTCCCGTATGCGTTTTTTTGTGCGGGGAATCGCCACGGCTGCGCGTATGCGCTTGCCGTGGTGCCGCCCGCGCGGCGCACTGCGCCTGATGTCGATCTGTTATGATCAGGCTTTGGTCACAGTGCTTGTCAGCGTGTAATGATTGTTGGCAGAACCGACTGCTTCGATCTTGACATAACGGACTTCATCGAAAGCGGAGGAGTCGCTGAGGATCGCGGCACTGCCCGTAACTGTGAGGGATGCGCCGTTTGCCTTGACCGCCTTGAAGTTTTCGTCATACCAGGTAACCTTGACAGATGCACCTTTTTCCACAGTGAGTTTCAAGTTATCCAGATCGTTGACATCATAGAAATCAACTTTATCACCGGCTTTGGTCACTGTGGCATCCCAGACATTGGTCACAGTATTTTCGTCTGTGTCCGTATCAGCGGTGTCGCTCATTCCCAGTCTTGTGGCAGTGAGGATGCTGTTGTTGTCCAGATCATAATAATCCAGCGTGCCATCCAGTTCGTAGGAAAGGTTTGCGGAACCTTTGCCCTTGTCACCGGATTCGATGGAAAGTTTATATTCTGAATTTTCATCCAGACTTGCGCCGAGGACATTACCGGAAAGTTTCGTGCCGCTGGTCGTGGTGATACCGATCACTTTCTTCCAGACGCCGTTCACATTCTTGTAAAGGGTCATGGAGACCTTCGCGCCATCCCCGAACTGATCGGTAAGGCTGGAAAGTTCAAAATCGACCCAGCCAGCCGCAGCAGTACCATCGGAATAGGTATTGAAGAGGAAGTCATCAGAAGCGTTGGTGACGCCCACCCAGCCGTTGATCCCGGTTCCTGCGGCGTCGGCATTATCCGGATTCAGTGCGCTCTTGTTGGCGGCTGCATTTCCGGCATCGAAGGTGATCTGTTCCATATCAACATTTGCAGTGATATCTTCAATGGTGCCGAGCTGTTTATCGCCATTGCTGCCCGCGATGTAGTACACGCCTGCGCCGACCACAGCTTCCGTACCTTTCTTGCCGTACAGCTTGACCGCTGTCAGATTTCCTGCTGCATTCGCGGAATAGAGGGTGTAGCCGCTCTTCAGGTTCACATGGGAAAGATTTTCCACGACCAGCACAGCATAACCGTTCTTCACGCCGGCAGACATATCATACAGGGTATCGGAGCCATCTGCAAGTGCAGTTGCAACCGTGCCGATATCTTTACCGGTCAGTTTGCCATTGTAGAGGTCGCCGGTAATGGTGTAATCCACATTGCAGGTACCTTTGCCTTTGTCGGAAGTGGTGACCACAAATTTATAGTCCGCCTGATTACGGATATCAAAGTCGAGCGTGATCGTGTTCTTCTTGTCGCCCGCATTGTATTTTGCGGAAGTGACCAGTTTCCAGACCGGTTTTTCATCGGTTCCGGTATTCTGGTAAACGCTGAAGGTGACAGATGTTTTGGCAGCCATGAGCGTTTCTGCATCATTCACGGTCAGGCTCAAATTCATCCAGCCGTACGCATTGTCAGCATCCGTGGAGAGGATGAAGGCATCTTCCGCCGCGTTCAAACCGACCCAACCATTGATCCCGGTAGTGATATCCATACCGTTTTCATTGTAGGAAAGTTTGCGTGCGCCGGTTGCCAAATCCATACCGGAGAATTCGAGTGCAAGATCCGTAACTTCATCCGTGATCACAATGGATTCCGCTTTGATCGCTTCCTTGCTGTTGGCTTTCACATAATAGGTACCAGCCTCCAGCACGGCTTTATTATCCGTCACAGTGACCATCTGGAATCCGTTTTTGCCATTGTTGTAATAAATGGTCGTTCCGGAAATTTTTGCGTCGGAAACCAATGTCACCAGACTCTTTTCCGTGAGTGTGAAAGTTCCGTAGCTGCCGGCAGCGATCTTGTCGCCCACAAGCGTTTCGGTTCCTGCAGTCTCATCGACAGTCTTCTTATCCAGCTGAGCATACGCGGCAACTTCCACATCCAGCGTGTAATCGGAATTTTTGGAGGTCAGAGCCGTACCGGCTTTAGTGGTTTCCACCGCCACATAGTAGGACCCGTCCAGCAGATCGTTGATAACGATTTTCTGCGCGGAAACGGAATAATTGATCCCGCTCATCTTCACCAGACTTTCCACACCGTTTTTATCTGCCTGTACGCGATAGACGGTCAATTTCACATTTCCGAATTCCGCATCGGAAAGAGCAAAAGTGTACTTCCCGGCAGTGGCACCGGTCACATTCAGTTTGTAATAATCTGCCGTATTACCGTAGCCGACCCAGGCATCCGGCGTGACCGTGACGGAACCATCATCCGCGGCGATATCCGTAGCCGGATCATTGGTGCTGAACTTGGAGTCAACAAGCACGATTTCTTCCGCAGTCTTCCAACTGTCGTTGTAATTATTCACAACACCATGGTCGTACTTGCTGTTGTCCAGCCGGATACCGATCGAATCGCATTTTGCAGTAGTATCGATATAATAAGTACCCGCTGCCAGCGTGATCGTTTCTTTGGCTTTCACGGTGATCTTGGTCATACCGTTCTTTCCATTGTCCTGGAAAAGCGTCATCCCGGTCACAGAGGAGAATGTCACATCGGTGTAATCCGTCAGTTCAAAATAATACTCATCGACCGTGTTCATAGCCAGAGAATCTGTTTTTCCGTTCAGCACGAAAAGTTCCTTGCGCTGATCCAGCAAAGAAACACCAAAGGAATAATCCGTATCTTTCAGATAGTTCTTGCTGTTGGTGTTTTCCACTTTGATGTAGTAAGTACCAGCCTGCAGATCCACCGGTTTCGCAGTTACACCGGCAGCCACAGAGGAAACCTGAACAAGGGCAGATGTGACCCCGTTAACGGATGCACCGTATCCCTTGTTGTCGTCATACGCCCGGTAAACGGTCATCTTGACGCCTTTTTCCAATTCGCTGCTGATCATGAAAGAATATTCGCCGCTGATCCCCACATTGAGCGGGATCTGTACGGTATTGCCGGTTTCAGGATCAACTTTTTCCCAGAAACCAAGACTTTCATTGTTGATATTCAGCACAAACCAGTCTGCCGTATCCGTGCTGCCGACCCAATCCGAAACGGTGATCACATCTTCAGAGGCGGTAATATAGGCACCATTGACAGTCGGAGCGGGTGCCGGAGCTTCTGCATACACATTTGTGGCTCCCGCCATGACATCATCGGCATTGTTTGCTTTCTTGACAAGCGTGGCGTCCGTATCGACCCACAGCTGGAGATCCGATTCCACACCCTTGTCTGCGTTGAGATTTTCTGCAATCAGATAATATTCCACATTATCCGCAGGCTTGATCTGCATGGCGTCTCCCAGCGTTCCGTCCGCATTGAGCGTGACCGTTTTCACAGTCTTCACTTTCGTGCCGTCCGTCACACTGACGAGAGAGAATTTGATCGCATCATCGCCACCCAAACCGGAAACACCGAAGGTGTAACGGTTCTGACCGGCTTCATTGCCGACAAATTCGATTGCCTTGACCGCGACCGTATCACCGATCTTGAGCAGGATATCGTCATTTCCGCCATCCGCACCGATCGTAGTTTTCAGTGTAAGATCATCCAGGATCGGCGCATCCACCGCGACCACTTTGTTGGCGTAGTGATGTGCATCCACCCATGTTTCATTGTTGACGATCGCTCCGGAATAATTTTTGAATCCTTCGCCGCGCACCAGCTGGAATTCATAATCCGTGGCATTCTTTCCCTGGATCTGAATTGCATAGGATCCGGCTTCCAACACCGCACCGGCAAGGTTCGCCACGCCGTTTTTCACGGACACATTGATCACAGTCTTGAGATCTTCATTGAGCAGTTTCACCGTGCCGGAGAAATCTTCATCAAAGGTCATGCTGCCGAAGGAGTAGATCCCGGCACTCAGTTCACCCAGCAGGATCGTGCGAACTTCATTGCCGCCCGCATAGGCTTCCGCAAACGACGCATCACCATTCTTCTGATAACGGTCGATCTTATCAAATTTCGTATTGAAATAAAGGTCGTCGTTTTCATTCATCACGGTGATCGTTTCGCGGATCGTATCGTAAACGGCAAAATTATTTTTCAGCGTCAGTGTCACATCGTACACACCAGCCTTCAGTGCGACTCTGTCACCGGTCGAAAGTGTATATTCATTGGTGGTCTTCCCTGCATCAAGATCAGAGATCACTCCGGTAACTGTCTTTTCAACTTTCCCGGTCAGCTGATTCGTGATGGTCAGTTCCCATTTTGCAACGAAATTCGCCTGTTTATAATCTGCAAATGTATCATTTTCAATTTTGAAAGCAACATTCACCTTGTCGCTGTTAAAGACGCGGGTATCACCCGTCAGAGTATCGCCGACCCCCACAAACAACCGGTCACCGGCATCATCCAATTCAGCCAAAGCCAGATTGTGATTGGGATTTTCCTGATCGTATTCCACTTTCAGCATGAGATTGCCGTCAACCTTTTCCAGAGTCAGATATCTGTTTGCTTCCTCATGGTAATACCTGACACCAAGTTCCAGATCATGATACGTATTCGCCGTTGAACTGCCGGCAGATGTTGCATTGGTCACGAACCGGACAACACCGTTAAAGTTCTGCGCCTTGCTTGCCAGTTTGTATTCACCGGCATCCTGATTGAAAGCAAGATCCAGCGTATAGGTCATACCGGAACCGTTCAAATTGGAGAAATTGGTCACACACCAGTCATCATTGAACAGATCTTTTCCGACAAGATTGAAATTGATTTCGGCATTGACCGCATTGATCTTGCTGTTCAACACAATATCGCCGGTCAGTTTTGCTCCGTCATACACATAAACGACCGCACCTTTATTCACAGTCAGACCGTCAACAACACCGCCTTCGTAAATATTGTTGACATAATCTTTCCCGTTTGATGTTCCGCTCTCCGTACCGACGACCGCCGCTGTAACCGTCAGTTTCCCGCCGTTTGCCACCGTCATATTCCGGGCAATACCATTCTGCGTCACGGTAAAGTTTCTGTATTTATCCGCAGTAACATTTTCCAGGATCGCGCCATAGGAGAAGCCCACATAATTGGATGTTCCCACCGCCGTAGCGTATGCTCTCTGTGTGGTAGTCACGCCGCTGGTGGTATTCACCAGACCTGCAGTAAAATCTATTTTACCATTTTTATATATACGGACATCTGTCAATTCCGTACTGGCATTGCCGGCTCCGCTCAATGTAGCAGCAACATTTCCGCCGTTCACGACCAATGTACCATTGGCATTCACCGCCACATTGTTCAGTTTGGCATCTTCATTCACCAGAAATTCACCTTTGTTATCCACAAGCACATTGTTAACCTGTGCTTTATAAACAGTCCCCTTACGGGTCGCTGTGGCTGTAAATGCAGAAACATTCATTTTTCCTGCCATGCCGGTGGCGGAATTCAGCGTGCCATATTCAAAAGCAACACCGCCGGAAGTACCTGCCCAGTATGTACCGGCTGTCAGCCGGACATCCATTTTGCCGCCTTTGTCAATGTCTGTATTCTGTGCAACACCACCGGCTTCAACCGTCATGATACCGCCGTTTTTGATTTCCGCCATTTCCGATTTTGCGCCGCCTTTGATCACCATAGTCCCGCCATTGGCAACTACGGCACCGATTTCCATTGCGGTGTCTTCCACATTCAGAATACCGCCGGTCTTTACCTGCGTATCGCGGACCATGGCTCTATTCCGGACATACATCTTCCCGCCTTTATTGACCGAAGTTTCTGCAGCAGTCGCTTTCGCGCCGCTCACAATCATTTCCGTCTTCGCATTCAGCGTGGCAGATGTCACACTGCCGCTTCCGCCGACAACAAGAGACGCGATCGCATCTTCATAATCCCCGGCATTCCCTGTTTTCAGAGTCACTTTTTCAGCAGTACCGCCGCGCAAAGTATATTCCACGCCGCCGCTGAAATTCGATATCGCACGGGCAAAAATCGTCACATTGGATGCCGAACCGCCATCCTGATACAGTTCCGCACCGTCTTTCACGGTAATATTATTCACAACCGCATCATCGGAAATATTGACTTTCACATTGCCGGCAACCACACCGGATCCGTCTTTATGATTTACCACCAGACCGACAGCTGTGACCTTATTAACAGTCCCGCCGGTGAATGTTGCTTGACCCCCTTGCACATTCACATTGTTCACGGTCCCGTTTGTCACCAGAAGATTACCGGCTCTGTAAACATTGATCCCGTTTGCTTTCACGTCCGCGCCTGCAATGGTCGCTTGGGCATTGGATGCAGGATCCACAGTATTGGTCCCGATCGAAAGATTGGAGATCCTGCCGGCATTGGCAACCAGGCTCGTTTCGCTTTTCAGCTTCATATTGGAAATGGAGCCTCCGGCTTCCAGCACGAATTTCTGCTGCACGCCATCTACGGCACCATCGATCGTCTTTCCGCTGATGGCTGCGCCGTAAGAAAGTTTACCCAAAACGGTATCTTCCACTTCCCCTTCAGCATTGATCGTCCGCGTGAGAAGCGTTGCGCTCAATTTTGATCCGGCGCCGATCGTATAAGTCAAAGTCGCACCATGATAGAGATTGATGTTTGAAGCAACAGCTCCGGCACTGATTTCCAGTTCAGATCCGCTGCGAACCGCCGAGTCGCTCATAACGCCGCCCTTCACCCGCACCGTGGTAAAGGAAAAATCACCATTGGAAAGACTTGCTTCGCCATCCACTTCCAGCAGCGCATTTGTGCTTTTGATGACATAACCATTCAGGTCAACTTCCACCGCACCCACCAGCGTGATATTTTCCACCACACCGGTACCAGCCACAAAAACTTTCAGCTGATAATCCTGATTACTCGCGATTGTAAACTGCGTACTGCTGATGTCGGATGCATAGCCGTTACTGACCTTCAGGGTACCGTCTTCACTGATCCGGATATCGTATGCTTCACCGCCGTCAATAACTTCAATCGTGCCGCCTGCCTGAACCAGGTTTTGTTCACCATCTGCCTCTCTGCCGTACAGAACACCCTGCACTGTCAAAGTGGAAATGCTGTCGACGTCAGAATTATCCACGATATAACCGGTACCGCGTTCGCCACTGTTAATTGCTTTCGTTATAGCCATTGTTACCTCCTTGCGGATCATGCCGCAATCAATACAGTTAATATTATTTTTATATATTTTCGTAGATATTATATAACGCAAAAAGTAAAAAGTCAAGGATTTTTTCGCAAATATGACAGAAAAAAAAGGGACAAAACTGCTTTTTTGTGCAATTTTGTCCGATTTTTCCGGATTTCGATGTAAGATCCGGCAATTTTCCGTATTTTTTCAATACGACAGGAAAACGCAGCCATTCGGGGGAATCGTCAGCGTCAACGCACCGTTCTCTCCGCGGACTTCCCGTTTCTCCCAAATATCCCGGAACACCGGCAGTTCTCTGTCATAAAAACCGAGTTCTTCCGCCGTCAGGACAAAGGTCAGTTCATTCAAACAGGAACGGTTGAAAACCCCCAGCCAGCCATGTGCGGGATCGCCCTGTTTTTCCGAGCGGCGCACATCGGCATGACGCTGCCGGAAAATACACTCACATCCCACCCCGTTCACATTGCAGTCCAGCATCTCCGGATCAGTCACGAAAGCAATGTCTTTTTCATCACTCATCACCAGATCACCACCGTAGAAAAGCGGGGATTTCATCAGGGCGATTTGTGTCATCAAAAGTCTGTTTTCCATATCCGAATTATAGGATTTTCTCCGGCATCCCCACACCGGATAATATTCCGGATCGGTATCCTCCGGCACATGAGCCTGGATCCCGCCGATGGGGATCATATCAAGATCCGCCCAACATTCCGGCGATCCCACCTTTTCAAAGGCTTCCATCCGCATGAATTTTTCGCTCCAATGAGCTGCATCACCATCCCAGATATCGCAGGTGATCCGCACCATATTGGCATATTTTTTCAAAAAATCCCAGTTGCGTGGAAGTGCCTGCTGACCCGGGGAAATACTCAAAACGATGGGGCGTTCCACCTTTTCGATCGCCTTTGCCAATGCCTCGATCTCATCGTGATATTCCAACACATCATCGAATTTGATAAAGTCCACGTGGGCGATCTCCGCCAGATATTCCACCACACTGTCGTAATATTCCTGCGCTCCGGGTTTGGTCATATCGATCCCCGACCCCATATACGGTGCCTCCCACGCACACGGACGGCCGTAATCGGCAATATCCCGGGCAAATACTCCCGGCGCGCCTTTCACCGGTGTATTGTATTCCAAAGCCAATGCCGGCAGACCGCGCATCAGATGTACTCCGAATTTGAATCCTTTGCTGTGACACCGGTCCGCAAGGGCACGGAGCCCGTGGGGAAAAAGTTCCGGAGATTCAATAAAACGCCCCCAATGATCAATGTGGGAACGCCGGTCCTTTCCCTCTTTGCGCAAACGGTAGGTATCCATAAAAGTGCCGTCGGAATACCAGCAGGCATCCAGCACAAAATATTCATAGCCGTGGGGAGCAAGTTTTTCTGCGAACGCGTCGATATTGGCGATCGCCTGTTCCTCATTGATATAGACGCCGTAGGAATCGTAACTGTTCCAGCCGCGCGGCGGAACGGGTGTGGTTTTGACTAACATTTTTCAATTTCCTTTCTGTGATTGACTGAAGATACTTTACCACAAGGTGAAAAATATTCAATCCCAGAGTTGAAAAAAATCGTAACTATGCTATATTATAGTGTATTTTTGATACAGAAAAACTCAACAGTTAGGAGATATGCCATGATTCCGTTCATTGACCTGAAGCAACAGTATAAACTGATCGAAAACGATGTTCTGGAAGGGATCCGCCGCGTGCTGGATCACGGTCATTACATCCTCGGCGAAGAAGTCGCCATTCTGGAAAAACAGCTGGCAGAATATGCCGGAACCAAGTACGCTCTTGCCTGTTCCAGCGGAACCGACGCACTTCTCATGGCTCTCATGGCTCTGGATATCAAGGAAGGCGATGCTGTCTTCACTACGCCCTTCACATTCTTTGCCACGCCGGAAACCATCGCTCTGGTGGGCGCAACTCCTGTGTTTTCCGATATTCAGGAAGATACCTACAACATGGATCCCGTGTTGTTGGAAAAAGCCATTCAGAAAGTGATCGCAGAAGGAAAGTTGACCCCGAAAGCGATCATGCCCGTGGACCTGTTCGGTCAGGTGGCAGATTACAAAGCCATCCATGAAATCGCGGAAAAATACGGTCTTGCCATTATTCAGGATGCCTGTCAGAGTTTCGGCGCGGTGGCTCCCTGCGGCAAAAAATCCCCTGCCCTCGGCACTATCGGCTGTACCAGTTTCTTCCCCGCAAAACCCCTCGGCTGCTACGGCGACGGCGGTGCGGTCTTCACCGATGATGAAGAACTCTACAAAAAAATGTACTCCATCCTTGTTCACGGCAGAAGTGCGGAAGATAAATACGACAACGCGCGCCTCGGTCTGAATGCCCGTCTGGATACCATTCAGGCGGCAGTCCTCATCGAAAAACTCAAACTGTTCCCCGGTGAAGTGGAAAAGCGTCAGACCGTTGCCAATGCTTATATGAAGGCTTTGGACGGCGTGGTGAAACTGCCGGTCATCAAAGACGGCTGTGTTTCCGTCTGGGCGCAGTTCTGCCCCCGCCATAAAGATTATCAGAAGATCCAGGAAGCCCTCAAGGAAGAGGGGATCCCCTCCGCCCGGTATTATCCCATCCCCATGCACCTGCTCGGCGCGATGAAATATCTCGGATACAAAAAGGGCGATTTCCCGGTCACAGAAGCCTGTGCAGAAGATATTTTTGCACTGCCGATGCATCCCTATCTGGATGAAGCGACTATCGAAAAGATCGGTGCGGTCATCAGAAAAACAGTCAACGCGTAAGCCAAAAAATCCACGCTTATGTTTCTGAACAAAAACGATACTCTGGGGGCGATGTATTCTTTCATCGCCGCGTTCCTGTGGGCGACCTATTATGTCATCAGCGAATATATGCTGGGTGATAAAACGGCTTTGCAGCCATCCACATTGGCGTTCTGCCGTTTCTTTTCCGGCGGATTGATCCTGTTTATCTACCTTTACTGTACGGCGCGGAAACAGCTTTTTTCGCTCAACAGAAAAGAAATGATCATGGTGGCGATACAAAGTCTTTTCTCGCTGGTGCTGATGAGTTCATTCCTCTTTTGGGGACAGAAATATACCGACAGCGTCAATGCTTCCATGATCATGATGCTTTCCCCCATTTTTACACTGGTGATCGGCGGGTTGATCCTGCGGATGGAACGGATCGGATTCATTCAGATGATCGGTATTTTTACCGGTGCAGCCGGCTGTATTCTGGTGGTCACAGACGGTGAATTCAAATTTTCCCTTGCCTCATTGCGGGGAGATCTTCTGGTGCTGATCTCGGCGATCTCGTGGGCGATCTCCACCATTTTGAGCAAAAAAGTCACTACAAAAGAAAATGCATTCGCGGTCACTGTCTGGTCCATGATCTTTGCTTCGGGGATCCTGGCAGCGATCAACGGCGTACAACTGATCGTGATGCCGGACGCCATGTGTATGCCGGAAAACGGCATGGTGTGGCTCTATCTGCTGTATCTGGGTATTTTCCCCACGGCTCTGGCGTTCTATGCCTGGTATGCAGCTGTGGGATGCGGCACTTTGAATATCGTCAATGCGGTGCAATATACGGAATCTCTTATTGCCGTCCTGCTGGCAGCGGTATTTCTGGATAAAGATTTGAGCTGGATCAAATATACCGGTGTCTTTGTCGCTATCGCCGGCGTAGTTATCGCAGCAAAATTCCAGAAAGCACACGAAAAAAAGGCGTAAGGGTGCATAGCACCCGTTTCCCGGGCTTTTCAGCTTCGCTTCGCTCGCTTAAAGCCTTTTTTTCAGTTGTCAGTTATCAGTTGGCTTCGCGGGAGGGGTACAGATGGGTACGGATAGGTACGGAGAAAAAAACGGTTCTTATCTGCAGCCCTCCGTACAAATCCGTACAAATCCGTACAGAAAAAGCCTGCACACAAACTCACGGCGGGGTCAAGTCGGACTGGTCGGACAAGTCGGACAAGTCGGACTGGTCGGACTGGTCGGACTGGTCGGACAAGTCGGACAACGAAGCACCTTTTTTGGATCGGGCGGCTCCCGCTCCGCGTGCCGCCTGTGGCAAACAAGCGAAGCGCAGTTGAGCCACCGATCCAGAATAGCTCCCGCTACGCGTGCCGCCTGTGGCAAACAAGCGAAGCGCAGTTGAGCCACCGATCCAGAATAGCGCCATGCGCGACAGTATTGCGGAGATAGTTCGGATTTTTGCGCGGGTGCGCAAAGCGCACTTTTCGCGGGCGGCTCAGCTTCACTATCGTTTGCTTGCCGCCATGCGCGGAAGTATTGCGGAGATAGTTCGGATTTTTGCGCGGAACGCTTTGAGGGAGTGGACTAATGGTCCATGACCGAAAAGAGCCGCAA
>JAZNXT010000132.1:0-5960 GCA_045594005.1 Victivallales bacterium
TTGAAGTCGCCGCGATCCGCGAAGCCGCTCTGAAGGCGGATGCCGAACCCGGAAAGACTTTCGCCGTCTGAAGGGGGGGTGCATAGCACCCGTTTTTCGTGGCTTTTCAGCTGCGCATTTCTTGCTTAAAGCCTGCGGTAAATCTTCCCCTTTTTAACGAGTCAAAGCCGTCTTTTGCACAAATGTGCTAAAGGCGGCTTTGCGCATAAAAGTTTTTGAAAAAGGGTCCGGGGAAAAACTTTTTTCAAAAAGTTTTTCCCCGGGCTTTACTTGTTTTTTTACGATCCTGTAAAACTTACTTGAACAGAGCGTCTTTCAGATAAGCTGCGCGTTTTTCTTCGAGGATGTAATTGATTTCCGCCCACTGGGGTGCGTATTTCACGAAGAGCGCGTGGATCTCCGCATCGGTTTGGGCTTCCTGAAGTTTCTTGCCGGCTTCGTCCAGTTCCGCAATATAATCTTTCAGGACGGCTTCATAGAATTCCGGATCGCCCAATAGATAATCGTTCCAGTTCTGAATGATCCCGCCGGCATTTTTCCGGATCGCATTGTAGCGGTTGAATGCCTGAATACAGATGGTCTTTTCCAGTGCGGCACGCTGTGCGGGCGTGAACTCGAAATCCAGTTTCAGACCGCGTCCCATTTCGTGAACCAGACCGGAAAGGGTACGGAAATCGCCGTTTTTGACCTGAAGTCCCAGGATCCACTGATTGTCTTTTGAGGGCAGTTTATCATACACCGCAATCCACGGAATGAAAGCATGGGAGGCATAACCTTCAGGAGTGGTGACAGCATCTTTGAAGACGGTGTCGTAGGTCAGACGGTAATTTTTAGTGGGGGCTGCCCAGTTGACATAATGGGGGTCTTCCGTGTTGGGGAGCGCATCAAAATAGAAGGAATGGTACGCATGTTTCTGACCCGGACGGAACATCCATTCCAGACTGGCTCCTTTGCGTTTGCCGAGATTGACTTCTTCCACATTGGGATCATTGAATCTGCCGTAGATGTGGACGCCGAGATCATCGTAAACGATATGCAGACCGGCGCGGTATTCATCTTTCAGCGGAGTCAGCACGGCATCTTTGAGCAATTTTGCGTCGTGATGCACATCATAACCGTAGTATTGAGTGAAACGCGTTTCCATGCCGTCCCAGTTCTTATAGCCGTCCGTATAGGTCCATGCTTCTGCGGTTTTCGGAGCGTTCTTGAGATATTTCACGGTGTAGCGTTTATTGATCGCGGCGGGACGGAACATATTTTTCACCACAGCGTCATTGAGGGCGCGTGCTTTTTCAAACTGTTTGCCCCGGAAGAACATGGCCCCGACTTTGCGGATCTCTTCCATTTTCTGTTCACTGTTGAACTTCAGGTCGGCAAACGCCGCATCGAAGCCTTCAAAAGTTCCGCCAGCCACAAAATATTTCCACAGACGCGCGTTCTTTCTTGTCTGCGCATTGATCCGTTTGTTTTCCAGCACCAGATCCAGCAATGCGATGGCATCTGCTGTTTTTCCCTGACGGAGCAGGTTCGGCACGCGCAGATCCCAGTATGCGATGGGATTTTTCGTACGGGCTGCAAACTGATCCACAAGTTCATCAAAGAATTTGTAATCGCCGAATCCGAACGCACCGCGGATCCCTTTATCCATGTTCCGTTCCACAGTGCTGCGGCTGATGTCTTTCGGATAGGCATCCGCAAGTTTCAGTGTTTCCTGAAGAAGCCCTTTCGCTTTTTCATAGCTGCCTCTTTCGTGGAAGAAATAAACATAAGCTCTGGGATAGTTGATCATCGCAGACAGCGTGTAAAAACGCTGTGCGGGCGTCAGATTTCTGTTGTTCAAAATTTCCTGATAGATCGCGGCACCCACGGAGCCGCCGGCTTTTCCGGCAACACTGCGGAGCCGTTCAAATTTGATATTGGAATCCGCAGAGGCTTTGATGGGGGCAACTTTTTTATCAAAGAGCGCGCGGTCCTTCATATCCACGGCGGCACGGCAGAATGTCACGCAGAAATCCAGCTGTTCCTGTTCGTTGAACAGACCTTTGTATTTTTCGTACAGCGCAGTCCCGATATTCAGGTCGTGGCTGATGGCAGTGGCGATGATCCGTTTGAAAGCATTCCAGCGGGTCCGTTCCAACCCTTCCACGCGTTTTTTCTCGGTGATGGAATCAAATTTCAGATCCTTGAGTTCCGCCACATAACCTTCCACGCGTTTGATATCGGTGGTGAAAAACAGGATCTGTTCCATGAATTTATTGTAAAGCCAGATCCGCGTATTGGGATCCAGATTGCCTTTTTCCTTCGCAAAAAGTTCTTCCGAATATTTCAGTTCCAGTGCATGATTGCGTTCCAGACTGCTGGAGATGATGGAGCCGATGACCTTGTAGGGATTGGCGGCAGACTTTTTGACGATCGCCACACCTTCATTGACGGAAGCGGGATTTTCCAGACGCTTGCCGTTCATTGCCAGCATTTCACCGTAGCAGGCGATGGCGGCAGGGTTCATCTTTTTCTGATTTTCCGCAAAATACGCGCGGTAGGCAGCATCGATCTTGGCATTGTCCCAGCGGTTGGAACGGATCTGATGCTGTTTGGTGATCCCGTTCAGAGCGGCGCGGACCTCTTTATCGGTCAGCTGTTGTGCGGCGGTATTCTGTTTTGCCGCCGGTGCGGCGGCTTCCGTTTTTGCGGCAACAGGTTTTTCGGGTGCGGAACTGCATCCGGTGAAGGCGGCAGTTGCAGCCATCAGGATCGCCGCAGAGCAGATATATTTCTTATTCATGATCGATCAATTTCCTTTGTTGAGAGCTTTTCTGAGGCGGAGGATATAGTTGATACATTCCAGACGGAGGGCATCCAGCCCGGCGCGTTCTTCATCCACATAGGCAAGATAACTCAAAACGCGACGCCCCAGCAGTTTCACATCGCCGTTTTTGCTTTCGGCGGCTTCCAGTGCCAGATCTTTGAGATAGGATGCGTATTTCACATCGTCCATCCCTTCGCGGACACCTTCCCACACGAGCGTATCGATCGTTTTATCTCTGCCTGCATAGACCATGATGATCCCGCGCAGACCTTCTTCATACGGTGTTGCCATATCGTTCCAGTTGTTGCGCCACCAGCAATAGTTGGAGGATACATCATAATTGGATTTATATGCCTGATACCCGTGAGTACGGCGGAAATAATCCGGGTTTTCCGGTCCGCCGTGGGGATTGGCATACCACCCGCAGATCGCTTTCGGATTGGATTCCATGAATTTGCTCTTTTCAAGAATACGCGGTGCCGCAGGTGCGCCGGGGATGACCAGATAATCCAGCGCGTAGATCAGTTCACGGAGCATATCGCTGGTGACCATGACTTTACCGCCGGCATCGTGGGCGATCTTCCAGGCATTGCGTTCGGCACGGATCGCCCACGCATCCCCTTCATCGATGGCATAACTGTAAAAATCGGTATGACCCAGTTCTTTTTTGCAGATCTCGCCAGTCTTCTGAATGATATTTTTCAAACGCTGAAGACGGCGCAGTTTCGCACCTTCCGGATTACGGGGAGAGGTCAAGCCGACACCTTCGCTGCCTGCGAAAAGCGGAGCGGTGTTGATGCCGCATTTCTTCGCAAGAGCCACATCGCGTTTGAAGGTTTCCGGTTCAAAAACATTGATAAAGGGAAATCCTTTCGGGTTGAGAGAGTTGTGTTCCGCAAGATTTTTCAGGATCTCTTCATTGCGTGTGACCGATCCGTAAAGGCTGAGGTAGAATCCTTTGCTGCGGTCGTAGTTCGATTTCGGCTGGGGCAATGCGAAAGGCAGCACGCGGACGGACACCGGAGCCGTGCCAATCTGTTTGCCATCGCAAATCAATTTCACCGAGCCGGTGTAAATATCGTCTTTCACATTTGCCGGAACTTTCAGAGTCAGCATATACTGCTTGAATTCATTTTTATTCAGCACCACCGGCTGAAGTGTGGGCGCATCGGCGATCAGTGCGATATTTGCCTGGTTATCATAGGAATAATTGGTGACCATGAAGTTGGCACTCATCCACTGATAATGGCTGGATCCGTCCAGATTGGCATAGCGCACATAATTATCTTTTGTAGCACAGTTTACGCGGATGAGCGTTTCATCGTTGAGCAGCAGTTCCGGGATCAGCACCCGCTGAAGGCAGTCTGCAAAATATCCATACCATGCGGATCCTGCCTGATACCACAGTTTCAGCACTTTGATGTCAAATGCGCTTGCGGGGATCACTCCGCCTTTTTTTCCTTTCAGATCGCCGGGGACCAGCGTGAATTTATCCGCATCTTTCTGCGGAGCGATCACAATGGAAGCAGGTTCGATCTCACCTTTTGCGGCAATGATCCGGATCGTGCCGCAGGCGATCCCGTCATCGGGATAAGAATCTGCCAGCCGGGGAATATCGGAAAAGGGCGGCACCACATAATAGATCGCGGGTGCTTTTTTCCAGTTTGCAGGGACTTTCTGAAGATCGGCAGTCATTTTTTTGACATTTTCGGCAGTTTTTGCCGGATCCAGATCATAGACCTGACGGTAGTCCTTTGCCGTCGGATCCGCACTCTGTGCTGCGCAGAGAGATGCGCAGAGAGCGGTGAGAGATAGAATCATGGAAATTTTTTTCATGTTCCGGTATTCTCCTGTGGTTCTGTTGTTTTTCGGGGACACGATAATAGAGCGATAATAGCACGCATTTTTCTGTTTGTCAATCTTATCAGTGATATATAGTCGAAAAAAAAGCAAAAAAACTCTTGATTTTTCGGCAGGGCGGTGATAAAATAATAAACCTTTTTCAAATTTGAAAAAACAGGAAAGAAAATGATAAAAATGTTTGCTGTATATGAAACTTTTGCCAGTATTCAGGGGGAATCCACCTATGCGGGACTGCCCTGTTTTTTTATCCGGTTTGCGGGATGCAATCTGCGCTGCGCGTATTGCGATACGGTGAAGGCGCAGGAGGCGTCCGCAGGAAAAATGATGTCGGAAAATGATCTTCTGAAACTGGTGGAAGAAAATGCAAAAGGAATTGATCTTGTAGAGCTTACCGGCGGTGAACCTTTGCTGCAGCGTGATTTGCCTCTTCTGGCGGAAAAATTGATTGCCGCAGGAAAAACTGTCCTCATTGAAACCAATGGAAGCGTGGATATTTCCGCTCTGCCGGAAGCGGTGGTGCGGATCGTGGATTGGAAGGGCCCCTCCAGCGGCATGGAACCGGAGATGCTGGAATCCAATTTCCGCATCCTGCGTCCCCGCGATCAGGTGAAATTTGTGATCGCGGATGATGCTGATTTCGATGCGGCTTCTGCCGTGATCCGGAAATTTGATCTTCCGTCGCAGACGGCACATATCCTGTTCAGTCCCGCCTGGGGATCCGATGTGAAACGCATGGCGGAACGGATCGTGGCGGAGCGTCTGCCGGTGCGGGTGAACCTCCAATTCCACAAATATATTTGGGGTCCCACGGTCGAAGGCGTGTGAGAAAAGTCGGCAGAGCCACGGGCTGAACAGATGAGCGGCTCCGCCGTTCAGATTTAACAAATACAACGCCTCCCGCACGCCTGCAGCGTGCAAGAGGTGTGTGATATGCCTTTGAACCTATGGGCAAGCCCATAGGCTATAATCCTGCACGCCTTCAGCGTGCTTATCTCACTCAAATGAAAATAGAGCTTCCTGATTACGCCTCATTCGCGTCCCACAGGTTCCTGATGTCCCGAATGTCCCATCTGTCCTGCCGACTGCCGACTGCCGATTTTTTTTCTTCCGGCGGAGCCGCTCATCCGTTCCGACCTGTCCAACCTGTCCAACCTGTCCAACCTGTCCAACCTGTCCGACCTGTCCGACTTGTCCGACTTGTCCGACTTGTCCGACCTGTCCGACTTGTCCGACTTGTCCGACTTGTCCGACTTGTCCGACTTGTCCGACTTATCCGACTTATCCGACTTGT
>JAZNXT010000133.1:0-19805 GCA_045594005.1 Victivallales bacterium
GGGATTGTGTTCAGACAAGATCATTCGGCAATCTGGATGCCGCGCTGATCTCTTATTACCGTGCCGATCTGGCAAGCGGTGCGTTTTGTGAAGAAGATATACGGACGGTCGTGCGGAATTTTTATTTCCGGGTCAGAGCCATGAAATATCAATGGGGACACCCCTTCTATATGGGCGGCACGCTCCCCGACGGCAGCAGTGCGTACAATGAACTTTCCGTACTGATGCTGGAGGAATACGGCAAAATGGGGATCTATGATCCGAAACTGCAGCTGAAGATCGCGGAAAATACGCCGGAGCATATTCTTGATCAGGCATTGGAATTGATCCGCAGCGGCAGCAGCAGTATCGCCTTCGTGGGAGAAAAATGTATCCGGGAAACGATGCTGCGTCACGGTTATACGGAGGAGGAAGCGCGGACTGCGGTGGTCAAAGGATGCTATGAATATTGTCCGCCTGCGACCGCGGTGGAAACGGCACCGTGTATTGTCAATCTGCCCCGGATCCTGCTTCAGCTGTTGCGGAAAAATGAGGATGCACCCACCTTTGAAGAACTCTTTGAAGCCTGTCTTGAAGATATGAAAAAGATATTGGATCAGGGCATGACCGCTGCCAATGATTTTGAACAGTATTATGACCGGATCAACCCGGTCCCGCTCTTTTCCGGAACATCGGAAACCGCTCTCGGAAAGGGAATGGACTGCTATTGCAGAGGCTCAAAATACAATAATTCCAATGTCTGGCTTTCCGGACCCGTCACTGCAGTTGACAGCCTTATCATGATCCGGAAATATGTTTATGAACGCAGAGAGATCACGCTGAAGGATCTGCTTGCTGTGCTGGATAAAGATTGGGAAGGTGCAGAAAAACTTTTCCTGAAGATCCGCCGCGATCCCGATCATTTCGGCAACAACCGCCCCGCCGATGAAATGGCAGTGAGATTTTTGGAAAGTCTGGCAGATCATATCAATTTCCGGCAGAACAGCCGCGGCGGATTTTATACCACCGCACTGCATTGCGCCAATTATTATGTGTTTTACGGCAAACAGACCGGAGCCACTCCGGATGGCCGCAGAGCCGGAGAGGAACTGACAAAAAATATCACGCCCCGTCTTGGCAGCAGCTGCAGCGGCGTGACCGCGCTTGTGACATCGGCATTGAAACTGGATCCCGGAAAATTCATGGCGGATTTCCCCGTGGATGTGATGCTTCATCCCTCTGCAGTTGCCGGAAAAGAAGGCTTGATCGCCATGCGCGCTCTGCTGATGACCTATATCAAAGGCGGCGGACACGCGATCCATTTCAATGTATTCAGCAGCAAACTGCTGGAAGATGCACGGAAAGATCCGGAAAAATATCAGGATCTTCAGGTGCGGGTGTGCGGCTGGAATGTGTTGTGGAACAATCTTTCAGGCGCAGAACAGGAACGCTATCTGGAACAGGCAAAAGCCAACGAAGGGATCTGCTGAAATATCAGCGGAAGAAAAGCTGATATTCTTCCGGTGTGAGTTCCCGGATCTGACCCGTTTCAAGCGCGGGATCCAGCTGTAAAGCCCCGATGGCAACGCGTTTCAGAAACAGCACATTTTTTCCCACGCGTTCACACATCCGTTTGACCTGATGGAATTTGCCTTCCGCGATCTCCACATGAACTTTTTTTGCGTCGGCGGGATCGATTTCCAGCACTGCGCTTTTTGCGGTGAATTCTTTGAATTCCATACCGGCGCGGAATGTTTCGATATCCTCCGGAACAGCAGGCGCATCCAGTTCGGCATAATAGCGTTTGTAGAGATTTTTGCGGGGAGAGGTCAATTCGTGGTCGAACTGCCCGTCGTTGGTCAGCAGGAGCAGTCCTTCGGTGTCTTTATCCAGTCTGCCCACGGGGAAGGGGTGGAAGTGTTTGTATTCTTCCGGCAGAAGATCGGTAACGACCGGGTCGTGATCGTCTTCCGTCGCACTCAAATAGCCCTGCGGCTTGTTGAGCATGAGATAAATAAATTTCCGGTACAGGATCTTTTTACCGTCCACGATCACTTCCGCCGTGTTTTCATCCAGCTTCATATCCGGTGTTTTTGCCGCGGTGCCATTCACTGTGATGACACCGCGTTTGACCAGCACGCGTACATCTTTTCTGCTGTACGCGGTGGCTTCCGAAAGATATTTATCCAGCCGGATCATGCCTTCTCCCCGGCGGAAAGATCACGCTTGTTTTTGAAGACCCAGTGTTCCAGGAACACGATCAGCACAAAGAATACGAGGGATGTCGGGATGAGCAGAAAGGCGTATTTCAAGCCCTGCTGTTCGCCGTAAAGTGTGGTAAAATGATCCCCCAGCACGCCGATGATCCAGGTGAAGAAACCGCAGCCGGGGATCCCCCATGCGGAAAAATAAATGTAGAGAAGGGTATCATCCAGCTCCGGCATATTTTTGACACCATGCACCTGAAGTGTGGGCCAGAAGGGCGCGATCCCGATCCCGCAGATGAAAAGGATGATGAAGATCACAGCGAGAAGCATCCATCTTTCCGGGAAATATTCCGGTTTGATGCAGGTCAGGAGGAAGGATGCGGGGATCGTGCCGAGTCCGGCTCCGATGAGGATCTTCGGCAGACGCGCCGCTGTCCCGAAATAACCGGCAAGATTTCTGCCGAGATACATCCCCGCGGCAATGGCTCCGGTCCCGAGACACGCCACAAATGTGCTTGTTTCAAATGTCAGTTCCATATATGCCGCCGACCAGAATGTAAGGCAGAATTCCGAGCCTGCCCCCATAAACATTCCTGCACTGTAAACCCAGAAACGGGGCGTTTTCAGGATCAATACCGTTCTGTGCCATACTTCGGCAAAATTCTGTTTCTGCGTGGATTCCGGATACCGTTTCAACGGATTTTCCCGGAGCAGGAACGGTATCGAAGAACACATTGCAAGCAGTCCGCAGCCGCCGATGATCCACCGCCAGTTGACATCGATCTGCTGAAGACCGCCGCAAAGGACCACACTGAGGACGATCCCCACCGACCAGTAGGAATGAGCCACATTCATATAGCGTTCCGGTGCATCGGGATGCAGATCCTGCACAAAGGGGGATGCCACACCTTCACACGTTCCTTCGCAGAATCCGGCGATCGCCAGAAGCGGCAGCAGCATCCAGTATTGCGTCACAAAAGCGCAGAAAAAGATCGCCATTCCCATGAACAGCATACTGGTCCCGAGGGAAAGGCGTTTCCCGAACCGCCCTGCAATGGAGCCGCAGAGAAGAAGAGTCACGATCATGGCAAGACTACGCACCAGATGGAGAACACCTGCCTGACCCTGTCCCTGATCGTTCAGCGGGAAGTCCAGTTCTTTCCCCATCGCCACCACCACCAGAGGGATGGCAAGAGAACACAATGCGTATGCGGTAAACGCGCCGAAAGCAGCAAAATCATATCTGCCGAACTGCAATTTCTGTTTATTCATTTGTGAAAAATCCGTAAATGTTGAGAGGCAATTTCAAAATCACCTCTTGTGATTGTTGTTGAAGTTGGACGGAATTATCTCTGATGAGATAATAAGCACAAAATATACAGCAGATAATCTGTTTTTCAACTCAGAAAAGAAAAAAAGAGGATTTTTCGCTTGCATACAGCATTTTGAGAGGTTACATTACCGCAATAACAGAATGATTGGTGAATATGAAGAAAAACAAACTTTCCGGAACGCTCAACGGGATCTATGATATCCTGCTGGCATATTACGGCGAACAGAAATGCTATCTGGACCACCGCAATCCTTATGAATTGCTGGTGGCGACCATCCTTTCCGCCCAATGTACCGATAAAAAAGTCAACAGCGTTACACCCGCGCTTTTTGAAAAATATCCCTCGGCAGAAGCCATGGCTGCGGCAGATCAGGACGAATTGGAAGAAATGATCCACCCCTGCGGATTTTTTCATGCAAAAGCAACCAATATCATCGGCGCGGCAAAAATGATCACTGCGGATTTTTCCGGAATGGTGCCGGACAATATGGAAGATCTCCTGAAACTGCCCGGTGTCGGCAGAAAAACTGCCAATGTGGTGCTGGGAGATTATTTCGGCGTGCCGGGTCTGCCGGTGGATACCCATGTGAAACGGATCACAAATCTGCTTGGTGTGGTGAAAAGCGATGATCCCGTGGCGATCGAAGAGATCCTGTGCAGTGCATTGCCTCCGGAACGCTGGGCGCAATTTTCCCATCTGCTGATCATGCACGGCAGAAAACAATGTGTGGCACGCCGCGCGGACTGCGCAAATTGTGTTATTGCACAATATTGCGGAAACAGAAAGAAAAATACCTGAAAACAAGGAAGTTATATCCATGAAAGAAGAGTTGAAACCCGATGCGGAAAAAATGACATTTGCGGAAAAATTGAAATACCGTTTCCGGCAGATCAAAAAATTCCCGAAATGGATCTATTGGCTCCCCTCGCGGATGATGATGCTTTCCTGTTTCCTGAAACGCCGGGAAGTGATCGACCCCAATCACTATTTTGAAAAATATACCAACAACGATGATAAACAGGCTGTGGTGGTGATCTGGCACAACCGGCTGCTGTATTTTGCACCCATGTGCAACAGAAAAGTGCGGCAGCGGACCGTGGCTGTGATCAGTGCCTCCCGGGACGGACAGTATATTGCGGATCTCGTGGAACAGTTCGGCGTGAAAAGTGTGCGCGGCAGTTCCTCCCGCAACGCAGTGAAAGTGCTGCACGACGCTTTCAAAAGTCTGAAAGGCGGAAACCTGATCGCCATGACACCGGACGGTCCCCGCGGCCCAAAATATCATTTGAACAAGGGCGCGATCCAGCTCGCCTCAAAAATGGGGATCCCCGTCATTCCCATCGCGGTAAATTATTCTTCCTACTGGCAGCTGCACAGCTGGGACGCATTTCAGATCCCGAAACCCTGGTCGAAAATCTCCATTGTGGTGGGCGATGAGATCCCCGTAGGGGAAAATCTGACCCCGGAGGAATTTGAAGAAGCACGGCTGCGGGTGGAAAACGCATTGATGGCAGTGACGAAAGATATTCTCCCGCCTCCGCCCCCGCGCGCGGGAAAGAAAAAAGCGAAAAAATAAAATCGTTTTTGTTGCTATACTGTTATAACTGCTTGCAATACAAATTATTCTGCTTGATTTGAGCGTGTCTTGAAAAAGCGGAAAAATTTTCGTATTTTTTCAAAAAATACAGTTGAATTTTTTTTGCATTGTGTTATGTTACCCATTGAAAGGCGAGGAATTGAATAATTCCAAACGGAACTTTATCGTATTTTCAAATTTTATAAAAAAGGAATGGTTTTGTTTATGACATCATCCCCAAAGCTCATGTTGTCGTTGCTGGGCGGTGCGCTTGCTGCCTCCGTCGTCTGCAATGCCCTCCTGTTCATGAAAAACAACGCAACGCCGGAAACTTCTGCACCGGCGAAACAGGAACTCGCAGAAGCAGAAGATGTTTTTACCGATAACATCTTCAAACCGGAGGGGATACGGGTGAATGTGGAAAAGGGGGCGATCTTTATTGATTTCCCTGCAAAATTTCTGACGCCCGGTAAAAAACCTGCGGATCTGATCAGCGTGACACCGGAAGTGGATTTTTCTGCTGCGGCGATGGGCGGCGATACTTATTCTCTGATTTGTCTGGAGGGAAAATTCAAAGCCAATACGACTTATCAGGTGGAAGTCAAACCCGGTTTTCAGCCTTGTTACCCTGTGGATAATGAAAAAAAGATCCGCTGGATCCCCATGGAAAAAAGCGAAAATTTCACGGCTGAATTCACCTTGAAACGCGAAGAGGAAGATAAAGCCGCGTATGAGAAATTTCCGGAACGGGAATTCCGTCCGTATGATACCGGAACATCATTCGATTCCTACCGCAAAAATGTTTCACTGTTTTTCAGATCACGGATCCACTCCAAGCTGGATCTGAAAAAATTGATTTCCATCACGCCCGCGGTGGATTTTACGCCGTATATTGCCGGATACAGCAATGATGTTTTGAAGATCAGCGGTGATTTCAAACCGGATACTCTTTACAAGATCGTGCTGAAACCGGGAATGCAGGCTGCTCAAAGGATCGATACTCGCAACCGGGTCCGGTGGACTGTTCTGCAGAAGCCTTTTACCATGGTGTTTTTCACGCCGGAAGAAAAGCCCGCTCTGGATCTGCTCCGGACAGAACTCATTTATCCCCTGCACATGCCCGTTTATGAATTGCCGGCGGATGCCGCTTTCCTGAACGGAAAAGTTCGGGTGGAAGTGAATAAAGTCATGCCGGGACGCTACGCTGATTTTATTATGTCCGAAGGATTTTACGGCAGCATCGGAAGAGAGTATTCCACCCGGATCTCCCGCGGGGAATATCCCGTGGCGGCAGGTCTGAAAAACAACCGCAGTGTAGTGGGTGCGGATTTTCAGAAAATGGGGATCCCCCGTAAGGCCGGGATCTATGAAGTTGAGATGCAGTTTGTGGATGCCGGGGATAACACATCCAGAAGACAGTACAAACAGCTTTTCCTCACCGATATGATGCCGCTGGTGACGCAAAGCCGGAAAGACTGCAATTTCGCCGTTTTCTCCCTGAAGGATTCCAAACCTGTTGCCGGAGCAAAAATCAAACTTTATTCCGTGAAACGCATTTTGCTTGAAACACTTACGACCGATGCAAACGGGATCGCTTCCGTAACAGTTTCCGATCTGAAAAAGAATATGGTACATGATGATCAGCTTTGGGGTTGGGCGATCATTGAAAAAGGGGACGATGTGACTTTTCTTGATCTTTCCGACACGACCGGTTCCGGCGTGGATCCCGACAGCGCAAAAGAGGGCGATTACGCCTTTGTCACACCCGAACGCGATCTGTGCAAACCGGGTGAAAAACTCACTGCATTTGCCATGCTGCGCGACAGCGTCACGAAAAATGCCGCCGCAGGCGTTCCCGTGACCTGGATCGTGACTTATCCCAACGGCACTCCTTTCCGCAGAGTGAACGGCACGACAGACAGCAACGGATTCTGCCGGGTCACGCTGGATATCCCTGCGGATTCTCCCACCGGCATGTATCATGTCAAACTCTGCAAAGGCGGTGAAAACGGTTCGGATCACTTCGGAGTTTCGTCTTTTACTGTGGCAGAATATACACCGGATACGATCACCGCGAAAGCCGATACCAAATTGTCCGGCGATACACTGGAAAACAGCGGTTCCGCAAAATATTATTTCGGCACGCCGCTGGTGAATGGCGATGTGTACGGTACTGTTTTTGCGGAATGGACGACCTTCAAATCCAAAATCTTCAAAGACCATTCCTTCCTTTCCACTGCGAAAAATGAGGAATATCCGTACGGACATTATAAGTATGAAGCGTTCAAAACGAAAACGGATGAAAAGGGAAATTTTGTGGTAAAAACACAACTGAAACCTTTGGAAAAAGCGTTTCAGCCGGTGAAATTCACTTCCATTGTCACGGTTCAGGGAAAAGCTGCCAGAAGCATTTCCATGACTCCGGCACAGCAGATCAAACATTTTGCAGATTATTATGTGGGAGTGAAACTGGATAAAACGGAAAATAATACCGCACAGTTCAGTATTCCCGTGGTGACTCCGGATGACAAAGAAGACAAAAATGTGAGCGGTCTGACCGCTGAACTTCTCCGGCTCTCCTGGCATTATGTCCGCGAAGTGGATGGTAATTCCCTGCGGTATGTCTGGCAGCAAGATATGAAATCTGTCAGCAGGATCCCCGTTGAAAACGGGCAGGCAGTTTTCCGGAACATGATCCCCGGCGATTACAGTCTTCGTGTCTGCGACAAAGATTCCAATGTGCGGAATGTTTATAATTTCTGGTATTGCGGAAGCGAAAGCGGCGAACGCACCGGCGATCCCGCCAAACTCTATTTCACGCTTGACAATACAAAATATCTGCCGGGCAGCACTGCCGCGATCAGTTTTGAATCTTCTCTCGACGGCAACGGGATCGCGTTTGCCGGAGATGCTCAAATCCACTCCCGTCAGCTGTTTGCCGTGAAAAAAGGCAAAAACACGCTCCGTATTCCCATTCCTGCGGACCATGCCAACGGTGATTATCATGTGAATATCACCATTATGGGGAAACGCACGGAAAAAGATCCGAATATGTTTTATCAGGAAGGGATCGCCTCTCTGAAAGTGGATCAGACTGCACGGAAACTGCATCTTTCGATCCTGACTCCGGAAAAGGCGCGTCCCGGCGAAACGGTTGAAATGAAACTGCAACTGAAGAATGAAAAAGATCAGACTCCGGCATCCGGTCTGGTTCAGTTGTGGGCGGTGGATTCCGGCGTGCTGGCTCTTTCCGGATTCAGGACACCGGATCCCTTCAATTTCTTCTTCCGTGCTTACGGAAGTGAATTCCGCACAGCGTCCAATCTTTCCAAGTTGATCTATGTGGAGGAATTCAAGGAAAAATTGATCGGCGGCGATAAAGACTCTGTCGCAGCTGGAGGTGTCGCAAAATATGTATCCGACAGGATGGAATCTGCTGCTCCGACGGCAACATTCCTGCTGGATACGGTCAGTATTCCCGCCACCGGCGAAGCGGTCGCGTCCGTGAAACTGCCGGATCATACCGGAGAATTGACGGTGATGGCGTTGGCAGTCAATCCGCAGAAAGTGGGGAACGGTGAATGTAAAATGATCCTGCGCGATACGCTTTCCATGCAGTTGACGGTTCCCCGCGTACTGGCTCCGGGAGATGAGTTCAATTTCTCTTTTGAAGCCTTCAATCACGAATTGCCGGATGGCGAAGCGGAATGGAAGATCAGTGATCTGAAGGGTGTGATCACGGTGAAAAATGCACCTGTTCAGGGTAAATTCAAACTGGCAAAAGGTGCATCTGCTGTCACAGACGGCGTGACCTTGAAAGTGGCTCCCGATGCGGAACATGCGTCTTTCCGGGTGTCTTTGAGCCTGGCTGGCAGGATGGTCACGGAAGATTGCCGGGTCACAGTCCGTCCCGCATTGCCGAAACAGACATTTGTCACATCCAAATGGCTGAAGAAAGGTGAAAGTGCGACCTTGAAAGTGGAGGCGCGGAAAGATGTTCTGGAAATCGGTTCTTCATCCATTATGATCTCCGGCGCACTGGATTTTCTGAAAGAATATCCCTACGGCTGTACGGAACAGATCACATCCGGAGCTTTCCCGTATCTTGGGGTGAAATCTCTTGCCAAAGCCGGTCATCTGGAGCCGCTCTTTCTGGATCTGGCGGAATCGGTCATTTCCAACACCATCAACGAACTGAATTTCCGCAGTATGAATGGTGCATGGTATCCCATGTGGCGCGGCAGCAATTATGTCTGGCAGGATGCGTCCTTCTTTGCATGGCACTTCCTGCTGGAAGCGGCAAATGCCGGATACACAGTGAATGACAAATGGAAAAAGAATATCGACAACGCGGCAAGCAATTTTATTCAGAACCGCAGCAACGACAGTGCAAATCGCGCGTATGTCACCTATATTCTTTCGCTGTTGCGCGGCGCAAAAGCCGCCCGTTATGCCGTGACCATGCTCTCCGATGAAATGCAGAAATTCGATGATTATTCCCGGTTCCTGCTGGCTGCTGCGGTGATTCGCGGCGGATTGGCTCAGGAGGGAATGGCTGAACTGAAAAAACTGCTGAAAGCGTCGTTCTGGGAAAGTGCATCCGGAGTCAGAAGCATTGACAGTCTTGAACGCCGTCTGGGGCTTGCTCTCTGGATCCTTTCCGATATCCTGCCTGCGGAAGATCCGGCATTGATCCGCCTGATCGACCGGATCAATTCACTGATCCGTGAAGACGGTCATTGGGGATCCACCCAGTCCAACGCCTGGTGTGTGCTGGGGCTTGCAAAATACAATGCAAAACTCGGCAATGTGAAAACCGATGCCACGCTCACGATCGGCACGAAAAAAGAGGTGTTGACCAAAGTGAAGCGGATCAGAGGCGTAACGGATACGGTGACTGTGACCAATCATGGCGATGTTCCGGTCTATATCCGCCACAGCGAATACAAGGCACCGGAAAAATTTGAACCTGCAAGCAATACGCTCAAGATCAAAAAGGTCTATCGTAATGCAGATGGAAAGATCGTGACAAAAGCCAAAAAAGGCGAATTGCTCACCGTTACACTGGAGATCACACAACCGGGAAATACCGAATTTGATAATCTGGTGCTGGTGGATCTGCTGCCCGGCGGTCTGGAAGTTGAAGACGATGCCTTCAAGACACGATACTCCTTCAGGGATGAAAAACGCGATGACTGTTTCGGCGAGCGGCAGGAACGCAGATTTGACCGTGTCATCGTTTTCGGAAGCTCTTATTTCTACGGAAAAGCTCTCCGGACGACCTATAAAGTTCGCGCAGTCACACCCGGAAAATATGCGATCCCCCCCGTCCGGATCGAATCCATGTACACACCCGAAATCAATGCAACAGACAGACCTGCGGATGTGTTTGAAGTGGAATAAGGAAAAGATCCGGTCTGTATTCCGGAAAACGCTTGCCGTGACTGCGGCAGGCGTTTTTCTTCTGTGTCTGCTCTCCGGCATTTACTGGTTCCGGATCATGCCGTATGTGCGGCAGGTGCCGGAGGATGCCTTTCAGGACCGGACTCCCGCCCGGATCTTTTATGACCGCGCCGGGATCATTGTGCATCATCAGTACGGAGCCGGTTCCCGCTGCTGTTTTCCCGTTACCCTTGAGGAACTTCCGCAGCATTTGATCGATGTGACCGTAGCTGCCGAGGACCGGCGTTTCCGTGAACACTCCGGCGTGGATCTTTATGCTGCCATGCGGGCATTGAAACAGCTTGTGACCAATGGCAGGATCGTTTCCGGTGCATCCACCATCACCATGCAGCTGGTTTCCATGCGGGAGGAACGCGCGGTAAAAAGCCGTTCCTTCCGCGATAAGATCGCACAAATGCACGAGGCAAGAAATTTTGAAACCACTCATTCCAAAGATGAGATACTGGAACGGTATTTCAATGTTCTGCCCTACGGCGGAAATATTTACGGGATCGAAGCCGCCGCAAGATATTATTTCGGCAGACACGCTTCCGAATTGAATCTGGCAGAGTCCATCCTCCTCTGCGGGCTTCCCCAGGCTCCCTCCCGGCTGCGTCCGGACCGCTATCCGCACCGTGCAAGAAAACGCTTTGAACGCATCGTTGCCATGCTGCTGGATCAGGAATATTTTACACATGAGGAGGCGGAAAATATCCTGAAAATGGAATTGCGTTACCGGGATTTCAAAGAGCCTTTTCTTCCCCGGGCGGAAGATACGCATTTTTATGAGATGGCTCTTGCACAACAGACGGCAGACGGCAAAACATCCTGTGATGTCCGGACCACACAGGATCTGCGGTTGACGCAAGTTGCTCTGGATCTGCTCAAAAATGCTTTGCCGGAGGATGGTTCCGTGAAGGATGCCGCTATGGTGGTATTGGAAAACCGGACCGGAAAGGTGCGCGTCCTGATCGGGACACTGGATTTTTCTGCGGAAAAAACAGGGCAGGTCAATGCCGTAACGGCTCTGCGTTCGCCCGGTTCATTGCTGAAACCATTTTTTTACGGGGAAGCCCTTGCCGGCGGAATGATCCTGCCGGAGACCATTCTTGAAGATGCGCCGGTGGATTATGCCGGATACAATCCGGGCAATTTCAATAAAGAATTTGCCGGATCCGTGCGGGCGGACGATGCGCTGGCACAGTCTTTGAATACGCCGGTGATACGCCTGCTGCGGGATCTGGGGGTGGAGCGGATGGTGAAAAAATTGCAATATCTGAAGGTGATCCCGGAAGAAAAAGAGATCGTGTCCCGGGTGGGAATGTCGCTGGTTCTCGGCGGAAAAGAATCAAATCTGCTTTCTCTGACGCGGGCGTATGCGGCTCTGGCGAACAATTCTCTGCCGGAGAAAATAAAATTGCTGGAAGATGAGTCTTCTGAAACAGCGTCCGTCCCCGTCTGGGATGATCCGGCAGTCTGTGCCATGCTGCTGAAGATGATGCGCCGGATCGGTCTGCCCGCTGCATCGCATTTGCCGGTTTCCTGGAAAACAGGTACCAGCAACGGATTGCGGGATGCCTGGTGTATCGCAGTGATGCCGGAACACACTGTGGGGGTCTGGTTCGGCAATAAAAACGGGAAGCACTCTCCTCATCTGGTGGGGGTGGAGATCGCGGCTCCGGCGGCAGGAAAAATGATGTCATTCCTGTCTTCACCGGGTGAAGTCTGGCAGGAGGATCCGGAGTTGCTGAAAGATGGCGATTTGTGCCTGAAAAGCGGACTTGCCGCAGGCGCGGACTGCAAAGATGTCAGTATCGGGAAAATGTTGAAAAGTGTTCCGCTGCGGGTCTGTTCCCTCTGCAGAAAAGCAGAGGCGGGTCCGGCGGATCTGCAGCCGGTCAGGATGACTTCTCCCCGTGCGGGAACTTATCTGACGGAGCGGGGCAAAAAGCTCCGATTTACGATCCACGGCAATCAGAAAAAGTATCATGTGACCCTGAATGGAAAATATGCGGGTCATCTGGATGACGGCAGTTTTCTGGAATTTTCTGCGGGACACCATACTCTTTCCTTCTGGGGTGGCGAGGGAACGCAGGGTACAGAAATAAAACTGATCGTCCGCGAAGAAGAATGATCAACATTATTTTTTACGGAATATTTACTATTTAAATTTGACAGTTTCCTTTTTGTATGTTATTGTATCAATCGTCCCCGTATAAAATTGCAATGGAAGGTTGAATATGCAATTCGGTAAAAAAGTTTTTTTGTGCATGACGCTGCTTGCCGCATTTTGTTTTTCCGGCAGACTTTCTGCTCAGATCGAAACAAAATTTCCGGTTTTGGAAGATCATAAACCGCTGGTGGATTTCACCGGCTGGACTGTGGAAAAAGACGGAAAATGGAAAGATAAGACCGGGAAGATTTTTCTGATCCCCGGCAAAACCACTGCGGAATGTGAAGGACCTCTTGGTGGGAAAGCCATGTATTTCGATGGATTTAAAACAAGTGTGGCGACCATCGATCTCGGAAAAGTCAATAAAAATTTTGACGGCTTTGAATATTCCCTTTCCTTCTGGTTCCGCTGCGATAAAATACAGGCGTTCCGGCAGGATGCCCGCCTTTCCAACAATAATCCCGGTCTCGGCGTGAGTATGTGGGGCAGTGGTACCGGAGCCAGTTTCAATATGAAGGGCGTGGGGCTTTTCGGACTCGGAGCCGGATTTGAGATCAATCCATACCGCTGGAATCATATCGCTGTGGTTTACGCGGTGGAAAAACGGATCCGTCAGATTTATGTGAACGGTGAACCCATTGTGGATTCTTTCGGAAGAGATGTGTATTACCCGCTGGTGAAATTTGCAAATGGAAAGATTCAGATCGGTACATTCAAAGGAGCCATTGCAGATATTCAAATGTGGGATAAACCGGTGGATATCAAGAAATTGGTCCGTTTTACCATGACAAATGCCGCTCTCGAAGATCTGCGGGAACAGGCGGACCGGCTGTTGAAAGAAACCGGTTCTGCACCCGGCGCGAAGATCATGCACGGTGTCCTGATAAAAGAAGTGGACGCCCTTGCCGCAAAACCCTCTTTCACACTGGCGGAATACAACACTGTTCTGCGGCGGCTCCGGAATGCGGCACGCCTGATCCCGGCGATCAACGCACTGAAAAAGACAGTTTACCACAATACCCCTTACGCCTTTATGTCTGTGCGGGCGATCAGCGGTGAGATCCGGAATCCGCTGACCTATCCCTCCGATCCTGAATATTCGGAAGAAGTCATTGCCATTGCGGCAAAAGATGAATACACCTCCAGTTCGTTTCTGATTTATCCGTACCGGGATATTGAAAAGATCGAATTTGAACTTGCGGATCTGAAAAGTCCTGAAGGTGCGGTGATCCCGAAAGAGGAGATCGAACTCAAATTTGTGCAGGCATGGTATCAACCCGGCTGGAACACCTATTTCAACGGACACGGTTCCTACAACCCTGCATTGCTGCTGAACGATCCCGAACTTTTGCGGATCGACGAAAAGAATAAGATCAATTATCTGCGTTTTTATTATCCCAACGGGATCGAATATCACAATATCTGTATTCCCGGAAGTGTGTTGAAAACTCCCGCGTTCCAGTGGGCATTCGAGCCGGTGTGGGATGCCGATACCCTCCAGCCGATCCCCTGTAAATTCGGGCGGAACCGCCAATTCTGGATGGATATCCACGCGCCGAAAGATGCAAAGGCGGGGATCTATCGCGGCAGAGTGAAGATCAGGATCGACGGTGTGGAATCCGGCGGATTCACCCTCGCATTGCGGGTGCTGCCATTTGAACTGCCCCGCCCGAAAACACAGTTCGACCGGTCCAAACCTTTTACCCAGCATCTTTGCAGCAGTCTTCAGATCGGTGGACTGACGGAAACGCTGAAAGATCCGGACAAAGCACGGGAAATGACCTGGCGGCATATCATCAATCAGAAAAAACACAGCATTTTTATGCAGCCTTTCGGTTTGAATCCGGAAAATCCTGCTGAATTTCTGGAAACGCTGGCTATGCACAAAAAAGCCGGTCTTGACATCAATTTCGTCGGCGCGGGTTACGCCTTTGCTGTTTTTGCAGTTCCCGGCGGACCGCCGCTCCATGAAGTTGCCACCGTGGAACGCGTCAGTGAAGAGTTGGAAAAATTTGAAAAGAAAGTGAAACTGACCGCAGAGATCGTGGATAAATATCTTGACGGCCGCCGTGATGTGATCAATTTCGGCGGGATGGACGAAGCGCAGAGTGCCGGAGCCCTCCGGCAGATGATGCCCTTCCGGGATTATGTGTTCCGTGCAGGGATGCACTCCATGACCACCGGCTGGGAAGAAAACTACCGCAACTCCCCGTCACATGAAAGTTATCACACTACTGCCGCCTTTGTGGATCGTCACAATGCGGATAAATGGCATTATATCAAGGGACAGATCACTTCTTATGCCGCGCCGTTCATCGGACCGGACAACCCGGATCTCATGCGCCGCAGTCACGGTTTGAAAATGTACCGCAGCAATTATGACGGCTGGTGGGAACTTGCATACAGCAGCGGCGGTTATCATACCTGGAACCACCGTTTCGGCTACGATACCACATACCGTCCCTTCCGTTTTGTGGTGAATACACACCGCGGTCCCATCATCAATACCATTGCATTCTGCGGGATGCGGGAAGGTCAGGACGATGTCCGGTATGCGACACTCATGCACCAGCTGATCGATGAATGTTTTGCTTCCGATGATATGAACAAGATCCTGGAAGGCAGAAAATCCCTTGTCTGGTTCCGGGAATTGGAAATGCCTGTGCCGGAAGACCTTTATGAAGTCCGTGCCGGTATGATCCACCATATCCTTCACCTGATGAAGGTGCTTGGCAAACCGATGGATTGATGCCTTTACGCTTTGCGTTCTGAAATGTCTTCAGCCGTTTTTGCCACAGGCGGAGCGGATGAGCGGCTTTGCCGTTCAGATAAAACAATTACAACGCCTCCCGCACGCCTTCCGCGTGCTTATCTCCCCATAATGGGAATGGAGCGTTTTTATAACGCGTTATTCCCAACGAGGAGAGATGCCGAATCCGGAAAAGCAGAAAAGCCCAAGAATCGGGTGCCTTGCACCCTGCGCTCCTTGTGTGCAGGCGGCACGCGTAGCGAGAGCCGCCCGAGAATCGGGTGCTATGCACCCTGCGCTCCTTGTGTGCAGGCGGCACGCGTAGCGAGAGCCGCCCGAGAATCGGGTGCTATGCACCCTGCGCTCCGGACGGAGTGCAGGGATTTGTGTGTCAGATGATCAGATGATCAGGATCGCTTATGCCCATTCGGTGATGGCTGCGACTGCGGCGCAATCCACGATATCATCCACGGAGCAGCCGCGGGAAACATCGGTGAAGGGTTTGCGCAGACCCTGAATCAGGGGACCGATGGCAGTGGCACCGGCAAGGCGTTCTGTTGCCTTATACATGGTGTTTCCGCAGTTCAGATCGGGGAACACAAACACATTTGCCTGACCGGCGACTTTGGAACCGGGAGCTTTCTTTTCCGCGATGGAGGGCAGGAGGGCTGCATCGAACTGCATTTCGCCGTCGATGAGCATATCCGGAGCCATAGCCTGTGCCTTGGCAGTTGCTTCCACCACTTTTTCGATGATGGGATCTTTGGCAGAACCTTTGGTGGAACAGCTGATCATGGCAACTTTCGGTTCTGCGCCGGTGTACTGTTTGAATGTTTTTGCCGTGGTCACTGCGATTTCCGCGAGCTGATCGGCGTTGGGATTGATGTTCAAACCGCAGTCCGCGTAGAACATGACGCCATTGTGACCGAAGCGGTCATCGGGCATCTGCATGATGAAAAATGCGGATGCGATGGTGTTGCCGGGTGCAGTTTTGAAAAGCTGGAGCGCGGGTTTCGTCTTCTGTGCGGTATTGTGATTGTAGCCCTTGGGATTGCCGCCGCCGGAAACGTAGCCGTGAGCATCGCCGGCGCAGACCATTGCTGCGGAGAAGACGCAGGTATCTTTCAGCCATTCCCGTGCCTGTTCCGGAGTCAGACCTTTGTTTTTGCGGATCTCCACGACGGTGTCGATATATTTCTGCAGGTTCGGGCTTTTGAGAACATCGGCGATTTCCACACCGGTGAGATCAATGTTGTTTTCCGCAGCCAGTGCGCGGATGGCATCTTCGTCACCGACCAGGATCGGTTTTGCGTAACCTTTTTCCACCAGTTTCGCGGCGGCTGCCAGGTTGCGCGGGTCATCGCTTTCGGTCAGACAGACTTTTCTGCCGAGGGATTTTGCTTTTGCACGGATCATGTCAAGACATGTTTCAGCCATGTTTTTTTTCCTTTCAGTTTTATTTTTTGTATGGTGAATGATTTTGATTCGTTCTTTTTGTATGTTTCAATCCACAAACAGATCCCGGCTGGCAAATTTCGGGTCGCTGGTCAAATTGATCCCCAATTTCCGCAAACCGGCTTCATCACCGGGATTCGGCATGTGGGAAATGTGCATTTCACAACCTGCCAGATTGCGGAGCTGTTTCAACGCAAATTGAGCCGTGGGATTGGAGGCGGAACTGACCGTGAGGGCGATCAATGTTTCGTCCAGATCCAGTCCCACCCGGCGCATTTTCAATACATCGCCCTTCAGCTGTGTGACCGATTCGATCACTTCCGGAGAGATGAGCAGCAATTCTTTCGGCAGGTTCGCCAGTGCTTTGATGGCATTCAGCACACACGCTGCCGCCGCATGAAGATGAGGAGAATTGCAGCCGGTGACGATCCGGTCGTCCGGCAGACGCAATGCCGCACCGCAGAAATAGCCGTCATTTCCTTTCCCGGGCGTCTGTGAAGCCAGTTCCGCAGCTTTCCGTGCGGGTTCCACGGTAACGCGGTCTGTTTCGGAAAGGGAAAGATTATCCATCAGCACTTTGATGCGGTCGATGGTGGTTTGTTCCGCGGCACCGATGGCATATTCGCAACGGTAACGGAAATAGCGGCGGATGACTTCCTGTTTTGCGGCATCGCACACCACTTTATCATCACTGATGGCGAATCCGACTTTATTCACGCCCATATCGGTGGGTGAAACATAAGCATTTTCCTTGCCCATGATCCGTTCACAGATCCGGCGGACAACGGGGAATATGGCAATATCGCGATTATAGTTCACCGCCATGTTTCCGGTGGCTTCCAGATGGAAGGGATCCACCATGTTCACATCTCCGATATCGGCAGTGGCGGCTTCATAAGCAATGTTCACCGGGTGATTCAGCGGCAGGTTCCAGACGGGGAACGTTTCAAATTTTGCATATCCCGCAGAGATCCCCCGGAGATGATCGTGATAGACCTGCGAAAGACAGGTCGCCATTTTTCCGCTGCTGGGTCCCGGTCCGGTCACGATCACAATGGGTTTATCGGTTTCGATATATTCATTTTCGCCGTATCCTTTTTCGCTGACGATCAGATCCACATCGGCGGGATAGCCCTTGATCGCTTTGTGTTTATAGACCCGGAGACCCCGGCGTTCCAGTTTATGTATGAAGTTATTGACTGCGGGATGATCGTCATAACGGGTCACGACAACGGCTTTGACATTGATATCGTGTTCCCGCAGAATATCGATGATCCGCATGGTATCTGCATCGTATGCGATCCCGAAATCGGCACGGATCTTTTTGCGTTCAATATCCCCGGAATAAATACAGATGACCACATCGATCTTATCTTTAAGCCGTTGCAGCAGACGGAGTTTGACATTGGGATCGAATCCCGGCAGGATCCGTGCAGCGTGGAGGTCGAAGGCAAGTTTCCCGCCGAACTCCAGATAGAGTTTGTTGTCAAAGCGCGAAGCGCGTGCGAGGATTTCCTCCGATTGCTGCCGGAGGTAAGAATCGTTGTCAAAGCCGATCATCATTGTAGTGTGTCCGTAAAATCTGGTTGTGTTCTTTTTTACCTGTCCGGGGATATAAAATACTATCTGATTGCGAAAAATGCAAGAGATTTCTGAAGAAAAGGGAAAGTTTTTTTCGCAATTTCCGGTTAATGTGGTATATTATATCCCGAAAGAGGCAATTTCAAAAGTCCTCAAAAGATCTGAATCGCTTTCGCTTCGATTGGCAAAAGGAGCATTTTCGGTGATTACTCTACGAGTAGTCACGCTCAAATTACCTTTCGCCACTCATTGCGAACAGCATCTTTATCTTTTTTTGAATGACTTTTGAAATTACCTCGAAAGAAAAATTTTTTACAGGATTTTACTATGATCAGCGGTATTATTTTCGGTTTGACTGCGGCATTCCTGATGTCGCTTTCCTATGTCTTTTCCAAACGGTTCATGCTGCGTCACGGCAGCGCATTCCATTTGATCCTTTATGCCCAGCTGTGGCAGGGGATCATGGGGTTGATCCTGCTTTTTCTGATACATGGAAAATACGATTATGCCATGCTGAAGGATGGCACATTCTGCTGGAAACATATCGGCTGGGTCGTGATGACCGCCGCACTGGGGATGTTCGGAAACTTTTCATTTTTCAGGACGTTGCGCCTGCTGGAAGCATCCCGGTTATCCAGTCTTCTGGGATTGAAGATCATTCTTCTCGGGTTGATTTGTATGACTTTGCTCCGGGAACAGCTGAACTGGATGCACTGGAGTGCGATCCTGCTTGCCACCATTTCGGCAGTGGGTATGAATTTTACCGGGGGAAAGATCACCTGGAAAGCGGGCTTCTGGCTTTTTATGACATTGTGCGGATATGCTTTCGGGGATCTGGCGGCGACTGCGCTGGTGCGTCAGATCGGCGGGAACGGGATCTATCCTTCGCTGGCGACGGCGGGTCTTGCGGCGGTGGTGCAGGGGATCGGGATGTGTTTTCTGCTGATGTTGAAAAGCGTACCGAAAAACTCCGGTGTGATCAGGGATTCATTCCCCTACGCGCTGGGGTGGTTTGCATCCCTTCTCTTTCTGTACGATTGCTTTGGCAATCTGGGTGTTCTGTTCGGAACGATCCTGCAATCGGCACGGGGTCTGATTTCCGTTTTGATCGGCGCGCTGCTGCTGAAATTCGGTCTGGAACAATACGAACCCCGGGTGAGCCGTTCCGCCTGGATCCGCCGTTTTATTATGGCGATCCTGATGATCGGTGCCATGTCGCTGTACGCTTTCGCCAAAAACTGAATGGCACAGTATTTGGTACAGTATTTTTCAAAAGCTCTATTCCCGGCATGGGGAGATAAGCACGCTG
>JAZNXT010000134.1:0-24380 GCA_045594005.1 Victivallales bacterium
GTCCACGATACCAAAAGGAACACCGAGGCGCATGGAGGCTTCTCTGGCGACCAGTTCCCCCATACGGGTGATTTTGAATGCGGTCTTTTTGATCAGTTCTGCCAGTTCGGAAAGATTGCAGTTGCCCGCGCGGCGGATGGCAGACGCCACCACACCCGGACCGGATACCCCCACGTTGATGACTGTTTCCGGTTCCCCGATCCCGTGGAACGCTCCCGCCATAAAGGGATTGTCTTCCGGGGCATTGGCAAAGACCACCAGTTTTGCACAACCGATGGAGCCGCGGTCTTTTGTGAGATAAGCGGCTTCTTTGATGATCTCTCCCATGAGTTTGACGGCGTTCATGTTGATCCCCGCTTTTGTGGAGGCAACATTTACGCTGGAGCAGACCCGTTCCGTGGTAGCCAATGCTTCGGGGATGGATTCCATCAGAATACGGCTGCCGTTGGAACAGCCTTTCTGAACCAGTGCGCTGTATCCGCCGATAAAGTTGATCCCCAGTTCCGCTGCCGCCCGGTCAAGGGTCTTTGCCAGCAGCAGAACACCGTCTTTATTCAACCCGCCTGCGATCATGCCGATGGGGGTGACACTGACACGTTTGTTCACAATGGGAATCCCGTAGAGTTTTTCCAGTTCACACCCCGTGCGGACAAGATCCCGTGCGGAGCGCATGATTTTGTCGTAAACAAGATCCGCCAGTCTTCCGGGTGCTTCCGAACGGCAGTCCCACAGGGAGAT
Source organism: Victivallales bacterium (assembly GCA_045594005.1). Taxonomy (GTDB): domain Bacteria; phylum Verrucomicrobiota; class Lentisphaeria; order Victivallales; family UBA1829; genus SIG77. Next base: position 739 of record JAZNXT010000134.1, read on the forward strand.
TCCCATGGTGATGGTGCGGATATCCAGACACTCCTCACGGATCATGTTCAATGTTTCAAGGATATTTTCGTGTTCCAGCATGATTCAGTTACTCCATCAGATCTTGTGCATTGTGTTGAAGATATCTTCGTGCATCGCCTGGATCTCAAGGTTGTTCGCCTTGCCGAGAGAACTCATGCGGTCGATGAATTCCGTGAAGGGGACCGTGATCGCGTCGATATCTGCAATCATGATCATGGTGAAATATCCCTTCAGCACAGTTTGGGAAATATCCAGAATATTGACACCGCAGGCGGCACATTCAGCACTGACTTTTGCGATGATGCCGACGGAGTCGCGGCCGATAACAGAAATGACAGCTTTCATGTTTGATCTCCTTGATTGAAAATTGACTTGATAAAAAAATAACATAACGCCGGAAACGTGTTTTGTCAAGCAGAAATAAAAACATTGATACCTTTTTTTGCAAAATCCTTGCTTTTTTGTAAAATGATGATATATTACCGGATCGAAACAGAAATATTATAATACAGGAGAATATGAAAATGGCAAACAAATTGATGCTGGGTATCCCCAAAGGCAGTCTGGAAGAAGCAACGACCAAGATGTTCGCGAAAGCGGGCTATAAGATCGAGATCAGTTCCCGTTCCTATTATCCCACGATCGATGATCCGGAAATCGAATGTATGCTGATCCGTGCGCAGGAAATGTCCAAATATATTGAAGAAGGTATTTTGGATTGCGGTCTGACCGGTTTTGACTGGATCCAGGAAAACAGTTCCGATGTGGTGGAAGCCGCAGAACTGGTTTACGGAAAAGTCGGCAAAAATCCCCTGCGCTGGGTGCTTGCCGTTCCGGAAGGATCCGATATCAAATGTGCGAAAGATCTGGAAGGGAAACGCATCGCCACAGAAGCTGTGGGCATGACGAAAAATTATCTTGCCAAACACGGCGTCAATGCCAAAGTGGAATTCTCCTGGGGTGCCACCGAAGTGAAACCGCCGCGTTTCGCCGATGCCATTGTGGAGATCACCGAAACAGGTTCCAGCCTCCGCGCCAACCGTTTGCAGATCATTGATACGCTGTGCATCAGCACCACCCGTTTCATTGCCAACAAAGAAGCCATGCAGGATCCCTTCAAAAAATCCAAGATCGAAAATATCGCCATGTTGCTGAAAGCCGTGCTTGCCGCATCCGGTAAAGTCGGTCTGAAATTGAATGTGCATCAGGATGATCTGGAAAAAGTGCTGGAGATCCTGCCCGCAATGGATCATCCCACCGTTTCCCCCTTGAGCGATAAAGCATGGTTCGCACTGGAAACCATCGTGGATGAACACGTTGTGCGCGATCTTATCCCGCAGCTGAAGGCTCGCAATGCCCGCGGGATCGTGGAATACGCATTGAATAAGATCGTGGATTGATGAAAAAAAGTAATATCAAGAGTCAAGTCAAGTAAGGAGTTGGAAAGATCATGGCGGAAAATACAATCGTTGCCGTTTGCCCGAACTGCAAAGAACAATATGAACTGCCTGCGGAATACGCAGGTCAGAAGGCAGAATGTGAAAAATGCAATGCCGAATTCGTAATCGAGGATTCTGCCGGTGCCGCCGATGATACCAGCACAAGAAAAATCACCAGGATCCAGCCCGCCGGGCGTGTGAATATGGTGCCGCAGATCGAAGATGATTTCCAGCTCTCCGTGCAGCAGACCACCACCAGTCAGCGTTCCCCGGAAATGGAAGAAGCCATCCGGCAGGAAATCGAAAAACGCAACGCGCCCGCTCCCGAAAAGAAACCCTGGTGGAAACTCTGGTGATGACGGACCGTTGACCGCCCGCTCTCCCGTTTGCAACACGGCGCGGCGGCGGCAAACCGGAGCAGGGCAGTTGCCCATGCTCCGGCAATGCACAAAAAAATGAACAGGCTTGTTTTGCGCTCGCAAAACAAGCCTGATTTTTTTGTGCATGGTCCGCGGAGCGGACCTTGCCGCCGCCGCGCGGCTGACATTTCTGTAATGGATCAGATCACGCGCATTTCGGTTTCGGGATCGAAGATATGAGCGCGGCTGAGCAGCACGGCAAGCTGGACTTCATCGCCGACTTTGATTTTTCTGTGTGCGTCCACGCGCGCGATACAATTTGTATTTGTTCCGTTATCCAGATAGAGATATGTTTCTGCGCCCATGGGTTCGGTCACTTCCACGGTAGCGGTGATGAAAACGGTATTATTGGCGTATGCCTCGGCGCGTTCGGAGCCGATATCTTCCGGACGGATCCCGAAGATGATAGGACCGTTTACATATTTTTCCAGTTTATTTTTCCATTCTTTGAGCATGGGGATCTTCATGCTGCCTGCCTTGAAGATGTATTGATCCTCTTCTGCGATGAGTTCACCGTGAAAAATGTTCATCGGGGGTGTTCCGATGAATCCGGCAACGAATACATTGGCGGGATTATCATAGATCTCCAGTGGTGTATCCACCTGCTGGATCAATCCGTCTTTCATCACGCAAATACGGTCACCCATGGTCATTGCTTCGATCTGATCATGAGTCACATAGATCATTGTTGTTTCCAGCCGGGTATGGAGTTTGCTGATTTCTGCGCGCATCTGCACGCGCATTTTTGCATCCAGATTGGAAAGCGGTTCATCGAAAAGGAACACTGCCGGTTTCCGTACGATGGCACGGCCTACGGCAACGCGCTGACGCTGACCGCCGGAAAGATGTTTCGGTTTCCGGTCAAGATATTCCCGGATCCCCAGAATATCGGCGGCTTCCTTCACGCGTTTATCGATATCGGCTTTGGAAAACTTCCGCAGTTTCAGTCCGAACGCCAGATTTTCATATACGGTCTTATGGGGATAGAGGGCATAATTCTGAAAGACCATTGCTATGTCCCGGTCTTTTGGCGGCACATTGTTTACCACGCGGTCGCCGATGGAGATTTCGCCTGCGCTGATCTCCTCCAGTCCGGCGATCATACGCAATGTAGTGGATTTCCCGCATCCGGAGGGACCGACCAGCACCATGAATTCCCGGTCATGGATCTCCAGAGAAATATCATCGACAGCTTTGATCCCGCCATCATAAATCTTGCTCACATCTTTGATCGTGACTTTTGCCATATTGTTTCTCCTTCAGCCGACTGGCTTACTTCGGGTTTATTATCCCACGACTTTTCCCGGATTCAGAATGTTCTGCGGGTCAAATGCCGCCTTGATCCCCCGCATCAATGCCAGTTCTTCCGCGCTCAACGATTGTGCCAGATAAGGTTTTTTGGCATAGCCGATCCCGTGTTCTCCGCTGACTTTTCCGCCCATGGATTTTGCTTTCGCATAAAGATCATCGAATACTGCCGCCAGCGTGGTCTTCCACGCGGCTTCATCCAACGCGTCCCGCAGAATATAGAAATGCAGATTTCCGTCTCCGGCATGACCGAAGGAACGCAGTCGGACGCCGTGTTTCTTCTGCAGCTCGTGAGAGAAAATGACGAATTCCGCCACCTGATCCCGCGGCACCACCACATCACATTCATCCATTTCCGTGGTGGATGCTTTGATCGCCTCAAGAAAGGCTCCGCGCGCCGACCAGATGGACTCGTTGCGTTCCGGTGTATTGGAAAGAAACACATCCAGCGCGCCGTTTTCCAGACAGACATCTGCGGCATAGCGGTAGGCAAGGTCGATCTCCTCTCTGCTCGCTCCGTCAAAAGTCAGGAGCAGATACGCATCGGCAGAATGATCCGGAAATTTCCGTGCAAGAAATTCTTCTGCGGCAAGGATCACTTCTTTTTCCATGAATTCCACTGCCGTGGGAATGGAGCTGGCACGGATGACTTTCGGCACTGTACGGATCGCAGACGGCAGATCCGCAAAGGGAACCAGCAGACTGATTTTATATTTCGGCAGCGGCAGCAGACGCAGCACTGCTTTCGTGACGATCCCCAGCGTTCCTTCCGAACCGACGATCAGGTCTTTGAGGCTGTATCCGGAACTGTTTTTCACCACTTTTCCGCCGATTTCCATAACAGAACCATCCGGCAGCACCACTTCCAATCCACGCACATAATCCCGGGTGACACCGTACTTCACAGCACGCATCCCCCCGGCGTTGGTATTGATGTTTCCGCCGATCGTTGCCGTTTTTTCGCCGGGATCGGGCGGATAAAGGAAACCGTGTTCTTCCGCAAATTTTGCCACTTCCATAAGCAGCACTCCCGGCTCCAGCGTGAGGGTCATGTTGTCTTCATCCAATTCCAGAAAACGGTTCATGTTTTTGAAATCCAGCATGATCCCACCGGAAAAACAGACTGATCCGCCCACCAGACCGGTGCCCTGTCCCCGGGGCGTGACCGGGATATTATTGACAGAGGCATATTTCATGATCGCAGAAACTTCTGCTGTGGAAAGAACTTTTATCAATGCTTCCGGTCTGCCGTAAACGCCGGAAAGTTCGTCGTGGCAATCATCTTCGCCGATCCCGTCTCCGGTAAAAACTCTGCCCGGAGCAATGGCGTTCAATGCTTCGATATCCGCATCGTTCAATTTATGATAAGGCGCAGCCATAGTTTTTACTCCTGATTTTTACTTGCTTTGATCTTTTCAATAAGAGCAGGCACGATCTTGTAAAGGTCGCCCGTCAAACCGATATGCGCCACTTTGAAAATTGGCGCATCGGGATCGCTGTTGATGGCAATGATCTTTTCCGAACCGCTCATCCCCGCCACAAATTGAATGGCTCCGGAAATCCCGCAGGCAATGATCAACTTCGGTTTCACCGTTCTGCCGGAAAGTCCGATCTGACAACGGGGATCCAGCCAGCCCGCTTCGATCACCGCGCGGGAGCCGGCGATTTGCCCGTTGAGCAGTTCTGCCAGTTCACGGATCATGGCAAGATCTTCTTTTTTCTTCAAGCCGCGTCCTGCTGCAATGATGACTTCCGCATCTTCGATCCCGATTTCCCGTGCTTTTTCCCGGACTTCCAGAATATCAATGGCAGAGACCAGTTTTTCGGCGGAAAGTTCCTGAAGATGAATATGTTTTTCCGGATCGGAAATTTCCCGTTTCGGCGGAATGGGGAAGATCTTATAACGCACCGTGGCAAACTGCGGGCGGTGATTCGGCGTATTGATGTGCGCCATGATATTGCCGCCGTAGGCAGGGCGGATCTGATCCAGATCACCCGTCGGCTGGATTTCAAGTTTCGTGCAGTCTGCCGTCAGACCCGTTTTGAACCGTGCCGCTGTGCGCGGTGCAAGGGAACGGCCTGCTGTGGTTCCACCCACCAGCATCACCGAGGGCTGGTTAGCATGGATGAAATCTTCCAGCACCGCAGTATAAGGTTCCACGCGGAAATATTTCAGCGCGGGATCATCATACACAAACACATCGTCCGCGCCGTAGATCAAAGCCTGTTCCGCAAGGGCGGCAATATTTTCGCCCGCCATCACACAATATACGGGTTCGTTGACGACCTGTGCCAGTTCCCGTGCTTTGCCCAGCAGTTCAAAGGTGACCGGGTGAATATTGCCGTTGTCGATCTCCGCCACCACGCAGATCCCTTTCCAGGCGGACTTATCCAATTTTGCAGTCAGATTTGTTTCTTCCACAAATTCAAAAACACCGTCACCGCGTTTCACGCACAAACGGCACATTTTGCAGCCGGCATTGATTTCCAGTTCGCCCTTTGCATTTTCTTCAATGGCACCGAAGGGACAGAGTGCTTTCAGGGCATTCCCATCGGTGATCTTTTCCTGATGAATTTTAATATAAGACATACTGTCACCCCGGGATCTGCAAAAACTTTTTGTCTTCAAGGTATTGGAACAATTTATCCGTCAATTCCTCCTCCGTGCCGTCCCATGTTTCATGGACATCGGTGCGTTCCGGCGGGAAGATCCGTTTTACCTGTGTGGGTGATCCGTTCAAACCGTAATGCAGGGGATCGCGGTCTTCCATATCATCCAGCGTGAGAACGGTGATCTCTTTATTTTCCGTGGCAAGTTTCAGCCGGTAGGAAGGCAGACGCGGCTCAAAGATCCCTTTATCCACCGTGATGAGTGCGGGGAAGGGCAGATGTGCCGTTTCAAAACGGGTGGGCAGATCCAGATCCACCGTGATGCCGTCAGATGTGACTTCACCGATCCTGCAAACATTGGTGACATGGGGGATATTGAGAAATTCAGCCAGTTCCGCACCCACCTGCGCTGTATCGCCGTCGGTGGTCTGCTTTCCGCAGATGATCAGATCAAAAGGACCTGCGGCTTTCAAACCGGAGGCAATGGCACGGGAGGTGGCAAGGACATCTGCGCCGCCGAATCTGCGGTCGGAGAGCAGCACCGCATGATCCACGCCCATCATAAAGGCTTCGCGCAAAACTTCTTTTGCCTGCGGTGGACCCATACTGATGGCTGTCAGTTCCACATCATCGCGCAATGCTTTGATCCGCAATGCAGTTTCCAGCGCATAGAGATCGTATGGATTCATTTTTGATTCCACACCGTCCCGTTTCAATGTCCCGGTGACCGGGTCGATTTCCACCTGCGCGGTCCCCGGCACTTGTTTGATACAGATTCCGATTTTCATATATTCTTTTTTCCTTAACTCGTTATGCGGGAGAGACAGATGCCGTAAATACCATTGGCAAGAGCCAGCAGCAATGTAAAAATATTCAGAAGGATACCGGTGATGGACCGTTTTTTTCCACCGAGAATGATCCCCGCAATGGAAAGGGGGATCCCCGCAGCCGGTAAGAGTGCCGCCGGAAACGCAAGAAATGCGATCCCGTGAGCCACATTCATTTCCAGCGTTTTCTTCCCAGCAGGAGGTGCCGGTGCAATGATCTCTTTGCCGCATAAAGGGCAGAGCGGGGCATTGGAGCCGCTTTTTGCCGATTGCACATGAAATTCATTTTTGCAATGGATGCACTGGCACATCATATTCTGTGGACCCTTCGATTTTATAATACTGTAACTGTGTGTCCGGTACATTACACCCCATTGGTACGAACTGCAAGGACGATTTTTCAAAAAAGTCCATTTTTCAATACTATTTTTCCGTTTTGCGGAAAATACTCGGTGTGACGCCGAACATTTCAGAAAAACACCGGATGAAATATGCCGTATTGCGGAATCCGCACATCTCCGCGATCTCTTTGACCGAATATTGGGTGGACTGCAGCAGTTCTTCCGCCTGCTGCAAACGCAGCTCCATCACATATTGCGGTACGGAAAGACCCAGATTTTTTTTGAATTCCCGGGAAAAATACCATCGGCTGTATCCGGAAATTTCCGCAAGACCATCCACAGAAAGATCTTCATTCAAATGATTCCTGCAATAATTCATAACTTTCTGAAGAAACAGCGGTGTGCCGCACCGCTGTTGGGATAACTCATCAGCCAGAGCCATCAGCAGATGATATCCCCTGTCTGCCGCACCCCATACCGTCGGCGGCTGGTCGCTGTGCAGGATGGACCGCATGGTGCTGACTGTTTTTCCTGTGGGTGATAAAGATACCACTGCATCTGTTCCGGAACGCAGATCCCGGATGATCTTCTGTGCGCCGCTCCCTGTGAAAGAGATATACAACACTTCCCAATGGTCAGATTCCGGCGGCAGAAAATAACGGTGCTGTTCCGGAAAAGTCAGAAGCATGGCATCGCCGGGGGATATGGTGGTTACTTTTCCGTTCCAATCCAATGCACCGGATCCCGTAAGCGTATATTGGATCAGTGCGCCGGATTCTTTGCAGAACCGTTGCGCGCCATCCCAACTGTAATCGTGGCTGGAAATATAGTGCAATCCCGCCGCCCGCAATTCCACCGGAAGAATAAAACTTTTTTCCGGGTAGATGAAGCGGCGGACGGAAAGTTTTCCGAAACAATCTTCAAAATCGCATAAATCTTGTATTTTTGACATGATTTTACCATTGAATTACAGTGTGTTACGGAGTATAATATAGCACAAAAGAACGATTTCTCAAGTTGTCCGGAAGAAAAAATCAAAGATCAAGGAGCAGAAAAATGAGAAAAAAGATCGCCTTCATCGGAGCCGGAAGTTTCGGTTTCACCCGCCGTCTTGTCCGTGATGTCCTGACATTCCCCGCGCTTGCAGATGCGGAACTGGTGCTGATGGATATTGATGCCGAACGCCTGGAATTCAGCCGCAAAGCCGTGGAAAAAATCATTGAAGCCGGAAAATATCCTGCAAAACTTACTGTGACCATGGACCGGCAGGAAGCATTGCGCGGCGCGGATGGCGTGGCGATCACGATCCTTCAGGGCGGTTACCGGGTGTTCAGTACGGATATCACCATTCCCATGGAATACGGAGTGGATATCAATGTTGGCGATACCCGCGGACCTTCCGGCGTGTTCCGTATGCTCCGCACTCTGCCGGTGATGCTGGATATCTGTGCCGATATTGATAAACTCTGTCCCAACGCCATTGTGCTGAACTACACCAACCCCATGGCAATGCTGTGCAGCGGGATGCAGAAAGTTTATCCTCATCTGAATATCACCGGGCTTTGTCATTCCGTGCAGGGAACTGCCGCCATGCTGGCAAGATGGATCGGCGCAGATATGAAAGATATCACCTACACTTGTGCGGGGATCAATCATCAGGCGTTTTATCTCAAATACGAATGGAAGGGAAAAGATGCCTATCCGCTGATCCGGAAGGCGGTCACAAAGCGCAAAGATATTTACGAACAGGAACTGGTCCGGAACGAAATGTTTTTGGCTCTGGATTATTATGTTACTGAATCCAGCGGACACAACAGCGAATACAATGCCTGGTTCCGGAAACGCCCGGATCTCATTGAAAAATATTGCACCCACGGCACCGGCTGGAATCCGGGAGTTCATTCCTACATTCTGGACCGTTATGCCGCGCGTTCCAAAGATTGGCGCAAAGTGAGCCGCGAAGCTCTGAAGGAGGATTTTCCGCTGGAACGGGGATATGAATATGCGTCCTGTATCTTCAATGCGGTGTTCGGCGATAACACCCCCTATGAATTCAATGGCAACATCCCCAATACCAATATCATCGACAATCTGCCACAGGGAGCCTGCGTGGAAGTCCCTGTCCTTGCCAGTCAGAAAGGGATCGTCCCCTTCCATGTGGGAGCCATGCCCGATCAGCTGGCTCTGCTGAACAATATTTCCAGCCGCTGCGAAGAACTGGCGATCGCCGGGGCTTTGACGGGTGATCCGGCACTGGTGTACCAGTCTATCATCTTTGACCCCCTCACATCCGCCGTATTGAGTTTGGCTGAGATCCGGGAGATGGTCAATAAGATGTTTGCTGCCAACAAAAAATATCTGCCTCATTTCAAATCTTTGAAAGTGAAATGATCTCCGGATAAAAGAGCAGAAAGCCGTTCCCGCTGCGGAACGGCTTTTTTGTATCCGGATCCGGCAGAAAGACTCCTTTTCCTTTGACGCTGAAAAAATGCTGTGTCAACCAGACAACGAAAGGAGTTTGTTATGTCTGACACTGCAACCAACAGTGCGGTCTGCCGGAGGATCCCGCTTACCGTCAACAGCAGAACGCTGAAATTTATTTATCCGGACCGTCCCTCTGAAACGATTTGGAACCGTGAAGACCTGCCGCAAATCTGTTTCGGTGAAACCGTGATCTTCTGTTTCACTTTTCTTGATGAAGCGAATCAGGCGATCACTTTCCTTGAAAACGATTCTTTTACCCTTGCCGCCGATGCCGATTTTATTCACGGGGAAGATCCCCTGATGCTTTTCGCCGGACCGGAATGTGTCAATCTGCCCGGAGATTGGGACGATGCCGATCCGCTTCATGGAAAAATCAGTATCCGCGTCAACTGCAATACGGTCGGGTTTGAACAGAAAATCGGCAGCGCGGAGGATTTAATCGTTCGTATGGAGGTCAGACGCATTTCCGGAAATTTCCAGACAGTACTGCTTCATGCCGATGCTATCGCCCGGAATACAGTCTTTCTGAATGAACATTCTCCGGAAATGGCTGCGCCGGAATATTACACCGCTGCACAGACCGAACAGCTGTTTGCCGGATTTTCCAATGAAAACGACACTGCACATAATGCATTGGAAGACAAAATCAAAAGCGTTGCCGGATCTGTTGCTGAAATTCAACTGACAGCAGACAGCGCGTCCGCCAACTCTGCCGCAGCACAAAGTACGGCAGATACCGCGCTTGCCAATGCTGCAACAGCACAAAGTACGGCAGATACCGCGCTCTCCAATGCTGCCGACGCGCAAAATACGGCAGATACCGCGCTCTCCAATGCTGCAACAGCACAAAGTACGGCAGATACCGCGCTCGCCAATGCTGCAGACGCACAAAGTACGGCAGATACCGCGCTCGCCAATGCTGCAACAGCGCAAAGTACGGCAGATACCGCGCTTGCCAATGCTGCCGACGCGCAAAATACGGCAGATACCGCGCTTGCCAATGCTGCCGACGCGCAAACTGCCGCAAACAGTAAACTGACAGCCCCTGCCGCTGCCGGAACCGCCGGACAGGTTCTGACACTTAACACGGATGGTGTCACGCCGGTTTGGGCAAATCCCACTGGCGGCAGCGGTGGTGGAGGAGGTTTGACAAAGTGGGGAGAGTGGACGATTTTTTCGCCAGAAACCGAATATACTGCTGAAACTAATGGTTGGATAAAAATGCATGCTAACGACGGACAGAATTGCCGTGTGATTATTGACGGAATGGAGCTTTCTGTTTTTTATTTCGACAACGAGGGCGGATATGCTTTGTCGGTGTTTTATAGAAGTATCACACCAGTTTTCGCAGGGCAGACATATAAGGTAACGGGCTGCTATGCACCCCAGTTTGCACCCTGCGTATAAACGAAAGGAAAAAAGTAACATGATTTATTTGCATTATAATACCGAAAACGGCGAAATTTTGAACGCCTATCACCACAGCTGCAAAGAGATCCCGCAGCCGAATATCGAAGTCACGGACGAAGCGTGGAGCGCAGCCGTCAATTCCGGCAAAAAACGCATCGTAAAAGACGGCGGACTTGTACTGGAAGAGATCCCCCCGACGCTGGCGGATTACGACCGTGCAATGGAAGCACACCTGACTTCCGCACGCGTGGCGCGCGGATACACCGCCAGAGAGCCGGACTGCTACGCAAACAGCAGCAATCCCCGCTGGAAACAGGATGCCGCCGACTGGATCGCGTTCCGCGATTCCGTCATGGAATACGGTCTTGCGGTGATGAACGAATATTCCGCGACGGGAAAAGCACCCACGCTGGAAGACTTCAAAAAGGGCTTGCCCGTGATCAAATGGAGTGCGGAATAATGCTCGTTGAAGTTCACAGAGAAGATGAAAACGGCAACGTGTTCACCCTGAAAGAGCCGGAAGGATTGACCGTGATCTGGAAGCGCAAGACCATCGTCGTGCCTTATGGTTTCAAGTCTGACGGTGCCAGCGTGCCGCGCTTTTTCTGGCGGTTCGTTTTTCCGCCGGGCGATACAAAAGCTCTCCGGGCAGCATTCGCCCACGATTTCATTTATCGCACCCATCCGGAAGGCTGGACGAAAGCGGAAGCAGATCAACTGTTTTACGATCTGCTCATCGCCGACGGCATCGGCACCGTTTCCGCATGGTGTGCCTATCAGGGCGTAAACTGGTTCGGAAAATCCAGCTGGAAGGGCGATTGAGATATGCGCGGGAGCGCGGGACGCACCGTTTCCCGGAAAGGGAAACGGTGCTGATACAAAAAAATCGCGGCGGCAGTTTTTTTTCTGCCGCCGCGTACATTTTTTTGTATCGACCGGCTTTTGCCGGTCAGTCCCGCGCTCCGCGCGGACGGTGCGGTTGGTTCCGCGTGGTTTTCTGCGAGGCTTTTTGTTGTGAGCTCTGCTGCCGTTCGGTTTTCTGCAATGCCAGCAGACATTCTTCTTTTGTCAGCTCCCGCCATTCGCCCACATCCAGACCGCGCAGCGTCAATCTGCCCACGGCGACCCGTTTCAAGCGATTGGTGGAGTGTCCGAGTGCGTCCATCATCCTGCGGATCTCCCGGTTTTTCCCTTCACCCAGTACCAGCTGATATTTTGTAGGTGAAAGGGTGCGGACAGCCAGAGCCTTCAGCAGATCTCCTGCATTGGGGATGCCTTTGAGCATCCGGCTGATATCGTCTTGAGTCAGCGGGCGATCCGTGCTGACTTCGTATGTTTTTTCGATCCCGTGGCGCGGATGTGTGAGTTGTTCCACAAAATCGCCGTCATCGGAAAAGAGGATCAATCCTTCGCTGTTTTTATCCAGTCTTCCTGCGGAAAAGAGGCGTGCGCCGTCTTTCAACTGAATCAGATCGATGGCTTTTTTTGCGGCGTGTTCATCTTCGCTGGTGCAGACATATCCACGGGGTTTGTGGAGCATCACATAATGCCGCTTCGTCCGCATCCGGATTTCTTTACCGTCAACGGAAACACGGTCATTTTCTGTGATCCGCGTACCGGGATTGGTCTGTACTTCACCGTTCACGACCACATGCCCTTCTTTGATCAGATCAGTGGAATGTCTCCGTGATGCCACGCCGGCGGTGCTGAGAAATTTAGTCAGATTGACGCTTTCGTTTTCCATCAGGAACCCTTCTTGATGGGCAGTTCATAGGTTTTGAGATCGGAGAGACCTTCCAACCATTTTTTCCGCAGTTCGTGATCGATCCCATGTTTCCGGATCACATCCCGGAAGAAATAGGCACTTGGCTTCGGAGTCCGTTCAAATGTTTTCCAGTTCACGGAAACCAGCCCGAACTGCGGCTCGAATGATCCCCATTCATAATTATCCATGGCGGACCAATGGATATATGCGCGAAGATCCACCCCCATATCCATAGCCTCTTTCAATGCCATGAGATGTTGTGCCAGATACGCAATCCGGAACCGGTCATCTTCGGCACAGGCTCCGTTTTCGCAGATATAGACCGGCTTGTTTTTGAAACGGGGCAGGTGCTGTACGAAAGCATCCGGATAAAATTCTTCGTGATATATGGGGCTGTTGACCAGACTCAAACGGTCAAATTCAAAACGGTGAGTCTTTAAGTTTTTCGTCCGTGCGCTTGCCATGTGCCGTGTATAATAATTGATAGCCCAGTAGTCAAGGCTGTCCTTGAGTTCCGGGATATATTCTTCATCGGTGTACGGCAGGATCATTTCCCCGGTTTCCATGGCATGGATAAAATAGCCGTTCGTACCCCAATCCAGAATTTTTGCGGCACAGCGGTCGAATTCATCAAAACTCCGGTACGGCTGCCAATGAATGATGGAGTGGGTGCTGCTGACGGGCGCATCGGTATATTTCTTGATGGTGTGATACCCCATGGCATGTGCCACTGTCAGGTTTTTCATCAGTTCAAATTCTGCGGGATTGGAGCCGTGATTTGTAAATTCATTCATCACGCTCCAGCTGTGAACATAGTCTTTGATCTGCGGCACGATAAAATCCAGATGACGCAGAAAATATTTGATATTTTCCCGTTTCCTGAAACCGCCCAGCCGTTCAAACCACAAAGGATGCGTCCAATGATGTGTCGTCAGGGAAACTTTGATCCCCGCGTTGTTCAAACGCTCCAGCATATCGATATAGCGGCGGATGGCGGTCTGATCGTAAACACCCTGTTCCGGTTCGATCCGGCTCCATTCGATACTCATACGGTAGATCTGCCAACCCAGTTCTTTGAAAAGAGCGATATCTTCCTTATACATCTCCCAGCCGTTGCAGGCTTTGCCCGCAGGAGTGGGAAACCATTCCGGGTGCGTCGTTTCGTATTCGTGAAACTGGCTGTGGATATTATCCCCTTCGATCTGATGCCCAGCACCGCCTGCGCCGAAAAGGACATGATCCGGAAATTGAATGTCTTTCATGGAAAGGACCGAAAGCATAATATTTCCTCCTTATGCAAGTGATTGTTTCAACATATCTTCTGTGACCGGACCCGGACGCAGGATCCTCCAGGAATTGTCCCCGTTCACCAGGACGACTGTTGAGGCGGGAGAACCTTCCGGGATCACGCCTCCATCAATGGCAAGGTCTGTTTCTCCTGCCAGACTTTCCATCGCCTGCGGCACGGAAAGAGCCGCTTTTTCACCGGAAAGATTTGCGCTGGTGGAGGCGATCGCTTTTCCGTACGCCTTCAGTAATGCCAGAATAAACGGGTGATCGGGGATCCGGAACCCGAAAGTGCCGCCATTGCCGTCGGGAATGACAATGGTGATGGGACCGGGACAGAATCTTTGTGCAAAACGCTGTGCAGTTTCCGGGATCTCCGGCACAAAATCAAGAACAGTCCGGATCTCCGGCACAAAATTTGCCAGCAGTTTGTTTTTATCCCGCTGTTTCAGCTGATAGATCCGTTCTTTTGCCGCGTTGCTGCTTTCCGCACAAAGCAAACCGTACACGGTTTCCGTTGGAGCCAGCATCACGCCGTCGTGGGAATACAGGATCTTCAAAGCCGAATCCAAAGCTGCAGGATCATTTGCGGAAAGGATCTGCATCGCGCTCACTCGGAATAGATATAAATGATTTCGCCTTCGCGGCAGTAATTGAATTTCTCCCGGGCGATTTTTTCTGTGGCGGAGCTGTTGTGTTCCAGATCGTGGATCTCCTGCTGGATGGTCATGATCTCGCCGCGCAGCTGTTCATGGATCTCCCGTTTGACCCGGACAGTCTGCTCTGCCTGACGCATCTTTTTATAGACCGGCACAAGCATGGCAAACGCCCCCACCACGATCGTGATGGCAACGATCACAACAATAAGTGCGTGAACAAATTTCATAATCCTGTGTCGGCTCCTTATTCAGCAGTAATGAATATACCCGGTTCTGTTAATATAGCACACCTTTACGATATTGCAAATCCGCTTTTTTCCACATACCAGCGGAGTGTTTCCCGGATCGCATCAGCAAAAGAGAAACGCGGCTCATATCCCAGCAGTTCCCGTGCTTTCCCGATGTCTGCAAGAGAACGGGGAATATCGCCGGGACGGCTGCTGCCGTAAACCGGTTCGATCTTGCCAATCGCCGGATCCCATTGCGCCAGACCGTCACGCAGTGCATAAAAAAGATCGTCCAACGAGATTTCACGGGATGAGGCGATATTGAAGACTTCTCCGCAAATATTTTCTTTTGTCAGCGCACGCAGATTTGCCTGAACCACATCGTCCACATAAGTGAAATCCCGGGAGATCTGCCCGCTGCCGTTGATGACCGGAGCATTGTGTGCAAGCAGGCTTGCCGTGAATTTCGGGATCACTGCCGCATACGCACCATTGGGATTCTGGCGTCTGCCGAACACATTGAAATAGCGCAATCCCACACAATTCAGACCGTAGATCTTTGCAAATTGCGCCGCAAGCTGCTCATTCACCTGTTTGGAGAGAGCATAGGGAGAAAGCGCATTTCCCGTGCGGTATTCCACTTTCGGCAATGTCATTTCATCCCCGTACACCGAAGAACTGGAGGCATAGACCAGCCGTTTGATATTTGCAAGTGCTGCCGCGTGGAACACCGATGCCGTTCCGGAAATATTGACCCGCAAACTTTCTGCAGGATGTTCCATGGAACGGGGAACCGATCCCAATGCCGCTTCGTGAAACACATAATCCGCACCCCGCATCACACGGCACATAAATGACTCGTCGCAAATATCCCCTTCTTCCAGTATAAAATGAGCGTTCTGTAAAAAATCAGCAATGTTTTCCCGGCTGCCCGTACTGAAATTATCCACGCAGACCACCGTGTTGCTCCCCGCAGATAACAGCGTTTCCGTCAATGCCGAGCCGATAAAACCGGCTCCACCGGTGACAACGATCCTGCAATTCTGTGGAATCAAATTCAGCATCCGAAAACTTCCTCTGCTGTGGGAATGGATCGTGCCGCGCCGGGACGGCTGACTGCGATCCCCGCACCTTTTGACGCAAAAGCCATCGCTTTCTCCGGATCATATCCCCGCAGCAATGCGGCAAGATAATAGCCGGTGAAAGTATCTCCTGCGCTGGTGGTGTCCACCGGTGTGACATCTTCCGCAGGAACAAAAATACGCACATCTTTTCCTGCGGCATAGAAGGCTCCCCGTTTTCCGAGAGTCAACACAAAATCCGTGCGGGGATAACGCGTTGTCAGAAGATCCGCAAGGACAGCCGGATCGGTATCCTGATCCTGTCCGGTCAACTGTGCCGCTTCCACTTCGTTGACAAAAAGTGTATGGATCTTTTCCAATGGCATTTCCGCCACATCCGGTGTACACGGTGCCGGGTTGAACATGATCCGGAATCCCCGTGCGTATCCTTCATTGATGAGAAATGGTATATTGCTGATCTCGTTCTGAAGCAGCAGGATCGTCCCGGCAGGGAATTTTTCCAGTACCGATACGATCTCATCTTCTGTAATGGCACGGTTCGCTCCCGGATACAGCAGGATCCGGTTCCCGCCGGAAATATCTTCCACTTCGATCAGTGCATTTCCGGTGGGGCAGGCACTTTCCAGAAGAAAACTCACATCCACCCCTGCATCCACAAGAGTCTGCCGCAGAAACTCTCCGTCCGGTCCGATTTTTCCGGCATGAAAGACTTTTACTCCGGCACGGGCAAGAGCCACACTCTGATTCAACCCCTTGCCCCCTGCATAGCGGTTGAACGCGGAACACGCCAGTGTTTCTCCCGGCACAAGAAAATGCGGTACGGAATAGACAAGATCGATATTCAATGATCCGAAATTAAGAACACAGTTGCTGTTGTTGTCTTTGTCTGTCATAAAAATAACTGCTTTCTATTTCAATAGTTCAAAGTGAGCCGGGGATCCGCAGGATCTGTTCCAACTGCTGATACGGCTTTCTGATTTCATCGTTCCCCAATGGCGACCAGATGGAATGAGCGGAAAGATCGATCATTTTCCCCACTGCCGCATAGGTGTGATCCGGCATATAGGAAATGCAGAGCGGCCCTTCCAATTCCTTGCGGAGTGCGCAGATCCGCGCACAGCGTTCCGGTGTCAGAAATGTTTTTGCCTGTTCTTCATCAGTGGAAAATACTGCAAAATGTTCCTGAAAATCCTCCGCGTTCTGCAATGCCACCGGTTTCCGGAAAATCAGCATGGGGCTGGATACATCGGAAAGAACAGCTGCCATTTTTTCGTATTCTCCAATGGGGATCACCAGAATGTTTTGCGTGACACCATCCATAGGACCGCAAGTGAGAAATACTCCGGAAAAAAGGACATGCTCCATGATCCTTTTTTTTCCTCTTGTATCGGTGATCTCCCGCTCGCAGGTCGTTTGAAAATTGGAGAAACTCACACTCTTTCCGCGATAGGATCCGGTAATCAGATCGCAATATCTGTAACTTTTGCAGCGGACGGGAAAAAGTCCGGAGGCGCGGTAATCTGCAATGGGGACTCCATCTTCCGGTGCATATTCCAGTTCAGGATCCAGCATTTCACAAATTCCGGGCAGGATCTTTTCTGTAAAATGGACTGCCGCTTTTTCGGGAAAAATGAACAGCAGGATCACGATCCCGCAAATCAGCCACAGTGTGCCGATCCCGATGGAAAGATAACGGAGAAGCAGGAAATCTTCCACAAAAAAACTTGCCAGCAGAAAACCGCCTGCCAACAGAAGTGCTGCCGCAGAAAAATACAGGAAAAATTTTCCATATTTTTTCTGAAGATCGCGCCGGTACTCATTCCCGTTTGTCAGCAGAAGTGCCACTGCCGCGTCGGAGCTGACTCCCATTGCTCCGGTGCTTATATTCATGTTGTCTTGTTTGCCGCTTTCCATCCGGTCCTCCATTCCTGTTGATATTTTTTCTGCCGTTATAATAACACAGTATATGAAAAATCGCAAGCGGATCGTGCAAAAAAAAGCCGAAAAAAAGCGGCAGTCTTCAAAAAAACTGCCGCTCTCCGGAAAAATCCGTTTTGAGGATCAACCTTACCAGCGGAAGGGCGGGATCTGATAATCGACCAGTTTCCCGGTTTCCTCGTAATGTTCAGTACCCATATCCGTATCGATCTGACGCAGATATCTTGCTTCATTGTGGCGGTTCCACAGATACTTCGATCCTTCCGGGTTCAATGCGCTCCAGGAGCCGATCGCACCGGTGCGGAACATATCCAGAAAGGCGTTGCTTTTACAGGTGTGCCAGGTCGTTTCCAGCAGTCCGAATCCGCCGTTCTTTGCCATATAGCGACCCTGTGAGATCATGTTCGGCGGATTGTCCCACGGACAGAGCATGGTTTCAAATCCGGCATCCATGAAGAATTTGCTGGACGCCCATTCAAAATCCGGATCCCGGGCGGGAACACAGCCGCAGTATTGCCAGTCGCAGATGATGATGTCACGGGGGAGCGTCTTGTAAAGATCGGCAGTCCCGTTTTCCGGTGTGGCACAAGCCACATAGCCTTCCCAATCCGCATTGCGGGGCAGGAGCATATCGTGCCAGATCATCATGCGTGCGCCGCGTGATTTGATCAGATCGTTGAAATAGACCAGATGATCCTGCAGCAGATCTGCCGGAGTATGTTCGGCGCAGGAGGGACAGGATGCCATGTCGTACGCTTCATCGCATCCGGCATGGAAATAAGGCGGTCTGCCGAAGAAATCGTGAATTTCCTCCACCATTTCCGTAAGAACTTTGCGGGATTCCGGATTGGTCAGACACCAGCACCATCCGCTGGGTTCAAAAAGCGGGGAATATTCCGGCGCGAAATTCAACACAGCATGTTTGTCTGTCATGCCGCGGGACATGGATGCGTGTCCGTTCAAATTGATTTGAGGGATCATAGTGATCCCGAAGGATTTTGCAAGGGCGATCAGCCGTTTGAATTCCGCTCTGGGGACCATTTTTTCTTTCCAGCCGATGAACGGCGCACATTCAAAGGGAAATACGCCCCACGGTTCCAATACAATGTAGTTGTATTTGTAATACGCCGCAAGACGGATCATTTTTTCAACTTCAAACACCCGCGTTTCCGGGAACCAGCAGATGTGAACACCACGGAATGCCAGATCCGGAGAATCCACGATCTTTGCCGGAGGCAGGATCTGCCGGGAAGACGCTTTTACGCCCCGTTCCGGGATCGCAAGCTGCCGCATGGTGCGCAGGGCATATCTGGCACCGGCAAGATCGGCGGCTTTAAGCAGGATCGTCTGATCTTCTCTGATCTCCAGATCATAACCTTCTGCGGGGAGCGTTTCTGCAAGCGGTTCGCAAACGATGTCAAAACGGATCTTCCAGAAAAGGAAAGCATCGTCGTTCAGGATCTTTTCTGCGCCGGCTGTTTCCGGGATTTGCAGTGTGAGTTTCAAACCGTCTTCCAGCGTGATGAACGCACCGTCGCCGATCGTGACGGAGCGTGGGATCGGAATCAGGTCGGTTGTGAGAAAATGTTTTGTTCTGTCTGTCATGGTGTATGATCTCCTTTGTAGTGGGGAAGTGAGCGTTACAGATGGATCTTTTCCGGTACCTGGAGCATGATCCTGCCGGCGGCATAATAATCACGCAAAGCCATATCATTTTCCACCTGCCGGATCAGGTGGTGCATCACGCACATGTCATCCGGAGCCCACGGTCTGATGTAAGCATCGTTCAGTTTTGAGCTGTCACCTCCGTGCCAGATCGCTGCAGATCCTTTATAGACGGTTGTAAACATCCCCGTATCCAGATCTGCCCACGTGGTCTCCAGGATCCCTGCCAGCGGAGCCGTAGCCGTCAGTTCCGCAAGAGAGCGCAATCCATCAAGATTGCTGGCGGGTGAAACGATCACATCAAACCCGTTTTCTTTGAAGAAGCGGCTGGTTGCCCATGTGGGGGGCGTATCGTTTTCGCCTTTGGGATAACCGTATTGCCAGTCGCAGATAAAAATATCCTTCGGCAATTCTTTGTAAAGATCGGTCAAGCCGTCTTTGACGGAGCCGCAGACAATATAGCCGTTCCAGCGCGGATCTTCCTTATCCAGCAGCATATCGTGCCACATCATGATCCGCGCATCCTGTTGTACCATAAGATCGTGGAAAAAGAGAAAATGATCCTTCACCAGATCTTTCCGGGGGATCCTGCGGCAGGTGCGGCAGGTGGCAAGCAGACGCGCTTCATCGCTTCCGATATGGAAAAATCCGGGCTTGCCGAATGTTTCATACATCTCCAGTACGCAATCTTTCAGGATTCTGCGCGTTTCCGGATTGCTGAGGCAGAAACTCCAGCCGTCCGGCTCAAAGAGAGAGGCGTATTCCGGGAAACGGTTCAGCGTTACATGCTTCCCGCCATTTTCTCTGGAGCCGGAGGCGTGCCCGAGAATATTGAACTGCGGGATCACAGTCAGACCCAGTTCATTGGCTTCTGCAATGATCCGTTTGAGTTCATTTTTATCCAGAGCCTTGTCCTGCCAGCAGAGGAAGGGAGCTTTTTCAAAGGGAAAAACACCCCATGTTTCCAGCACCACATAATTGTATTTGCAATATGCGGCAAGACGGATGGCGCGTTCGATCTGATACGAGTGGTTTTCCGGAAACCAGCAGATATGCAGTCCGCGGAAAGAGATCGCCGGAGCATCACTGATACGGCAGAAGGGCAGTTCGTATGCTTGAAATTTCAATACGCCGCGTTCTTCTTCCGCCAGCTGCCGCAATGTTTTCAGCGCATTCAATACGCCGTTACGATCCGGAGTTGTGATACGGATCCCGTTTTCATCCACCGTAATATCGTATGCACCGCTGACATTGGAACAGGATGCCGCCTTTTCAAAGCGGATCTCCGGAGAACAATTCCAGAATTTCCGGATGACAGATGCCGGAGATCGGATTTCCTCCGGCGTGGCGATTACGATTTTTGCAGCATCATCCAAACGGCAGACCCCGTCAGAAATGAGTTCAAAACTGACAGGTTGCGGATTCATCCGTGCAAAAAGGATATCTCTTTCCTGTGACATGATCGTTTTTCCCGTTTCGACTTTCAGAGATTGATGTTTGCGACCTGACCGGTCTTGATACTTTCGTAGCAGCCGAGCATCGCCTGAATGGTCTGTTTGTGCCAGCGGAGATTGATCTTCGGCTGTTTCCCGTTGCGGATGCAATCCACAAATTCATCGATCAGACCGATCCATTCATCAAAGTAGGTGTACTGCACCGTATAGCGGTCGTTGGGCGCACCGTTGTGATACACATTCGGTCCGAAACAATCGCAGACCAGAACACCTTTTTCGCCTGTGATGACCAGATTCACTTCCATGCGTTTCGGGAACACTTCCCATCCCGGAGCCGGGACGGGAATGCGTTCTTCCAGCCGTGACCAGGAGGGGTCAAAGAGAAACGCCGTACCGTCTTTCATCTTGCCGTTGGCAAGGAGCATATCTTCCACGGGGAGATCCTTGCGGAGATTGGGTGCCACTGCCGCATAGATATAATCAAAGTCGCTGCCGGTGAGCCAGCGGATCAGGTCAAAAATATGGGGATGGTCGCAAAGTGCGCCGCCACGGAAACGGTCATCGCCGTCTTTCAGATTCACGCGGCTGCCGAAAGATTCTTCGGGAACACCCTGCCACGGGAATGCCCACACGGGAGAGAGGGTGATATTGGTTGCCTGGATCGCCTGGATCTTGCCGATGGCTCCTTCCTGAAGGAGTTTTTTCAGACGCAGCACCACGGGATTGTAGTGCATTTCCAGTTCCACCTGACACACGATCCCGGCTTTGTCGCACAGTTCGATCATTTCATCATATTCTTCCATACTGAATGTGGGGATCTTCATGGAGAGGATATGGATCCCCCGTTCCGCACAGAAACGCACCTGTTCCATGTGTTTGCTGTTGGCGGAGGCAAGCACCACGGCTTCGATATCGGGGTGTTCTTCAAACATTTTTGCCGGATCCAGATAGCAGGGGACGCCCGTTTTATAGAGGTCGTAAACATCTTTTGCCCGCTGATCTTCGGCGCAGCTTGCCACCCAATCCAGTTTCGGATTGTCCCGCAGGGTCTGATAATATTTTCTTGTATGCCCGTGAGTCAGGCTCATCATCGCAATTTTTACAGGTTTCATAATCCCGTTCCTCCTGAAATTAAAGAATGATCACTTTTTTGAGTTCTTCGGAATCCAATGCCGCCTGCGCACACTTCATCATTTCGTAGTACGCAATGTTCCATTCATCAAAAAGTTTCGTGTCGGAAAGTGCGGCAAAAGCGGCGCGGATCAGCCAGATCTCTGCATAGCTGAATCCGAAAAGTTCCGTATCGGTATCGGTATAACGCTGTTCGCCGTTCTCTCCGTAAACATAAATGGAGGAATGGGGAGTCTGGGTATCCACGGTCTGATCGGAGGCAACACCGCGGGAAGCAATGAGTTCATGCCGGTCAATCTCCTCCTGTCCGGCGGGCAGTTTGGTGGAACATTCAATACTCACGCTCACATCGTTGGCGAGTTTTGCAATGATATTTGCCGCCGCACCTTTTTCTGCGCTGCAGACTGCAAATACTGATTCCACGGGGGCTCCGGTGAAATAGACAGCAATATCCATTTCACGGGCGATCTGCTGTTTCAGACAACCGCCGGTTTTGACGGTGCAGAAACGCAGGGTGGAAAGATCTTCCAGCGTTTTGTCGTCAAGAAATTTTTTCAGTTCCACAAATTTGCGTTCGGTGCGCCAGGGCAGCAGGAATGTTTCTTTGCCGCAGGAACAGGCAAGTTTCCAGTTTCCTTTGTCGTCCATGGAGATGGTTCCCCGTGCCGCAACACTGTATTTTTCGCAGAGTGCCGCCAGGGCTTCATTCATTTTGTTTACGTTGTCATTCATGATCAGAGACTCTTGATTTGGGGTTTATATTTTTTGAGATAAGCTGCATTCTTTTCATCGCCGCCGGGAGCGTTTGCACTGTTCCAGACCGGGGGAACGATCCCCTGTTCCAGACATTGACGGACTGTTTCGATCTCCAGCAGGTGTGCGATGGTGAAATCCACAATGTTGGAAACCGGAGCGATGGGTGTATCCAGACCGGGAATGTTCACAATGGCATCCCCCACGGGATTGTAGTCGTCAATACACACATCTGCCAGTTCAAAAAGATTTTTTCCGGAGGGATGACGGATGAAATGATCTGCGGGCATTTCGTTCTGCCAGTAGGAACTTGCCACCGCAATGATCTTTCCGCCGCGTTTCTTCACTTCCAATGCCGCATCAATGGTGGCGGGATTGATCCCGATATTGTGGAAAAACAGCACCACATCATCTTTCTGAATATCGTAATATTTGATGATGGACGCCCCGAAGTTCACGGTCCGTTCCAATTCCAGATATTTGAGTGCCTGATTGAATACGGAAAGAGCCGTTTCCATCAGGGGGTTGATATTGGCAAGTCCGCCGGCACGGAAGAACATCTCTCCCATTGCCAGCGTGGTGTGTCCACCGCCTGCATATACATTGATGAGACGGTCATTTTTGATCGCCTCCGCCATGAGTGCGGCACCGGCTTTGATATTGTCCGCCTGTTTTTCAAGTACCTCACGGACATTGGCAAAAGCCTTTTCCACATAACCGAAATCATTTAATGGTTCCATAAAAATTCCTTTCCAGGTTGTCAGTTATCAGCTATCAGTTTTTTTCTGACGGACACATCCGTGTCCCATAAGTCCTATAAGT
>JAZNXT010000135.1:0-39167 GCA_045594005.1 Victivallales bacterium
CAAGTGGTGTAATATACCTTTGAACCTATGGGCAAGCCCATAGGCTATAATCCTGCACGCCTTCAGCGTGCTTATCTCCCCATGATAGGAACAGAGCGTCCTCAAAAGGTTTTTTCCTCTTTCCCGGTATCTCTCCTTATCGGGAACAAAGCGATAGCTTAAAAACTTTTGCAAAACTCTTTTCTTCAGAAAGTGCGGTCGCAGGGATCGCCCTGCACGAATTTCTTTTCCGGATCATATTCAAAGGGGAAGGGTACGCGATCGCCAAGAGAGCAGGTCTGCATGGAAAGTTTGCCATCGGTATATTCCAGCAGTTTATATTCAAA
The DNA here is from genome assembly GCA_045594005.1 of Victivallales bacterium. Lineage (GTDB taxonomy): Bacteria > Verrucomicrobiota > Lentisphaeria > Victivallales > UBA1829 > SIG77. Next base: position 327 of record JAZNXT010000135.1, read on the forward strand.
GGGGGCTTCCGAAAGTGAGGAAACTGTCATCGCGTAGGTGGAATCCAGTTTTTCCAGAACATTGATATGGTTATGACCGCCAGCGATCAGCAGAGGATGAAATTCACGGATGATCTCATCGCCCACATGTTCAAAGCCGTTGGAGGGAGCATGGATATCGCCTGCTTTTCCTGTCTGACGGGGATAGGCAGGGCGGATCTGTGAATGGAAAACGATCACGCGGGGCAGGGTTTGATCTCCGGCGCGGAGCCGTTCAAATTCCGGCTGTTCCAACCGGGTGAAGAATCCTTTATCCTGTTCATACAGGGGAGAATTTTCGCCCCAGCGATTTGTCAGCAGATCAAAACGCAATCCGCCGCAGATGAAAGTGGTGCCGAGAGTTCCTTCCGGAAAAAATCCGGCACCGCGGGTGAGCCAGAGTTCCTCAAAATTTTCCAGAATACAATCGTGATTCCCGAGGACGGTATAAAAAGGCACGGGGAGTGAGCAGCAGCAGGCAGCAGCGGTACTGATTTCCTCCGCAGTCCCGTATGTGACCATATCTCCGGCGTGGATGATGAATTCGGCTCCCTGTTCCACAGCAGCTTCGCCGAGAGCGCGGAGAATTTCCGGAGCCTGTTCGGTATATTTTGTCTGCATGGAAAATCCCTGTTTATTCAGAGAACCGAAATGGATGTCTGCAACAATGATAAATTTCATAGGAGAAAACCTTTTCCTTTTAATATAAGTTGTTTATGAGAATGATGTTATGCTTTTTGTGTTTTATGGTCGCGGCAGAACAAACAATCCGGTCTGTCACAGAGCAATACATCCGGATCTTCTTTGATCAGCGTCATGCCGATCTCATAAAGGTCAGCAAGATCAAATACGATCAATTCGCCCATTCCCAGCGGCACAGATTTTTTCTTCAGACCCCGTGCAAATGCCCGGTCGTAGAATTTTCCGCTGCCTTTGCCGGTGGCGTGGTAAAAATCCCGGTCGCCGGGAAGATGTTTCGGGATCGCCACTGTCTGCAGAGCTCCATCGGCATTTTTCACCCGGCAGACTGCTGTATCCAGAAAGGGCAGATCGCAGCTGTCTTCCAGAAAATGCAGGAAGGTGTTGGAACCGGGTCCGCATCCGAAAAAGAGGACTTTGCCATTGAGTTGCCATGCTTTTGCGGGAGGGGAATCCTTCCCGCAGGGGCTGTCAAATTCCCCGTGTGCTGCCAGACATTCGCGGATCCGGCTGCCGAATCCCGCCCATGAGTGAGTCACATGGCGGCTCCGGACTGCATCCGGATATTGCCGGAGAACGGTTTTCCCTGTTTCACCTGTCCAGACCTGATCCGGTTCTGCGGGATCGTAAGGCGCGTATGCCCAATCGGTATTGACACCGCCAAGGTAGATGTAGGGTCTGGTGAAGGTGGTAAAAAGACAGGTGTCCGTACTTTCCCGGATCGCGTCGATCATGGTCTTTGCGCCGCCGGAAATATAGCCGCACCCGGAAACCGAGGCATGAACCAGCAGCACATCATTTTGAGTGATTCCCGCATCTTTCAGCGCACGGCAGATATCTTCTTTGCGGATCTCCGGACGCTGAACTGCCGTCAGATAACCATAATCGGCGAGAAAATTCAGCGCATCAAGATCCTTTTTGATTTCCTGTTCAGAGAGTCGTTTTTCCCGTTCCGCTTCCGCTTCCAGAAACAGGCGTGCTGTATCTTTCACGCCATCCATATTGCTTAAAACATTGGCGAAATGCCCGTAGATCATTCCATCCGGCAACTTGATCCGTGCGTGGCGGGGAACTTTTGCCAGAGAATAGGGGGTCCCCTTTTCTTTCCGCGCAAAGATGAATTTTGCGGCGTAATCCCGCCAGGGGGAACTTATCTTTTCCAATTTGAGTTCCCTTGCAGGGACCTGCATATCTCCGCAATTTGCCGCACGGTACAGGTAGGCACAGGCAAAGGCGGTGTTCTCCCGGTAGAGCTGCCAATCAAAATAATCCGGGTCACATTGCGCTGAATTATGCCAGCATTCCGCATTGTGATGGTGCATCAGCCAGATCGTGGGCAGACCGGTATTGCGGTCGCTGAGGAACATATCATCGTGATATTCCGGGGTTACATAATTCAATTTCCGTTCATCTTTAAAGACTTCATACGCTTCTTTGAGCAGTTCGTTCATAATGGAGGGGGAACAGCCGGAGGGACACAGTTTCAGATCTTCTCTGCCGGGAACGGCGCACATACTGTCCAGATTGCAACCGCCGATGACCTGATCTGTCAGATCTCCCCCACGGCTGGCGGCGTATGCGGCAAATCCGTAAAACTCGGCAGCAAAGACCAGCCGGATGGAATGATCCGGAACAGGATTTTTTTCCATGATCCGTCTGGCGACCTCAATAGCGGTGACAACACCCAATGCGTCATCGTTGATCATGGGTTCATAAAGGTGGGCAAGGATCCAGACTTCCCGTTGATCTTTGCCGGGGATCAGCGCGGTGACAGCCGGTAAGGTATCCGCAAAGCGTCTGCCGTCGCACTGCACGCGTACTTTCACTGTTCCGTGATTGGCGGCGGTGCGGATCATATCGCCGGTACGGGGAGAAACGCTGAACCCGATGAAGGGGCGGTCTTCTTCCGTGATATGCCAATCTCCGCCTTCCGTACACGCCACCACCCATTGCAGGGAATCGGGTGTGCTGTATCTGCCTTTGAGATAATCGGAAACCAGACCCAACGCTTCCTGATCCAGAAGCGGTTTCAAAACGCGGGGACGGGGATCGGTCATGGGATTGAGCATCACCAGACATCCCCGGGGATCTGTTCCCGCAAGATACTGGTCTTCCGTAATGATTTTTGTGATGATCCCTTTTTCCGGCGTTGCCACGGAGCCGTGGATGAGATGAAAGGGGTGCTGCTGATAATCTGCCAGCACCCGTTCCGCTCCGCCGGGCAGAAGTTGTGTGAGTTTTCCGCAAGTTGCATCCCATGCAAGCGGCATGCGTTTATCCTGATACACAGTCTTTCCGTCGGCGGGAAAGGAAATCATTTCCGCATTGGGGATCCCGTTTTCCCGGATCAGGTCAAAGGCATACTGTGCCGCTTGTTTCTGATGGCGGATCGTCTGCCCCATTTCGATACGGCAGAGTTCCACGGCATGTCCCCGGAGGGAAGCAATATCGATTTTATTCAAAAAATCCCGGTAATGCGCTTTCCAGTCAAAATGCGGATTTTTCATATTTTTTTCTCCTCATGGTTATCTGGTAATATTTTTTACCCATTTATACCGTTTATAATGCCAGATCACCCACGGGATCTTGCCAACTTCATCCAGACAGGTGCAGGCATAGATCACCAGCACCGGCAGATGAAAATAAAACGCTCCGGAGAATGCACAGGGCAGCGCGAGTCCCCACATACAGACGATCAGACTGTAAACATCAAAAAGCGTATCGCCGCCGGATGCAAAGATCCCGTTGATGACCACCGTACAGACGCACCGTCCGATCATATACACAGAAAGGATCACAAACATCCCGATCATATAATAGCGTGCCTGATCCGTCAGTTTGATATAATAAACCATCAGCGGAATGGAAGCCAGGATCACCAGCGTGCAGAAAAAGCCGATGAGAAATGCGATCACCACCGTGCGGTCGCCGTATTTTTTCCCCACCAGCAGTTTGCCCGCACCCAGTTTGTTGCCGATGAGGATCCCCGCACCGATGGCAATACCATTGCACAGACAGCACAGAAGATCCCGCACCACGGCGGCAATGGCATTGGCTGCCGCCGCATCGGGTCCCATGTGTCCCATGATCGCGGTATAAGCAGTAAAACCGGTTCCCCAGAGCATACTGCTGCCGAGAATGGGGACGGTATATTTCCAGAAATCCCCGATCAACCGCCAGTTGAAAGTGATCAACGGCTTGAACTGCAAACGGATAAATGATTTTTCAAAACTGGAGAACACACACCAGAACAGCTCAATAATCCGGGAAAGGATCGTGGCAAGAGCCGCTCCGCGGATCCCCATTTGCGGTACGCCGAGCAAACCGAAAATAAAAATGGCGTTCAATACGATATTGAGCAAAACCGTTCCCGTGCTGATCCATGCTGTCCGGGAGACATGGTCGCTGACGCGCATAATGGCAAGGTAACATTGAGAGATCCCCGTAATGAGATAAGACCAGGACGCCAGCCGCAGATAATCCGCACCCAGCCGCACCAATGTTTCATCGTGAGCAAAAAGCAGCATCAGTTTTTCCGGGATCCAGTAACACCCCGCAAAGAACAGTACCGACACCAGCACCGTTTCGCGGATACTGCTGCCGAAGATCTCTCCCAGCACTTTGATATCTTTCTTTCCCCAATATTGCGCCCCCAGGACCATGATCCCGCTGGAGATCGCCCACAACAGCATATTCTGAATGAACTGCACCTGTGTGGCAAGGGATACTGCCGCCATGGCATTCTGATCCAGTCTGCCCAGCATCAATGCGTCGCACGCCGCCACAAGGGCAAGCATCAGATTCTGCACCACGGCGGGGAATGCTACGGAAAAAAGATTTTTATTGAACATACTTGCTTTGAAAATATGAAACATGATCGCGCTGTCCTCTGTTATTTATAATGTATCGCGGTAAGTTTCGCGGAACTCTATGCGGCTGCCGTCATCACGCCAGCCGATATACCGCACCAGAAACTGAAACCAGAGCATGGGGAAGGGGGCCACTGCTTTTTCCAATATCCCGCGGTTGTTTTCCTGAAATACAAGATATTCTTCCGTTTTCAATTTTTCCCAGCCGGCACGATCGTTTTCCCGGTACGCGCGGAACATTTTTTTCAGCAGGATCGCATAGTCCAGATGACAGAGGATCACAGCCGTTTTGAACGCATCTCCGGTATCCGGCAGATCATTTTTCATGGCTTCCAGTGCGGCGATATTTTCCGCATTGTCCGCATCGCGCATCAACGCATTGCGTTTTTCTGACCAATTCCGGATCGCAGCTCCATTCCTGCTGAAAAACTTTGTGTAGAAATCCTGTTTCAAATCTTCCGGTTCCAGAGAAGGATCGTTCCAGATCCGGATCCGGTACCACAGATTCAGGGGATCGGGAAAACACAAACGGTCGAATCCGGTGAATGCACCGAAGCCGTCGATCCCGTTTTTGTGGAAGAACCGGGTATCCTGTGCGATCAGGTCCAATGGCCAGAGCAACGCCCGGGCTGCGGGGCTGGTATTGGGATATTCACACAGATTGTAATAATCCATCACGATCATTTTCCCCCGGTAATCCAATTTTTTCAGGGCATCGCTCCAGGTGCGGTATTGCGTCATCAGATCGGTATTGTTCTGCGTGGGGGCATCCAGCGGATAAAAAATATCCCGCCGCTGTCCCAAACAGAAATTCACCAGCATATTTTCGCCGTTCCGGTAGAGTGCCTCTGTCGTTTCCGGCAATGTCAATGTCGCCTGATACAAAATGAATTCAAACCGGGTCTCCGGCAGCAGTTCCGCCACGGTCTGCGCCGATTCATTGACCAGTGTCAGATACCAGTCCGTCACATTTTTTTTGCGACATTCCGGGCAATCGCAATAAACATGGTCCGGCACATCTTCCGCCCAGAATGCAAATATATCCCAGTACGGGTGTGCCTGAAGATAAGCACGCAGTTTTTCCTGAAAGATCTTCCGTACCGCCGGATTGGAAAAACACGCCGTCCGCCCGTTGGGTTTGCGTTCGCCGTGAAACATGGGGAAATATTCCGGATGCGTTTCAAAAAGAGAGGCATCCGGTACAAAATGTTTCCAGCTGTGACCCGGTCCGCGCACCATCAGACCTGCCGAATGGATCAATTCCGCATTTTCCACACTGCATCCGTCGGATCCGTTCACCCACGGACCGCATCCGAGAATGGAGTTGATCCTGTTTTTCGCGGCAAAGGAAAGCACTTCCGGGTGATTGGTGCGGTTCACAAAATCCCGGAACTCCACCGCAGAACCGTAGCAGCAGCAAAGATCTTCCGGCAGCATAAGATCCTGTTTTTCAATATGTTCAAAGGATTCGCCCGGTGCGAAAAAACGGACGCCGCAGCGATCCTGAAGAAAATCGTAAACACTGTAAAGTACCGACCGGAAATTTTCTCCGGAAAAAATCACACATCCATTTTCAGCACGGACAGATGCCCGGTCAAATTTGTTTTCCGGATAATCCCCCTCTGCCGATTCCTGCAGGAAGAACGAGCCTTCAGCAGCTCCGCCACATTCCACATCCAGCTTTTCGCCGGTGATCTTATACAGATATTTCTGCAGTTCCAATGCCGCTTTTTTTACGATCCGGTGGGCATTTTCCGGATAACGGATCACATTCAGTGCAGTCGAGCCAAGCAAAGGTATCATAAGGGAGTTCCTTCTGTTTTACGGGGGATTCTGAAAAATAAAAAGAGTGCAGGCAGCAGCAGCACTGCCCACAGGAGAAAGATCGTGCGGCAGGGACTCCACGGAACGATCGTTTCGATCCACGGATAGATCCTGCCGAGAAAAAGCGAAGGGAACAGCCGCGAACAGCCCCACCCGCAATAAAAAAACATCCCGGACCACGCCATTGCCATGACCTTATTATCCGGCGCGGCAAGATCCATCATCCACACATTGCAGAGAATGGAGGATAATGCCATGAGAAATGCCGCCGCGACCAGAACCAGACACAGAATACACGCAGCAAGATCCCCCGATCCCGTCAGAAAAAACAACAGCAGCGGGATCAACATGGCTGCCAGATGTACAGCCAGACACAATCCCCGCAGAGAATATTTCTGCCGCAGTTTTTTGGCGGAAAGATATCCCAGCGACATTCCCGCAAGAGCGATCCCTCCGATCATCACGATCCTGTTTTCCGGCAGCGCAAGATCGTTTTTCATATAGACCGTTGCCACCGGGATCGTGCCGCAAATCAGAAAATTCAACACAAATTGATAAATGGAAAATACCGTCAGCTCCCGGTTTTTCACCGCACGGATCAACCCGCTCCCTTCCGGAGCCTTACGCTCCGGTGATGCCGGTCCCCGCGTAAGATCGGGGATCGCCCAAATGAAAAAGAGCCGCCCCGTAAAAATCAGCGCACCGCACCAGAGAACACATTGCATGGTCCTCATGGAGGGCGTCTGCCCGATGATCAGACTTGTCAGCAGAAGGAACAAAACGGCGGAAAGCTGGTGGCACAGCCGCATTTTTCCCAGATAACCGGTCCGTTCCTCCGGCAGCAGAAAGGTATCCAGCAGGGGGAACCATCCGCTGATGAATCCCGGCAGAGCCAACGAAAAACATAAGACCGCACCAATGAAAAGTCCCACCGGGAAACGGGTGAACGGTGCAAGCGGCGCAATAAAATAGGCAAGAGCTGCAATGATACAGGCAATGGAGATCAATTTCCGGCTTCCGGCTTTTGCCGCAATGAAGGCTGCCGGGATCACAAAAAGCCCGTTGAACAGCGGCAAGACGGAGGTCGTCAGCAGGGAAAGCATATCCCCGGCACCCAGTGAGGAGGCAAAAAGGATCACCACTGCGCTGTCCGTGAGGACTGTTTCTCCGGTGACGCCGCAGCAGGATGAGGCGATCGCCAGATCCTGTGCGTATTTCCGTTGTTTTGTGTTGTCCGACATAATCAGCAGGATCTCCGAAAACACATTGCCAGTCAGAAAAAAATTCCCCCCGGCAGGATCACCGGAGGGAATACAGATCTATTCCGTTTTATTATTTTGCAGCATTGTCCTTCTGACGCAATTCCGTTCTGCGGATCTTGCCGCTGATGGTTTTCGGCATGGCGTCCAGAAATTCAATGATACGGTGATATTTGTACGGAGCAGTATGTTCTTTCACATAATTCTGGATCTCTTTCTTGAGTTCTTCCGTGCCTTCCGTACCCTTGGTGAGGACGATGGAGGCTTTCACCACCTGACCGCGCGTGGGATCCGGAACCCCGACCACTGCACATTCCAGAATGTAGGGCAGCTCCATCAGCACACTTTCGATCTCAAAAGGTCCGATACGGTAGCCGGATGATTTGATCAGATCGTCCACGCGGCCTACATACCAGAAGTAGCCGTCTTCATCACGCCACGCAGTATCGCCGGTATGATAGATCCCGTCGTGCCACGCTTCGGCATTCTTTTCTTCGTCGAGAGTGTAACCCTGGAAAAGACCGCACACTTTGCCCTGTTCGGCACGAACCACGATTTCTCCCACTTCGCCGGTCTTCACGCTCTTGCCTTCGCTGTCCAGCAAATCCACATTGAATTGCGGGGAGGGCTTGCCCATGGAGCCGGGTTTCGGTTCCATACCGATCAGATTGGCAATGAGCAGCGTGGATTCCGTCTGACCGAAACCTTCCATCAGTTTCACGCCGGTGGCTTTGAAGAACTGCTGATACACTTCCGGGTTCAATGCTTCCCCCGCAATCGCGCAATATTCCAGACTGGAAAGATCGTATTTGGAAAGATCTTCCCTGATGAAGAATCGGTACATGGTGGGCGGCGCACAGAAGGTGGTGATGTGATATTTGCTGAAAAGCTGAAGAATATCCGCACCGTCAAATTTATCAAAGTCGTACACGAAAACTGCTGCTTCGCAAAGCCACTGACCGTAGATTTTTCCCCAGAGAGCCTTGCCCCAGCCGGTGTCGGATATGGTCAGGTGCAAGCCGTCCGGATTCACATTCTGCCACCAGCGCGCCGTAACGATGTGTCCGATGGGATAAGATCCGCTGTGGGATACCACTTTCGGATAACCCGTCGTGCCGGAGGAGAAGAACATCAATGCCGTATCCGTGACGCGGAGTGACGGATCCCGGGTAAATTCCGTGCCGAATGCTCCGTATTCCGCATCGAAATCGTGCCAGCCCGGACGGGTCGTGCCGTTGACAGAGATCTTGAGCGTGACTCCGGGGCAGGCGGGCAGTGCCGCTTCCACATGATCCGCGATTTCTCCCGTGCCGGAGCAGATGATCGCGCTGACATTCGCAGTCTGGAAACGGTATTCAAAATCTTTTTTGGTGAGCAGATTGCTTGCCGGGATCGCCACCGCACCGATCCGGTGCAGAGCCGTGATCACAAACCAGAACTGATAATGACGCCTCAGTACCAGCATCACGCGGTCGCCCTTTTTGATTCCGAGGCTGGTCAGATAGTTCGCCGTGCGGCGGGATTCTTCCGCCATCTGTTTGAAGGTGAATTCCCGTTCTTCATGGGTATTGCTCAACCACATCATACAGCGTTTTTCCGGGATCTTTTCTTCCAGCGCATCCAATACATCAAAAGCAAAGTTGAAGTTTTCCGGGATATTGAAAGACACATCCTTGAGATGACCGTTTTCATCCAGCGTTTCATTCATATATTTCTGATAAAGCAGATGGGTCCCCGTCACCGGATGGGCGGCATTGGTAATGGGTTTGTCTTCCGCCGCTTCATCCTGTTCGCCTTTCAAAACGATGGCAAGAAATTCGCAGGGCGTATCACCCACAGCCACCATGCCGTGGGGATGAGAGGAATCGTAGCAGACACTGTCGCCGGGTTCCAGGATCTGAATATGATCGTCGTGCTGGAATTTGAGCTTGCCGGAAAGAATGTAGTCAAATTCCTGTCCGCCGTGGGTGGAAAGACTGATGATATCGTTATCCTGCTGAACCGGAGCCGTCACCAGGAACGGTTCCGCATAACGGTTTTTCAATCGGGCAGCCAGATGACGGTATTCAAATCCGGCACGGCGTTTGATGGCGAGTCCGTTTCCGCCGCGGACCACTTCAAATGCAGAAAGTTTGGGTGTTTCCCCGGTGACCAGCGAGCTGAGATCCACATCAAACCGTTTGGCACAGTGATAAATAAAAGTAAAGGAACTGTCAACAAGACCTTCTTCGTGTTTGAGGTATTCTGCTTCAGAAAGACCGGTGACCTGTGCCATTTCTTCCACAGAGATTTCGAGGATCGTCCGGATTTCGCGGATACGGTTCCCCATTTGTTTCAGTTGAGATTCCATAGTTTTTCTTCTTTCTGCAAAGCCAGCTTTGCGTTTTTGTTTTGTATGGTATATAATATACCGTGTTTTATTTTACAAATCAAGATAAAAATGTGCTTTTTTTCTGAAAACATCTCTCTGCTGTTTGTCTTTGTTTTTTCTGATCAAGCCATTCTCCTTCGCAAGTTTTCCGGATAAAAAGAAAACCCTCTTGCGACGTCTGCCGCAAGAGGGTCAATTTTTTCTGTTCCGGTATTGATTTTCCGATCAACCTCTCAATGCACAGCGTCGCGGGCCATGGCTGATAATAATCGCCACGGCCTGAATAATAATAATGCTTACTGCGTTGAAAAGATTGTTCATTTGTATTCGTTCACTTTCATAAACTGCATTTAATTTATCACCTGTCCCGCTGCTTGTCAAGGGTGTGGCGGCAAAAAAAATCAATTTTTTTGCTGCGCGTTGTCTTGCAGGCTTTTCTGGATCGGTGGCTCAACTGCGCTTCGCTTGTTTGCCACAGGCGGCTTTTCTGGATCGGTGGCTCAACTGCGCTTCGCTTGTTTGCCACTGGCGGCAAGTGAGCGCAGTGAAACTGAGCCGCCCGAGAAACGGGTGCTTTGCACCCCGCTACCGCTCGCTTAAAGCCAGTCCGACCAGTCCGACCAGTCCGACCAGTCCGACTTGTCCGACTTGGGGGGGGCGTTTTGTTTTAGGGAGGACAGATGGGACACTGGGGACATTTGGGACAGATGGGACACGGATGAGGCGTAGTCAAAAGACTTTTTTTATCCGTTGATCCGGAGGGCGGGAGCCGCACCACAAAAGACAAATTTAAATAAAGTTTGCCATTCGGTCAGTCTTTGTCCTATAAGTCCCAGAAGTCCTATATGTCTCAGAAATGCGCCTGCGGCACCGTTTGAATGTCCCAGTTGGTGAGGTGGCGTGTAGGCGGCAAGTGAGCGCAGTGAAACTGAGCCGCCTTTTCTGGATCGGTGGCTCAACTGCGCTTCGCTTGTTTGCCACTGGCGGCAAGTGAGCGCAGCCGGAGAGTTTACCACAGGCGGCATTGTTTTATCAATCGTTCAGGAAGATCTTGCGCAGTTCTTCAGCGGAACCGACATTGAGGATCTTTTCCATATTTTCGCCATTCGCCAGCAATCTGCCGATGTGGGAGATGTACTGGAGATAGGGCTGTTCCGATTCTTCCGGCGACAGCGTCAGCACGAATACATTGATCTTTTCAGAGCCATCGTCTGCCATGATCCCCGCTTTGGAAATAGCGATCGCGGACACCAGACGGCTCACACCTGTCGTGCGGGCGTGGGGCAGGGCGATCCCCCCGGGAATATGGGTGGGGAATGCTCTTTCTCTCTTGAATACATCTTCTTCGCAAAGGAGAGCATCGCGGAGCAGGTGGGAATCTGCCAGTTTGGCAATGATCTCTTTGATCGCAGATGTCTGATCGGTCGCTTTCAGATCGGTGATCACTGCGGAGGCAGGAATGATACGCGCCAGTTTGATTTCGGATTTCTTCAATTCCAGAACTTCTGCCGCTTCCGCAGAAAGAACCGTATCAAAGGTTTCAGGAGAGGTGAGCGTTTTCAGTTCACCCATAGTCTGATGGATCTTGATGAATGTTTCATACATGATCGTTTTGATGAAGACCGCTTCACTGGCATCCGATTCAAAATTCAATACATTGTTTTCGATCGTCAGAGAAAAAACCACACTGCCTCTGCGGAAACTGACGATCCCGCCGTCGTGGACCATATTGGAATGACGGAACCCGTCGCGGCGGAAATTTTCCTGCATGATCCGGATCACAAAATCACGGATATTTTCAGAGGGCAGAGTATAGGTCGTATGGACCGTGCTGCTGTCTTTGACTTCTTTGCGGACACCTTTTTTTCTGATACCCAGCATGGCAGAAAGCATCGGCGGCGCGGCAACAGTGGTGAGCAGCGTCATGATGATACAGATCCCGAAAAGTTCCGGATCGATGATGGGAGTTTTGACACCATCCACCACCATCATCGTGGTGGAACCGATCCCCGCAATGATCAGCGCAACTTCACCGCGGGGGATCATTCCCATCCCGATCCGCAGAGAACCGATCATATTGAAGTTCATGAAATAGGCAGGCAATGCACAACCGAGGATCTTGGCAAGAATGGCAAGTACGGAATAGATCAGACCGAATTTGACCACCGTCGGATTGGTGAACACACGCACATCCACCAGCATACCCATCACCACGAAGAATACCGGCACCAGAAACGCGTAGATCCCTTCCAGATTCCGCTGGATGGAGAAGGCAATATCGGTTTTGGAAAGGCAGAGCCCCATCACATACGCACCCACGATCATCGCCAGACCGGCCTGTTCAAAAAGTCCCGCCAGAAGCAGAGCCAGACCGAATGACAGCACGGCAAAAGTTTTGGAGGACCCGAAAAGTTTGAGGAATTTTGCGATCTTGTGTGCCAGCAGCAAACCGATGGCTGTGACACCCAGCCAGATGCCGAAACTCTTTGCCGCGATCACTCCGATCGATCCCCATGCCACCGTGCCGCCTTGAGCAGATGCACCCACGATCCCCATGACAATGGCAAGACAGATGATCCCGAGAACGTCATCGATCACAGCCGCCGCCAAAATCGTGGTCCCTTCCGGCGAATCAATGCTTTTCCGTTCGGAAAGAATACGGGCAGTGATCCCCACGCTGGTGGCGGTACTCAGAATGCCGAGGAACAGACAACGGGGATCCATGAACGTGGTATCAAGCATATAGATACCCAGCACCGCTCCGAATGCAAAGGAGAAGATCACCCCGCCGATACCAATGGCTGTCCCCGCCACAGAATAACGGAAGAACTGACGCAGATCCGTTTCCAGACCGGACATGAACAACAGCACGATGGACCCGATCGTTGCCAGCGAATACAGCGACAGGGAAACAGGAATGGGACTCCCCGCTTCCGGCAGCGGAAACAAGCCCGCTTCAAAACCATGCAGCGGCAGACCGATCTGACCCAGCACAAAAGGTCCGATCAGGATCCCCGCAAGCAGTTCACCCAGCACGGAGGGCAAACGCAATTTTGTGGCGATGTTTCCGGCAAAGCGTGCCGCGAACAGCACCACCGCGATTTGTATTGCAAGGATCGCCACCTGCAATGCAACAGACATTTCTTCGTTCATTTGTTTTTCCTTTCAGAGAATTTTTCCGGACAGCGCATCCTCCTGCACTGCCCACTGTATTATTTGATTTTTTTTCTTTTATGCCATGATCAGGTATGTTGTGTAACCGATATAAACAAGCAGCAGGATCGCGCCTTCACGGCGGCTGATCTTCATGCCGGATTTCATTATCGGATACAGCAGAATACTCAAAAATACCATCAACGCCATATCCACATAGCTGATATTTTCCGTTTTGACAGGACAGATCAGCGGAGCAACACCAAGAATCGCAAGGATGTTGAAAATATTGGAGCCGATCACATTGCCGATGGCAATGTCCTGCTCCTTGCGGATCGCCGCCACCACAGATGTCGCCAACTCCGGCAGACTGGTCCCCACTGCCACCACGGTCAGCCCGATCACCGCATCGGAAACGCCGCACCATTTCGCCAGATCAATGGCGGAATTGACAAAGAGTTTCGCGCCGATGACCAACGCCGCCAGACCGCCAGCCACCATCAGGATCGCAACGATAAGATTATACTGCGTTTTGGGAACATCCGCTCCGGCATCCGCATTATTCTGCCGTCTGGAATCATAAATACTCCAAACCGTGTAGCCGATACAGCCCGCCAGCAGAAATGCCCCTTCCACGCGGTTGACTCCGCTGTTGAGCGCATAGCATCCCAACAGGATAAGCGCGGCTGCGATCATCAGCCATACATCCCGTTTCAGCAAGCCTTCATTGACCCGCAGCGGCGTGATCACGGCACACAACCCCAGGATCAACGCAATATTGCAGATGTTGGAACCGACAACATTGCCGATGCTGACATCTCCCAATCCTTTGAGAGCCGCATCCACACTCACCACCAGTTCCGGTGCGCTGGTGGCATACGCCACCAGAGTCAAACCGATGACCAGCGGAGAAATTTTCATTTTCAGGGCGATACTGGAACCGCCTTTTACCAGAAATTCAGCTCCGTAGTAAAGTAATACCAAGCCTGAAATTCCACATATAACACTCAAAACCGACATAATAAAAACAGTCCTTTCCGGGATATTTCTTTTGCGGAAAAATCGCAAGTCTTTTCCTGCTTGCGACACCATACCGCAAATCTTTTTGATGATCTCTCTCTCGCTTGATCTTATCCGATCAACACAGGATCAGCATTTTTCGGACCCGCCCGGATGAACAGACTTTTCTGATATTGCAACGCCGTATAACGGCTTTCCGGACCGCATAAAATATTTTCCCCGGTGCGTCTGCTCCATGCAAAAAGGAACCGCGCGGGAACATCCGCATCTCCGGTCAGTTCGCCGAACGCGGCAAAACGCAGCTGACGGCGGGAAGATGTCCGTTTGAACGCCGGATTCCCGGACGTCCGGGAATTTGCAAATGTTTTTTGCGCTTCTGCAAGGTCGGATTGAAGAAGCGTGTTTTCCAGAATATTTTCCTGATTGGAGGTCTGACCGGATGTGGAAAGGGAAAGAACTTCGTATATGCTGAAGGAAAAAGTCAGTGCCGCAGCAAAAAGCAGCACGAAAAGAGAAAACAATACGCGCCCCGCTTTTTCCATGACAGTCCGGCAGAGTTGAGATCCGCTGATATGATCCAATGTTTTCAAAGTTTCTTCCTTCGTTGAGTTTTACCGCATTTTACGCATAAAAAACATCAATCTCTTAATATACACCGTTTTGCCGTTTTTTCAATCTGTCATGCCTGATTTTTCGTTCTTTTAATCGGCAGTGACGGATGGCTGTTGGATCCTCCGTATGACAAGGCGGATCATCCCAGATTTTCCAACTTCGTGGAAAGTTCTTCCCAACGGGCGTAGTCCTGTTCCAGTTTTGCGCGGAGCGCGTTCAGCTGTTCCGTCAGCTCCCGCATTTCCCGGACGGGATCGCTGAAACTTTCCGGATGGGAAAAGCGGTCTTCCAATGCGGCGATCTCTTCTTCCTGCACGGGAATGGCATCTTCCAGTATTTTCAATTCGCGGTCTTCCATATAGGATAATTTTTTCGGCGGATTTTTTTTCGTCTGCACCGTCGCCGGGGCAGGGGATGTATTGGCTGTTTTTGCCGCGTTTTGCTGTTGTGCGGCGGCTTTCGCGGCATCTTTCGCCAGTTTCCGGCTGTAATAATAATCGAAATCTCCCACATCCATCGCGGGATGACCCGGTTCGTCAAAAGCAAGGATATGATTGCAGACTCGATTGAGGAAATAGCGGTCGTGGCTGACCACAAGAATGGTGGAATCGTAATTTGCCAATGCCTCTTCCAGGATCCGCAATGTATTCAGATCCAGGTCGTTGGTGGGTTCGTCCAGAATCAGAAAATTGCCGCCCGCCTTCAATTCTTTTGCCAGAGCCAGACGCGCCTTTTCGCCGCCGGAAAGATATTTTACCTGCGTTTTGATCCGCTCATCTGTAAAAAGAAACCGTTTCAGATAAGTCCATACCGTCAACCGTTCCGTGCCGAACTGGATGAATTCCTTGCCCGCTCCCACTTCTTCAAGGACAGTTTTTTCCGGATCCAGCAGTTCCCGGTTCTGGTCAATATGATTGAATACCACCGTTTGAGCGATTTCCACCGATCCCGTATCCGGCACATTTTCACCGGTGATCAGTTTCAGCAGAGAACTTTTGCCCGCACCGTTTGAACCCACGATCCCCACTTTGTCTTTTGCTGTGAATTCGCAGGAAAAGTGATCCAGCAGCTTTTTGCCGCCGAGTGTCAGGCTGATGTCATGGAGTGCAACCACCTTATTGCCCAGCCGGGAGGGCGGCGGGATCACCAGTTCCATATCTCCGGTCCGCTCCGGTCCGCTCTGCGCGGCGATCTCATAATAACGTTTTTCCCGTCCCAGATTGCGGCGGAGCCGTGCTTTCGGAGAACGGCGCACCCATTCGATCTCCCGCCGGAGAAAGGCTTTCCGTTTCTGTTCCAGCACATCTTCATTGTATTCCCGTTCCGCTTTCGCCTCCAGAAAATCGGCATAGGAGCCTTCCACAGAATAGGTCTTGCCGTGATCCAGTTCCACAATACGCGTTGCCACCCGGTCCAGAAAGAAACGGTCGTGTGTGACCAGCAGACAGGCTCCACGGTAGGATTCCAGAAAACTCTCGATCTGTGCCACCGTATTGATGTCCAGATGGTTGGTCGGTTCATCCAGCAGCAGCAATTCCGGTTCCCCCGCCACTGCACGGGCAAGGAGTACCCGCCGCCGTTCTCCGCCGGAAAGTGTGGAAAAAGTACGGTTTCCGGCATCCCCGCCGAATCCCAGTTTATCCAGCACGGTATTGAGTTTCGTTTCCGGAGTCCAGGCATTGTGCAATGTGAGGAAGGCTGCCGCTTTTTCCCGGTCGGGTGAATTTTCCGGCAGGGTTTCATAATCGCGGATCGCCCGTTCAAAAATCTCCAATCCTTCCCGCACGATCTCCCGGATGGTTTTTGCTGGATCCCGTTCAAAATCCTGCGGCATAAAGGAGATACGCAGATCCTTCGCTTTGGTGATGTCCCCGGAATTCAGCAGTTCCGAGCCTTCTATGATCCGCAGAAGAGTGGATTTCCCGCAGCCGTTTCTGCCCACAAGTGCCACGCGTTCGCCATCGCGGATGGAGAAAAATGCGCCGGAAAGAAGGGTATCGCGGCCAATGGAAAAATTCATATTGTCGCCGGTCCATAAGACACGGTTCTTGTCGGGTGCTGCCATTTTCCGGTCACTCCGCGCTTTTCAGCAATTCTTTTGCCATCAGAAGAAATTCTTCCGGCGTGACTTTTTCCGCACGGATGTCCGGATCCACTCCGGCGGCATTCATGGCGGCGGTCAATCGGTCGGCACCGAATACTGCGGCAGTCTGCTTGAACATCTTTTTTCTGCGGTGTGCAAATGCGGTCCGCGCAAGCTGACTCATCACTTTCCGTTCCGCAAAGGAGGGGATCACCTCTTTCCGCGTCAGGCGGATAATGCAGGAATCGATCTCCGGCTTCGGATAAAAAAGATCGCCGCTGATGGTTTTGGCAATGGCACTGTCGTACACCAGTGCCAGACGCGCGGTGAGCGCGGAATAATCGTCGGATCCCGTTTGTGCGGCAAAGCGGAGTGCTACTTCCTTCTGAAGCATGATGATCATTTCTTTCGGCGGCAGCTCCAGATCCAGCAGATTCGCTGTCACGATCGTTCCCGCAGAATAGGGAAGATTGGAGATCACGCGGAATTCATTGCCCGGTCCGAACACCTGTTCCATTTTGACTTTGCATGCGTCTCCTTCAATGAGTTTCAGACCCTTCGGCACCAATGCCCCCCGGAGATATTCCGCCAGCTTCCGGTCGAACTCGATTGCCGTGAGGTTCGCTTTTTTCGCGATCATTCGTTCCGTGAGAGCCCCGAATCCGGGTCCGATCTCCAGAATGTTCTCTCCTTCCTGCACATCGGCATAGCGTATGATCCAATCCAGAAATTGATCATCCACCAGAAAATTCTGTCCCAGTTTTTTACTGGGTGCTATCCCCAGTTTCTGCATCAGCTGCACAAGGTCTGTTTTTTTCATCGATCAATGTTTCTCCAGTTTCTTGATGAGCCAGAAGGTACAGATCCCCAGCAGCACCATCAGCAGAATAAAAAGCGGATACGCCACAAGCGCATAGGCAGAACCGCCGGTGAACGAGGTCAGTTCAGACATCCCGAATACCCCCGTGAAGAAGGTGGGGACCGCCACCGCGATCACAATGGCGTTCATATTTTTCATCATCACATTGAGGTTGTTGTTGATGAATGCGGCACGGGCGTCCATCAGACCGGAAAGAACTTGTGAATAGACCTGTGCCTGATCCAGAAACTGGTGATTTTCAATGGTCAGGTCTTCCAGCAGTTCCAGATTGTCTTCCGAAAATCCGAATTTGCCCGCACTGCCGCGCATACGCTCGATCACACGGCTGTTGCCGCTCAAGGCATTGACATAGTAAACAAGACCTTTTTCCAGCGTAAACATATTCAGCAGACTGCGGTTGTCGCCGGACTCATTGATCTCATTTTCAATTTCATCGGAACACATATTGATGACGCGGAGGTGACTCTCAAAGTGGCGGATCGTCTGATGCAGCACCTTCAGAAAAACATCCTGCGGCGTATTGATCCGGCTGGAGGCTTTCAGCGTGGGAAACAGCTGCACATTGTCATCCACCACGATCACGATACGATCCTGAAATACAAATACCCCCATGGATTTTACGCGGAAAAGAAAATTATCCTCCGCAGAATAATTTTTCGGATATTTGAGAATGACCGCCACATGATTTTCTTCAAATTCAATACGCGGCGTTTCATCCGGGTCAATAGATGAATTCAGCGTGTGCTGGTCGATTTGCAGCTCATCAATAAGATAAGCGCGTTCCTGTTCGTCCGGCAGAACAAATACCTGAATGGGCAGTTCTCCGCCGGAGTCACGCGAAATGCGCCCGTCGATCACAGAATATTCATGCAGCATTGTCGCGTTCCTTTCCCGTCAATCAAAATGTTTTAAACACAATCAGGCACGAATCTGTTTTTTCTGCAGATCCGTGCCTTGATAAAGGATTCATCAAACCGGGACCGCAAACTTTTTTCAGAACGCGTCCCGGTGCAGAGCCGTAAATCAGTGGTTCTTGCGGAATTCCTTCATGAAGTCAACCAGTCTTTCCACGCCTTCCACTTCGAGGGCGTTGTAAATGCTGGCACGGATACCGCCTGCGGAACGATGACCCTTCAGACCGATCATGCCCGCAGCAATGGATTCTTTCACAAATTCCGCTTCCAGTTCTTCGCTGGCAGACGCCAGATCACGTTCATTTTGGAACGGCTGTCCGCTGCCACCGGGTTGCGGTAGAAGCCTTCGGAATTGTCGATCGCTTCGTACAGCATGGCTGCTTTCAGATTGTTGCGTCTTTCCACTTCATCCAGACCGCCGATTTCTTTCACCCAATCCGTCACCAGAGAGAGCATATAGATACCAAAGGTCGGCGGAGTGTTGTAAAGAGAATCATTTTCCGTGTAGGTGGCATAACGCAGCATGGTCGGAACATTTGCCGGAGTGCGTTCCACAAGATCCTTGCGGATGATCACCACTGCCATACCGGAGGGTCCAAGGTTCTTCTGCGCACCGGCATAGATCATGCCGAACTTGGAAACATCCAGTTTGCGGGACATGATATCGCTGGACATATCCGCGATCATCGGGCATTTGGATTCCGGGAAAGTCTGATACTGAGATCCGTAGATCGTGTTGTTGGACGTAATGTGGAAGAAACTGGCATCTTCGCTGGGAACCATTTTCGCCGGATCCGGAATGTAGGTGTATTTATCTTCCTTGCTGGAGGCGATCACTTCCGTTTCACCGAAAAGTTTGGCTTCCTTGATCGCTTTGCTGGACCAGGTGCCGGTATCGGCAAACTGCATCACATGACCCGGCACATACAGGTTCATGGGGATCATGGCAAACTGCATGCTGGCTCCACCCTGAATGTAAACGATGTCGTAGTTTTCCGGCACATTCATGATTTCGCGGATATTGCCGCTCGCTTTTGCCAGAATCGCATCAAAAAGTTTGTTGCGGTGGGAGTGTTCCATCACGCCGCAGCCGCTGCCCTGATAATCGCAGAATTCTTTTTGTGCGCGTTCCATCACGACGCTCGGCAGAACTGCCGGGCCAGCATTGAAATTGTAAACTTTCATTGCGTTGCCTCCTATGCAACATTCTTTTGGTTGTATGTTTTTGAAAAGTTCAACTCATTTTTACATATTTATCTGTACGCTCCCGCGTGACAGAACTATAATATAGCACGCTTCACACAAAAAATCAAGTCCGGAAAAATTTTTGTTTGAGAAAAATGTATCATCTAAAAAGTCTTCAGTCTTCAGTCGACAGTCTTCAGCCGGGCTTCGCCACGGGCAGGGGTGCAAAGCACCCGTTTCTTGTTTTTTTTCTGCTTCGCTATCGCTCGCTGAAGGCACATTTTCTGCTGAATTTTATAGGACTTATAGGACTTATAGGACTTATAAAAACAAAGTCGGATCCGTCCAAAGCGAAAAGCACGCTGTAGGCGTGCGGGATTTTAGCCTATGGGCTTGCCCATAGGTCAAGGGAGATGTAATCATTTTTGCGCTCTGAAGGAGCGCGGGAACCATCCAGCGCAGCCGCGTGCCGCCTGAATGGCACAAGCACGCTGAAGGACAAAAGCACGCTGAAGGGCTGAAGACTGTTGACTGCCGGCTGAAGACTTTAAAAACAAAAAAACTCAACATTGCTGTTGAGTTCTGTACAAAAAAAAGTGGTGATCCGGCGGGGACTCGAACCCCGGACACCCGCCTTAAAAGGGCGATGCTCTACCGACTGAGCTACCGGACCACTCTGGTGATCTTGAAGTTTAACATCTGTCATCCTTCAATGCTCATTAATATATCATCGAATTGACAAATGTCAAGCCGTTTTCTGAAAAAAATTGAATTATTTTTGCCGAAAAACGATTCTGCCCTTGGTCAGGTCATAAGGTGACATTTCCAAAGTCACTGTATCACCGGGCAGAATACGGATGAAATTCAGCCGCATTTTACCGCTGATGTGTGCCAAAACCATGTGGCCGTTCTGCAGTTCCACCTGAAACATTGTGTTGGGAAGGAGTTCTTTCACGACTCCATCCAAGCGGATGACATCTTTAGACACTTGTTAAAACCTCCGTTTGATCCTCGCCAATGAGGATCATGTGTTCAAAATGAGCCGATTTCTTGCCATCGGCTGTGCGGACCGTCCAGTCGTCTGATTCGACAAAGACTCTATGAGTACCCAGGTTGAACATGGGTTCAATACAAAGGACCATGCCGGGAACGAGTTTCACCTGTTTGCTGTGAATCGTTGTGAAATTCGGCACATCGGGCGGTTCGTGCAGCCGGATGCCGCAGCCGTGCCCTACATAATCGCGGACGATCCCCAATTTATGAGCGATGCCCACTTTTTCCACTGCGGCAGAAATGTTATAGACCGTGCCGCCGTTTTTTGCTGCGGCGATCCCCGCTTCCAGAGAAAGACGGGTCCCGTCCAACAGACGCTTGATATCGCCTTCCGGTTCACCGCCCACATATACCGATGTGGCAGTGTCGCCCACAGCACCTTCGATCGCCACGCCCACATCCACGCTCACAATATCGCCTTTTTTGATCACCTGTTTATCCGATGCGATGCCATGCACCACTACATCGTTCAGGGAAATACAGATATTGGCGGGGAATCCGCCGTAGCCGAGAAATGCAGGTTTCCCGCCTAACGAACGGATGACCGCACCGGCAATGAGATTCAATTCGCCGGTGGTCATGCCTTCCTGCACGGATGCCGCGATCTGATCACGGGCGATTGCCGTGGTCCGCGCGGCGATCCGGATGCGCGCGATTTCTTCAGGTGTATGAATAATAGCTTTGCGTTTCAGCATAAATTCAATTCAAAACTGCCACAAGTGCAGCGTAACCCTGATCTTTCGGCAGAGAGGAATCGATCTTGGAGAGAAGTCCCTTCTGCTCGTAATATGCAATCAACGGAGCGGTCTGTTCTTCATACACTTTCAAGCGGTTCTGCGCCGTTTCCAGAGAGTCATCGGAACGCTGGAAAAGTTCGCCGCCGCAATGATCGCAGACACCTTCCGTTTTCGGTTTGCTGAAAAGTTTGTTGAAGCTGGCTTTGCAGACTTTGCAGGTCAGACGCGCAGTCAGACGCTGGATCAGCAGATCGACCGGTGCATCGAAAAGCACCACTGCATCCAGATTCATTCCGGCATCCGCCATCGCTTTATCCAGCAATTCAGCCTGGGGAACAGTACGCGGGAAACCGTCAAGGATAAAACCGTTTTTACATTCATCGGATTTCAATGCGTTGGCGACCATTCCGGCAACCACTTCATCCGGAACCAGACCGCCCTGATCCATATAGGTTTTGGCAAGTTTGCCCAGCTCGGTTCCGTTTTTCACTTCCGCACGGAGAATATCACCGGTGGAAATGTGTGCAAGCGTTTCCTCTTTCATCAGAGGATCGGAGAGAGTACCTTTTCCTGCGCCCGGAGGACCGAGGAAAACCAGATTTCTTTTCTTGATCATGTTCTTTCAAACTCCTTGGATATGATCTTAAAATTTTTGGTTTATCCACTTAATATACAGCACTATAACGCAAATTGCAAGTGTTTCTTGTTCTTTTTCCCTTAAAAAATGGTGGGGGCGCGTTGTCTTGCGGGCTTTTCTGGATCTTTTCTGGATCGGGCTTTTCAGCTTCGCTACCGCTCGCTTAAAGCCTGTCGTGTCCGACCTGTCCGACCTGTCCGACCTGTCCGACACGCGTAGCGGGAATCGTGGGGGAGTTTTATTTTTTTGAGGACAGATGTGACATTTGGGACATCAGGGACCTGTGGGACGCGGATGAGGCGTAATCAAAAGATTTTTTTTCATCCGTTGAATCGGAGGGCGGGAGCCGCACCACAGAAGACAAATTTAAATAAAGTTTGCCATTCGGTCAACCTTTGTCCTATAAGTCCCACAAGTCCTATAAGTCCCAGAAATGCGCCTGCGGCACCGTTTGAATGTCCCAGCTGGTGAGGTGGCGTGTAGGCGGCAAACAAGCGTCAGCGCAGTTGAGCCGCCCGAGAAACGGGTGCTATGCACCCCGTGGCGAAGCCTGACTGAAGACTGCCGGCTGAAGACTGCCGACTATTTCAAAAGACTCTTTGCGTGTTCCAATGCTGCATTTCCGCCGCCGAGCATCCGTGCGAGTTCAGCGAGGCGTCCGGCATCATCGAGGGCATCGATCCGGGAGCGGGTTTCAGTGCCGTCGGTGGATTTGGAAACGAGGAAATGTTTTTGCGCCAGCCGCACCACTTGAGGAAGGTGGGAGATACAGATGATCTGTTTGCGATCGCCGAGTTTTGCGATCTCTGCACCCACCTGCATTGCCGTTTCTCCGCCGATATTGGCATCGATCTCATCAAAAACAAGCACGGGTATTTCGTCGGCTTCCGCTAAAACGGTTTTGACGGCAAGCATGACCCGGGAAATTTCGCCGCTGCTGGCGACATCTTTCAATGCTTTCAGGGGGACACCGGGATTGGCACTGAAAAGGAATTGCAGGTGATCCGCTCCATTTGGACCCGGTTCCGCATCGGAAAAAGTAATATCGAATTCCGCCTGTGCAAACCCCAGTTTTTCTGTTTCAGCGGTGAGCAGACCCACTAATTTCTGTGCGGCATTTTTCCGTTTTCCGGAAAGTTCAGCGCAGAGAGAAGCGTGGATCTTTTTCTTTTCCGAAACAGTTTTTTCCTGGTTGCACCGCATCTGTTCAGCATTGTCGAACACATCCAGTTTTTCTTCCAGTTCCGCCTGATATTGCAGTACATCTTCGATTTCCGGACCGAATTTCCGTTTCAGACTCTGCAAGGCGCGCATACGCTCCTCCATCGCCATAAATTCCCCTTCATCCAGTTCCACTTCGGAGGCGCGGTCGATAAGATCGGATGAGAGCGCGGAAACGGCATCGGAGATATTTTCCATGCGTTCGATAAAATCTTCTGCGCGTTCGGGATCGTACCGGTCAAGATCGTTCAGGATCCTCCGGAGATCGGCGATCCGGTCAAACAGAGAGCCGTCCCCTTCGGTAAGACCGGCACTGACCTGTGAGGCGATCTCAATGACAGATCGTGCGTTTGCGGCAACGGTATGTCTGCTTGCGAGGGTGGAATCTTCACCGGGTTCGGGATTGATTTTTTTGATGAGAGTCACCTCTTTGCGCATATCTTCCGCTTCGCTTGCGGATGGCATGGTTTCCAGAAAATCTGCTTGTGTTTTTTCGGCAGATTTGAGATCATTCCAAGCGTTGCGGACTTTTTCAAGATCCGGTTGCAGTGCGGCGAAACGGTCGAGGGTATGCAGTTGTTCTTCGGGGCGGATCAGACTTTGATTTTCGTTTGCTGCGTGAATATCGATGAGCAATTCTCCCAATGCTTTCAATACAGGCAATGCCACCGGCACAGAATTGATGAAATTCCGTGTGCTTGCGGGAGTGATCACCCGCCGGATCAGGAGCGAATCTTCCATTTCCAGCCCGGCATCCTCCAGAATGGCGGCGATGCGTCCGGAAGCGTAGGGGGGGATCTGAAATTCTGCGCTGATCTCGCATTTATCCGTGCCGGTCCGGATCGCAGAGCGGTCAGCCCGCGCACCCAGCAGCAGAGCCACACCGCCCATGATGACGGATTTTCCCGCACCGGTTTCGCCGCTGATGACATTGTATCCGGGGGCGAATTCGATTTCCGCCTCCTGCACCAATGCAAGATTTTTCAATTTCATCCAAAGTAACATAAAAGATCCGTTCTGTTGAATTTTTACGGTATATAATATCCATCATTTTGCGGAAAATGCAAAAGAATCCGGAAAAAAACTTGCAATTTTCTTTTTTCCGGTGTAGAGTGAACCGGGAAAATACAGGAGAAAATGAAAAATGCAGCAGCAGAAAGAAGCCCGGTTTTGGATAAAAGCGGACGCGGATCATGTGATCTGCACGCTTTGTCCCCGTCGATGCCGGATCGCACCCGGAGCCACCGGATATTGTAAAGTACGGCAGAACAGGGACGGAGAATTGTTCAGTATCGCATACGGTTATCCTGTGGCGTTGCAGGTGGATCCCATTGAAAAGAAACCGTTGCGGCATTATCTGCCGGGAAGCAGAGTTTTTTCCGTGGGTTCATTCGGGTGTAATCTGGGATGCGTATTCTGTCAGAACGATCATTTGTCCCGTGGAACATACAATCTCCGTTCGCGTTACACTTACTACTCGCCGGAAACACTGGTGGATCTGGCGGTCCGTCACGGCTGCCGTTCCATCGCATTCACCTACAATGAACCGACGGTCTGGACGGAATATATCATTGACACATTCCGTTCGGCAAAACGCGCTGCGTTGGGGACAGTTCTCGTATCCAATGCCAATATCAGCCACGAGGCGGCGGAAGAACTTTTTCCCCTGACGGATGCCGCCAATTTCGACATCAAAGGATTTTCTGAAGATTTTTACCGGGAAATGTGCAATGCTTCTCTTGCTCCGGTTCTGGAAAATTGCAAATACTTCCACAGCCTCGGCAAACATCTGGAGATCACCAATCTGGTCATTCCCGGAAAAAACAGCGATCCGGCAATGATCGATGCGTTGCTGGATTGGATCGCGGCA
Organism: Victivallales bacterium; assembly: GCA_045594005.1. Lineage (GTDB taxonomy): Bacteria > Verrucomicrobiota > Lentisphaeria > Victivallales > UBA1829 > SIG77. The sequence continues at coordinate 25,732 of JAZNXT010000135.1, forward strand.
GAACTCGGAACGGATACCCCGATCCACTTCTCCGCCTATTTCCCCGCACATATCTACCGGGAAAGTCCGCGTACACCTCCGGAAATGTTGTACGATATCCGCGCAAAAGCAGTGGAGCGATACTTCAGCCGCGTGTATCTCGGCAATATCCGTTAAAAGAGTCTTCAGTTTTCAGTTTTCAGTCTTCAGTCTTCAGTCTTCAGCCGGTTATGTCACGGGTGGCGCGGCGTGTCCCTGCCGAATGACCGCATCGTTTTTTTTTATTTTTGCTCAAACAAAAAAACGGGCTGCTGCTTACCGTTTTTGAGGTTTTGCAACAGCCCTTTGCAGAGAGGTTCTTTTTCAGAACATTTCCGGTTTATTGCGCGTTGACCTTTTCCTTGATGAAATGCACATCTTTGAATGTGTTTTCCTGGGGATCATAGGTAAAGTTCAGAACGGCTTTTGTCGTTTTTCCGGTCCAGTGGAACTGCTGCTGATTTGTATTTTTTGTCTGAACGACCTTGTTCACCAGATCTTTTTCGCTTTCTTTTTCACCTTCTGCGGATTTGCCGAAGCGTTCTGCAAAATCGGTCAGGATCTCGTTCAGCGTTTCTGCGGAGATGCTGCCGTAGATGAAATCGACTTTATAAAGGCAGGCGACCTGATTTTTATCAGTCATAAAGTAGAAATAGACCGTGGAGGGCAGTCCTTCGGCATACTTCAGGATCTCGCCGTCCATATCCACCATTTTCTTTTCTTCTTCCGTTTTGGGGGTGATGAAGGTATTGCGTGTCAAGCCCTGTGCGCGGGAGAGGATTACGCGGATATCGCTGTATGCCGTATCCCAGCCGATGCCTTCATAACCGGGATCGCCATCGATGCCGGAGCTGGTTTTCATGACTTTTTTCTGTGCGGCGATCAATTTTTCGCGGACAGCATTATATTCTTCATCGCTGTAAGTGCCTTTTTTCTGATCGGCGATGGCACGCTGTTTTGCCTTTTCTTCCAATGCCTTTTTGACTTCCTGCTGTTTCTGCAGGGCAGGTCCGAGCAGGGAGGCAAGATATTCTTTTGCGGTCATCCAGCTCTGTGTGGAAGTGTTGAAGATATAGCCGTTCTTTTCGTTCAGAGCATCGATCTCAAGAAGTTTTTTATCAAACATTTTCTGGGTATCATCCAGCTGTTTTGCAGAAAGGATACGCAGTTTGTGCTGGATATATTCCTTGCGGGCTTCGGCATTTGCCACCGGATTGAAACGCAGTTTCATTTCGGGTGAGAGGCGGTTGACCGGCACCTGGCGGTCTCCGATCTGAACATAGCGGGTATTGCTTTCATAAAAAACGCCGCTGACTTCGTAATTATGATGTCCCTGCTTGTAGTGGATCTTGATTTTTTCGCCCACTTTGTAAAGGGGATAGCGTTTTTCAGCTTCCCGGGTGGCTGCTTTTGTGATACGGGCGAAATATTCTTTTTCTTCGTAAAGTTTTTTGATTTCATCTTCCGCATCTTTCTCCAAAGTCTGTTCGGAGATCCGGACAAGTTTTTTGTAGGGTGTCAGCGGGGGGATTTCCCGCGCGATCTCCCGTTCCAGGCGGATGATCACGTGTCTGCTGCTCAAATCTTCCTGTCTCTGCACATAAATTTCGAGCAATTCTTTGATTTTTTCGATTTTATCCAAACTTGTTTTGTGTGTGGATTCTTTAGAAAAGGAGAGAATTTTTCCGACTTTTTCCGTGCTTGCAGCAGAGTCTTCCGCCTGAAGGAAAAGTGGCAACAATGCAGTTGCGGAAAGTACAACTGCGCCGATGGTCTTCCGGAGCTGATGTCGCATCATGATCTTGTCCTTGTTGTTTTTTCTGATTCTGATGTTGTATTTTTATATTTTCATGGTAAATTATATTCATAACGGCGGAATGTCAAGAGGAAAAAACGGCAATCGGCTGAAAAATATTGTTTTTTTAATCTCAAACACGGATAAATATGGCAAATATACCGAAAAATCATTGTTATGTATGCACCTTGACAAAGGAGCAGATCGCACTGCTGAAAGAGATCCTGTGCGCTGCCTCCTGCGAACTGAAAGCCGCACCATACTGCGAATTCAAAACGGAATATCACGAAGCCAGTATCGCTGCCTATTCCTCCGGAAAACTGGTGGTGCAGGGAAAAGGGACCGGTGAATTCGTGGATTTTCTGCTGGAACCGCAGATCCTGAAGGGAGATGCTTTTGCCGGAATGATCGCGGAAACGGAATTTTTTCCTCATGCGGGGATCGATGAAAGCGGAAAGGGGGATTTCTTCGGTCCGCTGGTGATCGCCTGTGTTTTTGTGGAAGACCGTGCCGCAGCTGAAAAACTTGCTTCTTTAGGGGTCCGGGATTCCAAAGCGATCAAAAGTGACGCAAAGGTCGCGCAGATCGCACAACAGATCCTGCCTGCGGTGAATGGTCAGGCGGCAGTGGTGGCGATCGGTCCGGAAGCGTACAACCGTTTTTATGATAATATCCGGAATCTGAACCGGCTGCTTGCCTGGGGACACGCACGGACGCTGGAAAATCTTTTGGAGAAAGTGCCGGCATGTACTTCTGCGCTCGCGGATAAATTCGGGGATGAACGCCTGATCAGAAACGCGCTTATGGAACAGGGCAGGAAAATCGAATTGCGTCAGCAGACGAAGGCGGAAAGCGATATTGCCGTGGCGGCGGCATCCATTCTGGCAAGAGCGGAATTTGTGCGGCGTATGTCGCTGTTGGGAAAAGAGGTCGGTATGGAATTGCCGAAGGGAGCAGGTCCGCAGGTGGATAAAGTCGCACGGAGTCTGGCAGAACAGGGCGGACGCGCCTTGCTGTCCACCGTGGCAAAGATGCACTTCAGCACTGCCGCAAAAGCCCTCGGGCAGAAGTAAGTCTCTTTTTTTACGAAAATACGACATTTTTCCGTATCTGCACTTTTCAAACGGCGAAAAGCGTGCTATGTTACTATGAATATGATTTTTTTGATCCGGATTTTTTTTGACGGGGTAAACCGCTTATGAGAATTTTGAATTGGTATGTGCTGAAAAGTTATCTTGCCACCTTCGGAATGGCGATCGGGGTCCTGACTTTCGGTATGGTCGGCGCGCAGTTGATGAAAGTTTTTGATCTGCTGGCACAGGGATTGCCGGTTTCTGTGGCAATGATGGCTTTGCTGTATTTTGTGCCGCACGCATTGTGTTTTACGGTGCCGTGGGCTTCGCTGGTGTCCATTATGCTGGTGTTCGGAAGAATGTCGGCGGACAGCGAGATCACTGCCATGCGTGCGTGCGGGATCTCCATCCTCCAGATCGTCGCACCCCTGATCGTGACCACGATCATTTTTACCGCCATCTGTCTTCAGCTTCAGTTTGAAACCGGACCCCGGGCAGAGGAAAAAGCACGCGACCTTTTCGGAGAAGTCGCCGAAGAACATCCCCTGACATTGTTCACTCCGGGCGTGCCGGTGCAGCTGGATCAGCTCCAACCCAGTGCCAGCGGCGCAACCCTCTGTTTTTCCAGCAGAGATGCCGAAAATAATATTTTCGATGTCCGGTTCTGTCAGGCAAACGAAAAAGGGATCCTTGCCGACGCATACGCACCCCGCGGCAGACTGGATGTGGATGAAGAAAAACGGATCATGACCGTGACCCTGTATCATGCACAGGTGATCGCACGGACCGACAGCACCGGAAGCAATGAGAAAAATCCCGCAAGCGCACAAGCAGTGGATTTTCTTGACAGCTTTTCCGGAAAATTCAGCGGCGATGCCGAGGCGTTTCAGGTGGAATTCGATTACGGACACCGTATGAAGACCAGCCGTATCGCACAACGCGAAAAATATCTCACCGTGAAAGAACTCCTTGCCCGGTCCGTGGTGCTGAAACGGGAAGGACAGGATACCACAAAACTGGAAGTGGAATTGAGTACGCGCGTGTGCCTCGCTCTGGCTCCTGTGGCATTTCTGCTGCTGGGATTGCCAATGGCGATCCGGACCAGCCGCCGCGAAACCAGTGTGGGGCTGTTTTTGAGTGTTCTGCTGGCAGGGATCTATTTCGCCAATGTGCTGTGCGCAGATTCCCTGAAAAAAGAACCGTCCCTCTATCCCCAATATCTTATTTGGATCGTCCCTTTCCTTTATCAGGCTTTCGGGATCTATTACATGGCAAAACAAGCCCGGAAGTGATACGGAGAGTTTTCCGCATCATTTGAACAAGCCGGAGCAGTGTCTGCCGGATATGCCTTTGAACCTATGGGCAAGCCCATAGGCTATCAACAGGCGGCACGCGTTAGCGAGAGCCGCCCAAGATGCGGGTGCTATGCACCCTTTTCAAACAATTCTTCCCTGCAAAAAAATACCTTCCGCCTCTTATTTTACGAAAAGGTCATCTTTTTTCAGTTCGATGACATTGCCGTAGGCTTTGAGTTTTTCTGCGGTGGTGTTGCCGACGATGATCCAGATGTTTTTCCCGCGTGTGGAATGTTCTTTGAGTTCGCGGAAGAACTGTTCCGCATCCATATCGCGGATGATATTGAAATCCTGCTGTGTCTGATCCAGAGGGCGTTTCATGCGTTCCTGATATTTTTTATGACCGTAGAGTCCTTCCGGCAGGAGCCGTGCGGACTGCAGCTGACTCAAGATATTGGCTTTGGATGCGGCAAAAAGTCCGCGATCTTCGGGAAGGTGATCGGCAAATGTTTTGACGGATTTCAATGCTGTTTCCAGTTTATCCGGCTGGGTGCCGAGAATGACCGCAAACATGGAATAATTATCCGGCACGATCCCCGGAACAGCATAGTACGCCTGTGCCACATATCCCAATGATTGTTTTTCCCGCAGTTCGGAGAAGGCAAGTTGACCGGCATAGCGGCTGATGATCCGGGCAAGGGCGGTTTTTCCGGGAATGGCGATCTCATCGGGCCGCACAAGATGGATCAGCACCTGACTGGAATTTTCGTCTTTGACGAAATACACGGTATCGTTCTGTGCCGGTTTGATCTGAAAATTTTTCACCGGCAGGGACTCTTTTCCAGTTTTGACCGGACCGGAAACTGCCTGCATCTTTTTTCCGTATTCCGTGGAAATGAATTCAAGTGCCGGTTTTGCATCTTTTCTGCCGTAAGACACAAAATCCTTTTTCTCAAACCACGCAAAATCACGGAGCATCGCAGTCAATGCTGCGGGATCGACCGCTTTCAATTCCGCTGCCGTCAGATCATGTAGCGCAGGATTATCGGCTCCGCCGTAAACAGCATAAGAGGTGGCGGCGGAAAGAACATTCTGTGGATTCTTTTTTGCGTTCGCGCGTCCCTGAAGGATCCGTGCGACAAGTTTCTGATAAGTTGCGGCATCACTTTTTGCGGAGAACAGGAATTCCGCCAGCAGTTCCAGCCCTGCTTTTTTGTTCCGTTCCAATCCGGACAAAGTGACAGACGATGAGTGTGTCCCGCAGTTGAAACTGATATCCAGAGCCAGATTATACAGTTCGCGGTTGAATTCTTCGGCAGAGCGTTTTTCCGTGCCGAGATAATCGGCATAACTCAACGCCAGCTCCCACATCTTGCTGTGATAGGATCCGAAGGGAAAAACGATCGCGTATGTGAAACGCTCATTCTGTTTGTTTTCAATAACATAACTGTTGCTTTCAATCTGTTTCAGTTCGCTGTAATCCACCTGCTGAATGGGGGAAGGCGCACCGGCGGGGATCTTTTGCAGTTCTTTGGAGAAGGGAGACGCTTCTGCGGGGATCATCACCGGGGTGATGGGCGGCTTGACTGCCTGTACGCGATTTTCCGCTTTGCCCGGGCGTTTGAAGACGGTCACAGAATATTTCAGATGCGCTTTCGCAAAATCCGCCACCTGTGCCACGGTCGCTTTTTCTCCTTTATCCAGATCGGCAAGCAGATCATCCATGGTGCGGTTCAAATCAAAAAGATTCAGGGCGATCCGTGCGGTCCGCTGATGATCTTCGGCAGCCGTCATCAGATCCAACCGGGCGTTATTGACTGCGGCGGTCAGCAGCGCAGGATCGAATTTCCCGTCTTTAAGGTTCTGTACTTCATGCAGGATCAATTTCTGCACTTCTTCCGGTTTCTGACCGGGCAGAGGTGCGCCGATGAACATCAGCACAAATTCCTTTTCATTGGAGAGCATCCCGCATTGAATGGATTGCATTTTCTGTTTCTGGCTGATATTCACATCCAGCAGACCGCATTTGCCGTTCTGCAGTACGGAATCCATCATATCCACCAGATATTCTGTATCTCTGTTCCGTGGAAGACGGTATGCCACGATCACATTTTCCTGCTGCGGTCCGGTGATATTGATGATCTTGTTTTCCGTGAGCATGGGATCGTATGCCGGAGGGGGAGCGGACATCACCTGCATTTTCCGGCGGGGCAATTTACCGAGCGTTTTGTTCAACAATGCTTCCGCGTTTTCAAAATCGATATCGCCGGAAAGAATCACAGCCATATTGCTGCCGCAGTAGTAGCGGTCGAAAAAGAAATTGATGGCACTCATAGAGGGATTTTTCAGATGTTCCGGCAAACCGATCACAGATCTGCCCAGCGGGTGCGTGGGATAAAGAGCCTTCATGGTGCTTTCGTAGGCATAGCGGAAATCGTTGTTCTGTCCCCGGTTGAATTCTTCATATACGGCTTCCAGTTCCGTGTGAAAACGGCGGAGCGCAATGGCATTGAACCGTTCAAATTCCAGTGTGAGGAACCGTTCCAGCATATTGGCGGGGATCTCACTGACGTATGCCGTGATGTCGTTGGAGGTGAACGCGTTGGTTCCGCTTGCCCCCATGTTGCGGACAAGTGTCCAGTATTCATCATTGGCGTATGTGCTGGCTGTGGCGGAAAGTTGATCGATCTGTGCATAGATCGCTTTGCGTTTCTCCGGATCGGTTTCCTTGCCGTAGGAATCGTACAGTTTTTCGATTTTATCCAGCAGCGGTTTTTCTTTTGCCCAATCCAGAGAACCGATCTTCGGTCCGCCTTTGAACAGCATGTGTTCCAGATAATGTGCCAGCCCTGTGGCGTAAAGCGGATCCTGCACCGAACCGGCTCGGACTGCGATATAGGTCTGGATCCGCGGCTTGCGGTCATTTTTCGCCAGATATGCCGTCATCCCGTTGTTCAGTTTGATGATTTTGAATCCGAATGGATCTTTAGCCTCCAGCGCGAACGCCAGAAAAAGGATCAGCAAAACAGAGAACAAACGGGATGTACGGAGCATTTTCATTGGATGGGGGCTTTCTTTTTTTAGAGTCTTCAGTCTTCAGTCTTCAGTCTTCAGCTTTGGACTTTGGACTTTAGACTTTACAGGCGGCACGCGTAGCGGGAGCCGCCCGGTGAGGGGGTGTTTTGCACCCTTTTAACTTTTCTTATTGTTCCATTCTTTCAATTTTTCAGCAGCGATTTCTTTTCCGCCGAGACCGAATGCGATCGCGGCTGCCACTGCTGCGGCACCGAGGATCAGTGTGAATGCCATCAGCACGATCGGCGACCCGATCCCCGTACTGTGGAGAGCCACAGCCCCGGCAAAAAACAGGATTGCATAACGGATCACGACTTGCAGGAATTTTGTTTCACCATTGCGTGTTTTGACGGCATCCACGGTGAAATTTGCCAGCCAGATCCCGAGGAAGAACACCGCTGCCGCCAGCAGGATCTTTCCGGCGAAAGGCAGAAATGTGCGGATCAATTCAGCAAGAGCCGTGAATCCCAGTAATTCAAATGCGGCAATGAATCCGGCGAGAACCGCCGCCGCCACCACCAGTCTGCCCGCGAAGATGGAAGGAGCTTGAGTTTCCTTTTCTTCTTTGCAGAATCCCAGCGCGTGAAAGATCCGGTTGAATCCCAGACCGGAAAGCAGTTCGCGGACGATCCCGGCGGCAAAAACGCCAGCCAGATAAGCCACGATCAGGATCAGCAGCGCACCGAAAATATTTCCGGCAGCCGTCAGCAGCCGTGTGACCAGATTCCCGGTACTGGCAGCCAGCACTTCAATGTGCAATGCCCCCAGTGCCGCAGCGATCACCGGCAGAGCCACCAGCGCATATACCACGATCCCGGCGGTACGGACAGTGTGTGCCTGCCAGCTTTCCGGCATGGCAGAATCTTTCAGAAACATTCCGGAAAGCAATTTTACGGTAAGGTTACGCAGGATCGCCGCCACGATCAGACCCGCGACCACGATCACTGTTGCCGCAATGAGGTTCGGCAGATATTCCATGATTTTTGAAAGCATATTCACCAGCGGCGCGGTGATCCCGCTGATCTTCAGCGCACGCAGGATCGCAGGCAGAAAAAAGATCCAGGTGAGGAGCCCCGCCACATTCGCGATCGTGCCGGAAAGTTCGCAATTGCGTCCCGCTGTATCGCAGTGTTTTTCGATCCGTTCATCCAGATTCAAACGCATGGTCAGAAGCTGTGTCAGATATTTTACGCCGGACGCCGCGAGCCATGCTGCGAAAGTCAGCAGCGCACCTGCAATAAGATTCGGCAGATATCCCCAGATCTTGTTCAGGAAACTGCGGATCGGCATCAGCGCATTATCCAGTTTCAGCACCGAAAAACACATGAGGACCGTCAGAAGAAAAATACACCAGAACGCCACCTGTGCGATCACTTTTTCTGCAAAAACCGTTTTCCCTGCATCCTGTTCGGCTACGCAGATCCGTAATTTGTTGCTGATCCCCGCCGCCCGTAAGACTTTTGCGATCATGCGCTTCACCACCAATGCCAGGATCCAGCCGATGATCAGGATCACAAGCGCGATCAGCAGGCGGGGGAGATTATCCACTGCAATGATATCCCAGACCTTTTTCAAAAATTCCATGTTTTCTGCCCTTTCGATAGTTGTTGATCTTTTTGCGGAATTTTGTCCTCTGCTGCATACAGACAACAAAGCCGGAAAAATTTTCCTTCATCCGCGAAAAAATTTGCTGAACCGATCGTTTTATTATACCTCATTTGCGTTTTTTGCGTACTTTACCCGTGATGTATGCCGCCAGTTTCGGCGACAGGATCTTGCGGGTATCATCATCCACCAGACTGAATTTATTGCCGTCGTTCGGCGTACTCAAATAATTCCAGCTGCAAGTGGAGATCCCGTGCTGTTTCGCCAGCAGGATCACATCGTGCATCCAGTTTTCCCGGTATTCCAGTTTGCAGTGGCGGATCGTACCGAATTCACCCAGCCACAAAACTTTATCCGGATGATCCTTGCGGAACTGAAATGCTCCGCTCATCATATCCGCGAGCGCATCAAAATCCATATTTTCATAGGCGGGATAAGCATTCTGATTGTTGTAAAGATAGGCATGACAGGCACGGTACCGCGCAATGGTATCCGGATATGCCATCTTGGAATTCCAGTTCAGCATGGGGGCGGAAAGAACACCCTGCTGATGGGTGAATTCATGAGGCGCATAAAAATGATAAGTGTAAATGATATACGGGTCATCATAAACCGTCAGGTGCTTCAAGGTGCCGGGAGAGTTCCAGCAGGTACTGCCGATGACAATGCGGCGGGTGGGATTTTTTTCGCGGATGGCACGGATCGTCCGGTCTGCAAGATCGTTCCATTTTTCCGGCGGGACATTCAATACTTCGTTCAACAGTTCAAAGACCACATCTTTTTCGTCATGCCAGCGGCGTTCACATTCCACCCAGAATGCAATAAAGCGTTTTTGCAGCTCCTCGTCGTCCAGCAGAGCCACGGGGGAAGGTACATCGCAATAATTTCCCACGGCTTTATGGAGATTCAATACGCAGCCGAGATCATATTTTTTGCACCAGACAATGAAGTCATCCAACAGTCTGAAGGTGCGTTCCCGGTAAACACAGGGGGATTCCTCCAGCACGATCTGATCGAATCCCACGCGGACATGATCCAATCCCAGTGAAGCGATATATTTTATATCCCGTTCGGTGATGTAGCTTTCAAAATGTTCGTAATCGCCGGGAGAAAAACGCATTTTCCATTCATCCGCCATAACATTGAAGCGTTTGTAATTGGTCAGCCAGCCGCCGATCCCGATTCCGTGTTTATATTTCCACACATCCTGTTTCATTGAAAAGATCCTTTCTATAATCATGAGGTGAATTTGCCTCATTATATAAATATAGAGCCGGATGCGGTCAATGCAAATCTTTTACCAGTGAAAATTCGATTTTTTTCTGCCGGGAGCAGCCATTTTCAGTTGTTCTTTCCCCATTTTTCCGTCAAGAGCCATCACCATGTAGCGCAAGGCGTCCATGGCATGATCGTTCAGCTTCAGCGGTTCCTCTTTTGCATTGAGATTCCCGGAGGAGGATGTTTCCCACCGGTAATCGTAGATCTCCGAAAGAATATTTTTCAATGTATCAAAAAAGAAGATACGCGGTAAACCGTCACCGGCATCCACCAGACGGCATTTGACTTTCTGTATGCCCCGGATCACATTTTTTTCGGCGGCATCCGTGCGGATCCCCATTGTTTCCAGTTCCGCCCGGTCTGCGGCATCGTGGTCTGCCACGGTGCGGAAATAGCGTTCTTCTCCGGAAAGCTGCAGGATCTTCTGTGCGTGTTCAGCTGTTCGCGTCTGTGCTTTGTACCATTCACGATAGATGTAAAGTCTGCCGTCAGGATCGATGGCTCCCCACAGACAGACAAATGGATTGGTGTAGCCGAAGTCGATGGCTCGCAGTTTTTTCCAGTCATCCGGAATGGGGAAGGGAGCAACCACATGTTTTGCTTCATCGAATTCATCGTACACCGCGCCAGTATTGTCGCACCAGATCCCGTCAAGCATCCGTTTCCGCATGACTTCCGGCAATGCGGCAAGTCCGGCAAGATATTCCGGGGGAAGATTTGCCTGATTGTCCAATGCCGACCAGGGCAGACGCGCCCAGTGAGAAACATCGTTCAGGGGCTTTCCGCTTTCCGGATCGACATGCCGCACGCCCACCGCGTGGAGCCAGTGGCGCGGTCCCCGGGGATTGCAGTCCAAAATCAATTTCGGTGTGGCACTTTTTCCGCTTTTATCGTATGCCTTTTGAGCCAGACGCGTTGCCGCCATCTGGACGGTTTCCCATGAAAACTGTGTTGCCTCATTGAGAAATACCGTGATGAATTCATTACCCAGCACTTTTTCGCTCCGTTCCGCATCGTCAAGCCCCGCCACAATGATCTCCGAGCCATTGACAAAACGGATGGAGAGTTCGCTTTCATTGAAACGGTAAAGTTCTCCCGGCACGAATTTTGTCAGATAATTTTTCAAGGTGTCGCACCACAGCGATGTTTTTGCGTGAGTTCGGCATTTCCGTGCGGCAAGCTGACGGGATCGGGGATATTGCAATGCACGCCGGACAAGATATTCCGAGATCAGTGCCGTTTTTCCGGAGCGGGATCCGCCATCGAAAAGGATCCGTGTTTTTTGCAGAGAGGAAAGGATCGCCCAGCCGCGTTTCTGTTTTTGATTGAATTTCAGTCCCATAGAAGATCACCCGTTTTTTTTACGGGGCGCGAGCGTCAAGGGAAAAATCAATTCTGTATTATTTCTGCATAAAACACATGGCAGTCACATTGTCACCGCCGCCGCCGCGCAGAGCCAGTGAGATCAGCTCACGGACGGCATCCCGTGCATCTTCCGCCTTTGTCAGCACATCCCGGATCGTATTGTCCTTCACATGGAGCATCACGCCGTCGGTGCAGACGAGGAACCTGTCCTGTTCCGTGCGTTCATACACATTCACATCCGGTGTGACCATATCCATCACCCCCATGGATTGAATGATCACATGAGCGTAAGGGTGGCGTTCGGCTTCCTCCTGTGTGAGTTTGCCGCGTTTGATCATTTCATTGATGAAACTGTGGTCTTCCGTGTATCGCTTCAATTCGCCGTCTTTCAAACAGTAGATCCGGCTGTCACCCGCGTGTGCTGTGATGATATAGCCATCGATCAGGATCGCAGAGACCACCGTCGAACCCATGGGATGTGCGATATTGTAACTCTGATTGGTGTTCCGCAACGCACTGTTGGTGAGAATGATCGTGGAACGGAGAAATTCTTTGATCGATTCAATATCCCGCGTTCCTTCCTGCTGAAAACGCCGGAAATCCCGGAGCATCAATTCACAGACGAATCTGCTTGCCAGATCCCCCCGTTCATTACCGCCGATCCCGTCTGCCACCAGCAGAAATGCCATACTGCCGTCATCACTGATGCTGTACGCAAAAGAATCCTGATTTTCCTGCCGCACCAATCCCTGATGGGAATCTGCCGCGATCATGCTGGTGGTGAAGAGAGGCTTGTTCATCGCGTCCAGCCCTCCGGATGTTTCCGCAAGCCTTCATAAACTGCGATCCCCACAGAGTTGGCAAGATTGAGGCTGCGGCTGAAATTGCCGGGCATGGGGATCGTGTAGAAATGATCTGCAAACTGTTCGTGGATCTCTGCGGGCAGTCCGCTGCTTTCTCTGCCGAAAACAAGGTACGCGCCCGGTTCAAAAGGGCAGTCCCAATAGGTCACATTTCCTTTTGTGGAGAAAAAGTAAATGGGGGCATCTCCTTTGGCGCGCAGAAAATCCTCCCAGCTTTTGTGCATGACGCAGTCCACATGTTTCCAGTAATCCATCCCGGCGCGTTTCAGGTGTTTATCATCGAAAGAGAATCCCACCGGTTCGATCAGGTGCAGCCGTGAAAGCGCATTGACTGCGATCCTGCCGATATTCCCCGTGTTCTGCGGGATCTCCGGCTGAAAAAGCACAATATTGTAAAGCGGTTCGTTCATAAGTTTTCTTTGTTTTATTTCTTACCGTGTCATAAGATAACTGCAAAAAATCATCTTTCAACTTGAAAAATGGGAAAAAATGCTGTAAATTACAAAAAAACAGCAAAAAAACAGGATTTTTGAAAGGTCGAATACATGAAAAAACACGAATTTATGAAAAAATTTGCTCTCTCTGCCGCAGTCTTTGCTGCCATGCTGATCTTCTCCGGTTGTCTCTCCGTTGACAATAATTCCCGCACCTGCGAAGAATTGGCAAATCACATGATGCGCCACACCGGAGCCACATTGGATCCCCGTCCCTTTGTCTTTGAAAGTGTCAAAGCGGAAAACGGATTCGGGTTGAAACTGGATGGTCAGGATGTGGTCTTTGTCAAATACAATACCAAACGCAAAAAAATGCGGGACCGTCTCGCTTATGTGGATAAAAACGGATTTTTGTTTATTGCCGCCCTCAAGATCCCCGCGATCCGTCACGGTTCTTTTGTGATGATGGACTATATGCGGTTCAAGCCGGAAACAAAAAAGAAACTGCTGAAGGCATTTCAGAGTTTTGACTAATGCTTTGTTCCCCTTATGGGGTGATAAGCACGCTGAAGGCGTGCAGGATCATAGCCTATGGGCTTGCCCATAGGTTCAAAGACATATTACACCACATGCAC
>JAZNXT010000136.1:0-18534 GCA_045594005.1 Victivallales bacterium
CCAATGAGAGTGCGCTTTGCGCACAACTTTTATTCGCAAAAGGGCATCGCCTCCCGGCTGATGCCCTTTTGACTCTTTAAACTAAAAACTTTGAACTTTATACTTGAGACTTTTACAGGCTTTAAGCGAGCGAAGCGAAGCTGAAAAGCCCAATGAGAGTGCGCTTTGCGCACAACTTTTATTTGCAAAAGGGCATCGCCAGACGGCTGATGCCCTTTTGACTCGTTAAACTTTGGATTTACTGGAAATGGATCAGCCAGTCGGTCAATTCCGCTTTGGTCTTTTCCGGATCCAGGATCTTTTCCTCCTCGCCGAGTTCCAGCAGACTGCGGAGGACTCGCGCTCCATGGGAATCAGGATAGGCATCAATGATCTCACGGGCTGTCCGGTACGTTTCCGCAAGAGAATCTATGGTGGTGATCAGTTCTTTCACATCGTTGATCACTGCCATTCTGCCAATATTTTCAGCCAAAATCGGATAGATCTTCATGCCGTCATAAGCGCGGCGGACCACTGTGGTGCCAACATTCTGCCATGCCTGTATCAGGTGGGAGATAGTTTCGGAGAATTTACCGGTGATCGCTTTATCGTGACCTTCCGGGAAAAGGTAGGTTGCCGGATCGAAATGATCCTGGATAAAATCGTCATGGCGGTATTTTTCGCGGACCGCCGGATCACGGAAGTCCGGCACCTCAACAGGGATGCCGCCCTGCTGCTGACTGCGTACTGACATGATCCCCGCAAGGCAGACATCGCAGGAAGAATAGATGTCCCACGGAGCTTTTTCGCCGGTAAGGATCTGCCGTGCAAAGTAATACAGCTCCCAGAAGTCGCCGCCGCCATGCCCCGTTTTTTCGGCAATATCTCCCAGTTCGGGCCATTCCGGTTTGACTTCATAACCGCTGCAGCGGCCATTTGCCCCGAGGTAGATGAAAGAATACCATTCACTGAAATCGAAAGCAGCTTTTGTTCCCCAGATCTTGCGGGTGTGGGTGTCGTGGCTCATATTTCCCATCAGGTTCCGCATGATCCCGCCATTGCTCATTCTGATCATAGATACGCTGGGACCTCCGGGCAGGAGTGCGCCGGGTTGAGATACCGTGCAGGGCATTGCAGAAACTTCCACAGGACGCAATCCGGTGATCTGCATCACGGGTCCGAGGGAATGGGTGTTGTAATAATGCCCGTTCAGCCAGGATCGCCAGTTGTGCAATTCCCATCCGTTTTCCAGCGGCGCGCAGTCAACATAGGTGTATTGGAGCGTGCGGCAGTCGTGGTTATAGTCGTATTCCGCATAAACGAAATCTCCGAACAGACCATCCTGCCACAGTTTGCGTGCGTACATATTCTGTTTGGCGAACGGGTAATTTTCGAGGAGATTATAAACTTTTCCGCTTTTTTCCACTGCTTCCACCAGCCGGACGCCGTCGGAAGGTTTCATAAAGGAAGTGACTTCGCACATTACATGTTTACCGGCGTTCAGAGCTTTGATACAGTGGTCTGCATGGTAGGGAAACCAGGTGGCGACGAGGACGGCATCGATATCCATCTTCAGGAATTCATCTTCATTGTCTGTGATGGCAACTTCCGGATGAGCCTTTGCGAATTTTTCTCTGATGTAGGGACTGAAGTCACATCCAGCCACCACATCAATGTTCAGATCTTTTGCGCAGGCAACGAATGAGCCGCCGCGCCCCAATCCCCAGATCCCGAGTTTGATCCGTTTATCTGTGTTGAAAATGTTGCGGGTGCCGTCGGCATGATAATCCGTGCTTCCGCCGAAAATATTTTTCTTTGCTTCTGCCATTTTTGCTGTTCCTTTCGTGTAGTTTTAAATGGTGTTTCCGGAGTAATATAATCGCAAAACTTTATTTTTTGCAGATGTTTTTTGATTGATTTTTTACAAAAATGCAAGGAAATTTATAGATTTGCAAAAATATTGATATGATCGCTCCTGATACAGATATGCCGGATGAGAAAAATTGCGGATTTTATCTTTTTGCGCTTGAAAAATGAGTTGCGCTGATGTATCTTTTCTCATTGAGTGACGGAAAAATATTGGAAGGAGCAGAAAAGATATGGCAGAAAGAGGACTTGCACTGGGGATCGATCTCGGCGGTACAAAGATCTATGCTGTTGTGACTGACCGGCAGCATAATATTCTTTCTGATGCAAAGATCAACACGCCCGCCGGAGCATCGCCGGATGAGATCGCTGCGGCGATCGTGGAACTTGGAAAAACTGCTCTTGCGCCATTGGAAACAACATTTGAAGAACTGGACGGGATCGGCGTTGCGGTACCGGCACCGGTGGATCCTGTTACCGGAGATTGTCTTCATGCCACCAATCTCGGCTGGAAAAATTTTTCCATGAAAGATATATTCCGGGAATTGACCGGACGGGAAGTATATCTTGGGAATGACGGAAATCTGGGGATCCTGGCGGAATATCATTGCGGAGCGGCAAGAGGCTTCAACACGGTGATCGGTTATTATGTCGGGACGGGGCTTGGCGGCGGGATCATCATCAATGGCAGGCTTCATTGCGGCAATTCCGGGCTTGCCGGAGAATTCGGACACGCGATCGTAAAGCAGGGCGGACGCCGTTGCGGCTGCGGCAGACGCGGCTGCGCGGAAGCCTATTGCAGCAAAGTGGCATTTGTGAAAGCATTGAAAAAAGCTGTGTTCAAACGGGGGATGCACACCTGTCTTCCGCCGGAAAAATTTAATGAACACAGCAAAAATATAAAGAGCCGTCAGCTGGCAAAGGCTTATCGGGCAGGGGATCCGCCGGTATGTTCTGTGATCAATAAAGGATCTTATATGCTGGGCGTGGCTGCGGCTTCTGCATCGGCGATGATCGCACCGGATTGTATCATTCTCGGCGGCGGCGTGATCTCTGCATTGGGGGAAGAAATGTATCCGGTATTCAAACGCAGTTTTGATGACCATCTGTTCGGGATCGATCCAGCCAAAATTATGATCCGCTTTACGCAGTTGGGGGATCCGGCTGTGGCATTGGGGGCTACGGTGCTTGCGCGTCTGAAGGGAAAAGTCTGATATTGCGGGGAAGGACATTATGCCGAATTCTCTTTCAAGGAAAAAATCATTGCTTGCTACGATCGACCTCGGAGCGCACTCCTGCAGAATGTTGATCGCAGAATATGATCCGCGCAATAAAAAAGAGGAAGTGCTGGAAGAATTGAGTGTATCGGTTCCGCTGGGGGCGGATGTATTCCGTTTGGGGGTGATTTCCAATGCTTCGATCCTGATGCTGTGCGGGATCTTCCGGAATTTCCGTGAAAAATTGAATGAATATGGAGTCAAAAATTATCGTGCCATCGCGACCAGTGCTGTGCGGGAAGCGCAGAATGCAGAAGTGCTGCTGGAGCGGATCCGGCATGCTACGGGGATCGAGCTGAAGATTTTTGAAGGCGGCGATGAAGCCCGGCTGGATTACCTGACCGTGATGAATGAACTGCCGCAAAATTTCGGATTTTACAAAAAATCAGCGATCATTGTGGATATCGGCACGGGTGCATGTCAGATCAGCTGCTATAAAAAAGGAACATTGACTCATACGGAAACGATCAAGTTGGGTACATTGCGCATGCTGGATCAGATCCGCGGCACGGTTTCTGCGCGGACGATCCGGGAATGTCTGATGCCGATCATCAACAAGGCGTTCAATGAATTGCGCCAGATCGCGCCCGATATCAAATCGTCCTGTATCATTGCCATGGGATCCAGTGTACGGACATTGCTGTGTCTGTTCAGGCAGAACAACGGACAGGGCAGGGAGCAGCTCCGGAAAATTTCCCGTGAGGATTTTGAACAGAGAATTGCGGAAACTCAGAAATTGAGTTTGGAAAATCTGCTGGATCAATATGATATTCCTTATGATTCCGGAGAGGCTGTAATTCCCTGTTCCATTATTCTTGAAAATCTTTTTCATATCACGGGAGCGAAAACGCTTCTGGCTCCGACGATCACGATGAAAGAGGCATTGCTGCACGATTTTATCCGTGAATTGCAGCATCAGGAAGATGGTTTTACCCGTCAGATCGAAGAATTCGTATTGCAAACTGCGTTAAAGTACCGTTCCGACAGTACATATATCAAACGGGTGGCTTTGTTTGCAGATAAACTTTTCATACAGCTGAAAAGTCTGCATGGATGTCAGGCTCGTGCAGCGTTGTTGCTGCGGATCGCCGCATTGCTGCATAAAACGGGATTATTCATCAACAATCAGGGCTATCATAAACATTCCGGCTATATTATCAACTCGATGGAATTGCCGGGAATTTCTCCTGCCGAACGCAATATCATCGCTGTTACTGCCCGTTTTCACAGGAAGGCGACACCATCTGCAAAACATGCGGAATTTCTTGCGCTTGACAGCAACGAACGATCGCTTGTTATGAAACTTTCCGCGCTGCTGCGGATCGCCTGCGGTCTGGCGGAAAGCTGCCGGTCTGTCACCCAATTTAAAGTTTGTCTGAACCCGGACAGCGTACAGCTTACACCTTCAGCCGATCTTGCCATGAGCGGCTTTGAATTACTCAAACAGGATGTGGATTGGTTCTCTCAGGTGTTTGCAATTCCTCTGCTGGTGCGGTAAAGATAAAATGTTGAAAATGCTTTGTTCCCGATGAGAAGAGAGCTTGTGTGCAGGCGGCACGCGTAGCGAGAGCCGCCCGAGAATCGGGTGCTATGCACCCTGCGCTCTGCAGGAGCGCGGGAACCGTTAGACAATTACAATGCCTCCCGCACGCCTACAGCGTGCATGTGGTGTAATATGCCTTTGAACCTATGGGCAAGCCCATAGGCTATGATCCTGCACGCCTTCAGCGTGCTTATCTCCCCATAAAGGGGACAGAGCTATTGAAAAAGGGTAGAAAAATCCGGATTTTTCCGTATCGCAGCTGCAAAATTTTGATAAAATCATAAAAAAAATCGTTTTTTTTTCGTTTCAGCATTGCAGTCCGCTTGAAAAAATCTTTTTTGCATGCTATAAGTTATCAGTGATAGTTTAACTGTTACATTATTCACAAAAGATAATATTGGTCCCCAACCAACAACAACAGGAGAAACAACAAAATGAAACGATCGTTCGTTGGTCTGTTAGGGTCAGGACTTGCGGGGTTGCTTTACACGGCAGCCGCAACAGTATCTGCCGCAGAACCCGTTCCGGCTCTGGATTTTGATTTTTCAAAATCTGCCGGCGGAATCGTGAAAGACAGCGCAAAAAGCGGTTTGTCTCTCAAACTTGGAGCGGATGCAAAGATTGAAGATGGCGCGTTGACATTGACGCCGTCCGAAGGATCTTTTGCAGCTGCTGATGAAGCGGCCTTCAAAGCGTGGGCGAAAAATTTCAACTGTAAAGAAATGGCTTCCAGTTTCTGGATCCGTTTTGACAAAACGATGCTCGGCGGAGGTTCAAATTCCGATTCTGCCAGTCTCGGTCTTTTTGATTGCTATCTGGATAAAGATGGTCATATCAGCGTAAAAGTCTTTACGAAAAAGACTGAACTGCTCAAGCCTGTTGTTATGAAGAGTACCTTCAAGGCAGAATACGGCAAATGGTATCATGTGGAATTTTCTTATTCCATGAATTCCCGCTGCTATAAACTCTATATCGATGGAAAATTCCAGATCGAAAACGATAAGATCCTGATGCCGTTCCCGGCTGTTGGTGATCTGAAACTCGGGAATGGTTTCCGCGGTGCCGTAAAAGATCTGAAATTCTATGATGCCGCACTGGATTCCGAAGAACTTGCCCTTACCGAAGCAACGGATGCTGATTTTGATGCGTCCGCGAAAAAAGCTGCCGATATCGCAGCTTCAACGAAAAATATTCACCTCAAAGCGTGGGCAAATGAATTGGCGAAACGCGCCAAGACCTATAAAGCCGATAAAGGCAGAACAACGGTCGCCGCAGTGAAACGGCTGAATAATGCGATCGGCAATGCAGAAAAACTGGCTGCGGGAATTTCCGACAGTCAGAACACGATCGCAGACAAAGTGGTTACTGCCTATGTGACTCCTGCCACGACACAGGCTCTTTATCTGCCGGACAATCTTCCGGAAAACGGTTCCATCACCAATAAGATGGAACTCATTATGGCACAGGATGAATTTGAAACTTCTTCTGTGATCGTGGTTCCGTTCAAGCCGGTAAAACAGTTTACGCTGAAAATGGGCGATCTGAAGAACGGCAAGAATGTGATCAAAGGTTCCGATGTGGATATCAAACTGGTGAAACGCTGGTTCCGTACCGGCGGTGCCTGGATGAGTTACCATGTGGACCTCTATATGCGCGTACTTACGCCGGATATGCTCCTGAATGACGACACATTGGTGGAAGTGGATGAGTTCCGCCGTACTAATAAAGTCCGTTTTGCGTATCCCTCCGGTCCCCGTTATGTGGATGTGAGCGAATTCAATTATAATCGCCAGTGGCTGAAGAATACCGGGATGGATAAATATTTCTATGATGCTCCGACACTGCAGCCGTTGACGCTGAAAGAAGCAGGCAGAAATCAGCAGTATATCGTGACTTTCCGTACACAGAAAGATACGGCACCCGGATTTTACGATGGCAAACTCCAGCTTCTTGCAGACGGCAAAGATGCCGGAACCATCAATGTGACGATCCGTGTTCTGCCTTTTGTGCTGCCGCAGCCGAAAGCATTTGATAATACCAGCATGACTTATCTCAGTCACATCAACAGCTGGGACGGCAAACCTTCGACCCTGAAAAATGCGAAAGATCACAATTTGATGCATCTTTCCCGCATTGCCAGTTCTCCCGAACGGATCCGCGAATGTGCAAAACAGGGATATCCGCTGGAAATCATTTTTGAAGGCAGTAATCTCCGGGATGCGTTCAATTTTGGCGGACCGGACGAAAAACGCACACCTGCTATGGAAAAGCAGATGGAAGATATGGTGGCAAGACCGTTCCTCCGTCATCAGCAGATGATCGAAAAGAACAGTCCTGCACGCGATTATATTTGCTATCGCTGTCAGACTTCTGAAGCCAGCAGGTATGGTGCGATCAGCCGTAATCCGGATCGTATCTCCCGCGTGTTGAGAGAAAAGACAAAATTCAAACTGTTCGCACATGGTATGACCTTGTCTGTTCCTTACTTCTCTCCGGGTATTTACGATATGAACTCCGACTGCGGACAGAAGCGTGAACTTGCTGACATCTGGCACAGCTTCGGCGGCAGAGCCATCACCTACGCGTTCCCGTTCCCCGGTCCGGAAAACCCCGGTCTGATGCGTCGTGCCCTCGGGATCGAACTCTATATCGGCTGCCGTTATGACGGACACATGATGCACGGATATGTGGAAGACAACCTCAATGAATTTTCTAAATATCCCGGCGGCGACGGTGACTACCGCTCCTTCTGTCTTGCTTACGGCACAAAAGACGGTTGCATCAACCGTATTGCGATCGTGGGCGTGCGTGAAGCATACGACGATGTCCGCTATACCACCATGATGAAAGTTCAGGCGGAAACAGCTCTGAAGAATTCCAAAGACGAACTCGTCCGCCGCGAAGCGACCCGTCAGCTTGCCTGGTTGAGCCGCGTAAATGGATTCACCAAAGATATGGATGCCTATCTTACTCAGGTACAGTATCGTATCATGGCTCTTAAAGATCTGATGAAAGAACGGGAAGGGAAGTGATCAAGATGAAAACGAAAAAGATTTATACTTCTATTCTGGCAGCAGTTCTTGCTCTTGCGGCTCTCCCTGCCGCAGTCAGTGCGCAATCTGCCGCCGACCTTAAAAATGTGGCACAGGTCGAATACCGGACACTGCCTGCCGACTTTGAAAATCTGCCGGCAAGAGAAACAGGCAAATGGAACTTCGGATTCCGTCCCTATGATGCGGAATCTGCTGCATATCTGTGGAGCGACCCGAATGTGATCCGTAATGTTGCTGCCGGTGGTGATGTGGATGCAAAACATCTCATTACCGGACTTTATGTCACTTGCGATCCTCACGGGATGACCATTCTCGGTTATGCCGCGCTGAAAGATCACAATGCCGCTCTGGATAAAGGAAGCAATCTGGAAAATGTTTTCTTTGAATGTTTCTTCATTCCCGGCGATGCAGATAATCCGATGATCATCAACTACCAACCGTTCGGAGTCTGCAGCAATTTGCCGAACTTCCGCTATAAACTCTCCTGGATGAAACCGGACCGCAACAACCGCGAAATGTTTGATGATCTCCGCGTCGATGCACGCGTGATCAAGAACGGTGCAGTTGTCCGGATCTTTGTCCCCTGGGTAATCATCTGGGATCATCTCCCTGTGTTTGCCGGTAAAAAAGATAATTTCTGGCGTCTTTCCATGATCCGCTGGGGTGGCTCTCACGGCGGTGAAACCTGGGGCGGCAGAGTCCATTCCCAGACGAAATGCGGTTATATCCGTATGCCGGATTTCACTGCGGCACAGCAGGCTGAAATCATGAGGACGACGCTCTATGCTCTCTGGAACAAATATCAGGTGGCGAGAAATGATATTGCGTTATCTCCCACTCAGACCGTCAGCTTGGATTACTACCGCAAAAGTATCGATCATCTTCCCCATTCCTGGATGAACGTGAACGAAGATCCTGTTTTCCGCATGGATACTCTGTTCCCGCTGGTGAAAGACCGGGATGCCATCGGAAAAGAACTTGCAAAATTCGATTCCATGACAACTGAACAGCAGAAAGCCTTTTACAAAAAGATCGCTCCGCTGCTGGCAAATTATCACTATGATGTGGATGATCTCTACGCCGATCACCTGAAAAAACAAATGATGAAACGCTGAAGAAGGAACTTTCAATATGAAATATCAGAACTTACTTCTCTCCTTCTCCCTCGCTGCTGCCGTCTCATTCGGAGCCACACTTTGCGCACAGGCAAAACTGACTCCGGAACAGCAGGCGAAAGCTGCGGCTGAAGCAAAAGCCAAAGCTGACCGCGAAACGAAGCAGAAACTCTGGCATGAATTCCGTACGATTCGGGGAGAAGCACATAAACTCGCTTCTTACAAAGAATTTTCCAAGATCGCACCCTATTGCAAAAAGATGCTTGTGTACTTCGACAAAATCGCAAAAATCGGTCCGCTTTCCCAGAATGAATTGCGTGAATTTGAAACGATCGCGCATATTTACCGCTGGAACTGGAAAGACTATA
Source organism: Victivallales bacterium (assembly GCA_045594005.1). Classification (GTDB taxonomy): domain Bacteria; phylum Verrucomicrobiota; class Lentisphaeria; order Victivallales; family UBA1829; genus SIG77. The sequence continues at coordinate 9,202 of JAZNXT010000136.1, forward strand.
AAACCGAAACCAAGCGTTTTTATGAAGAGATCATCAAACGCGCGGATGGCGATGTTTGCGTGGGCTGGATCGAAATGTACGCTCAATTCCTGAAGGAACAGAAAATCTCTCCGCAGGAAGATATCGACAAGGTACTGGCAAGCCGCTATCAGGTCAAAGGGATCTCCAATATGAGATTGATCCGGTTGCAGATTTCCGATAATAAATTGGAAGACGCCGACGCTGCCATTATGAAACTGGTTGCGGCAGAAAGCGATCCTGCAAAGAAAATCGGCATCTATCGTCAGTTCGTGAAAGATTTTCAGAACAAAAAAGTTTACGGCTCCTCTTTCCTGAATAAATACTACAAGGATATGATGAAGCTCGTTTCTGCTCCGGATGACAAAAGCAAACTTATGCGGGAATACGCGTCTTTCGCTGAACAGTATGCTCTCCTGTCTATGGATGAAGTGGATAAACTTTATGCCGAAAGCATCAAAATCCCCGGTCTCAGCAACAAATATCTGGTGGAATACTATGGCAACCAGATTGCAAAAACCAACGATTCTGCTACGGTGAAAGGTGACTTTGATAAAGGCATGGCGATCGCCGGAGATGATTTCGCGCTGCGGAACAATATGGTGGGTGCTGTGTTGCGTCTCGGCGGTTACCATGCGACTGTCCGATTCCAGAATCTGCCGTGGTTCCCTGCGATCTTTGAAAAAGAACTCAAAGGAAATGTCGCAATCAGTCAGAATGATTACAGAGGGAAGTTGGAATCTTACCTGAACGGGTATGCCAATTCCGGAAAACTGGCAGAAGTGGAAAAAATGCTCCAGCGTTTCATTGCGGAAGATCTGAAGATCAAGAAAAACGCAGCAGCAGATCATGCAAAGAAACTTGCCGCCGTTGAAGCGATCCGGAAGGAACGTGAAAAGAATCAGTTGAATATTCAGGAACTGGATAAGCAGATCCGTGCAGAAAAAGATAATGCGAAGCGTGCGGCTCTGAACAAACATGCCACAGAACTCCGGGAAAAGAGTAAAGAACTCAATGCCGCCTGGGATACCGCGAATCGCGCGGAACGGAGTGCAAACGAATTTGCAAGAAAGACGGATGATCGCCTTTCGTATGCGTACAATGTTCTGGCAAACTGCTATAAAAACATGGCTCGCCGCTATATGGAATCCAGTGATCCTGTGTTCCTCCGCAAGGCGGTCGGTGTTCAGAAACAGCGCATTGCCAATGTTACCGCAGTCCATTCCAAACTGGACGCCTGCAATGAGATCATGAATCTTGCGCTGACGATCCGTGACACTGCGCAGGCAGATCAGATTTATGCGGAAGCCAAGGCTCTCATTGAAAAAGAGATCGCCGCTGCCGAAAAACGCAATGACAAAGGTGCAGTCGGTCGTATGCACGACAGATTGAATGTTATGGCATATCCCATTGCATTCCTTGCCTACCACAACGAGGATTATGCAAAAGCGGTCGAACTGATGCTTCCGCTTACAAAGAATCCGAACCGGAATTATGCAGCCAATCTTTATGAATATCTGGTCCGCTCCTATGTGGCATTGGGTAAATATGAAGACGCGCTGAAGTTTACGGACAAAATGGTGGACTATGCGCCCGGTTACATGAGAAACCGTTACAAACAGATGATCAGTGAACTCAAAGAACGCATGGCAGATGCTGCCAAATAATCTTTCCTGACCATTGAAAAAAATCAGAAAGGTGCATCGGATCAAACCGGTGCATCTTTTTTTTTATAAAATCATTGTCATTGAGACTTGCGAACTGAAAAATCAGTGCTATATTACCAAATCAAATGGTATATAAACACTACACAAATTTAGGATTGAAAAAAACATGGCGGATTCTCAAGCAGCAAACAAAAGCAAGGCGCAGATGGATTTTCTCTGCGTGGAGTCTGAATGTACCGGCGTGGTAAAATTTAACCTGATGGATTGTACATCCCCTGATTTTCAGGTGCTTTGTCCGAAGTGCCATCGTCCCTATGAATTCAGTGCGGAATTGCATGATAAACTTACAAAACTGATGAATCTGATCGTGGCTTTGCGCGAATCGGAATCCATCCTCGGCGATTGCAATGTGGCGGTCAATGTCCCCGGCGGTGAAGTCAAATTGCCGTATGCAATGTTGCTGACCCGCCTCAATACGATGATCACATTGGAACTCGGAGATAAAAAAGTGGACTTCCATCTCTGGATCGAACCCACCTCTGCCGATACGTTCCGTTGAAAAATAAAGTAATTTTTGGAGAAGAATATTATGGCTATGACAGATAATGAAATCGTTGCTTCTTTCAAGGAAGCAGGTGCTTTGCTGGAAGGACATTTTCAGCTCCGCAGCAAAAAACACAGCGATCACTTTTTTCAGGCAGCTCTCGTGTTCCGTGATCCCCTGCGCGGAGAAAAACTCTGTGCAACGCTTGCAGAACGCGTGAAAGAAGCCGGGATCGAAGCGGAAACGGTCGTTTCTCCTGCGGTCGGCGGTCTGATCGTGGGTCAGGAAGTTGCCCGTGCCCTCAAAATCAATGCGATTTTTGCCGATAAAGAAAATGATCAGTTGATCCTGAAACGCGGTTTTTCCATCCGCAAAGGTGAAAAAATCATCGTGGCGGAAGATGTTGTGACCGAAGGCGGCAGAGTGAAACAGACCATCGATATGGTCAAAGCTCTCGGTGGTGATGTTGTCGCAGTGGTCGTGATCACAGACCGCAGCGGCGGCAAGGCAGATTTCGGCGGCATCCCCTTCTTCAGTCTGATCAAATTGGATCTGCCCACCTGGCTGCCGGAAGATTGCCCCCTCTGCAAAGCAGGAAAAGCGATTGAAACTCCGGGTTCCGGAGCAAAATCCTGATCTTTCAGAAAAGAAGTGAAGATAAGATGATCGTTAATTTGTTAAAGCGTATTTTCGGCAGCCAATCCACCCGTGCGGTGCAGCGGCTTCTTCCGGTCGTGCGTAAGATCAATGCGCTGGAAGAAAGTTATCAGCAGCTTACGGAAGAACAGCTGATCGCAAAAACAGCTGAATTCAAGGCCCGTATCGCCAATGGTGAAACATTGGATTCCATTTTGCCGGAAGCATTTGCCACGGTTAAAAACGCCTGCCGCAGATTGTGCGGAAAGAAGTTTACGGTCTGCGACCATGAACTGGAATGGAATATGGTTCCCTTTGATGTTCAGCTGATCGGTGGGATCACGCTGCATCAGGGCAAGATCGCGGAAATGGCGACCGGTGAAGGCAAGACCCTTGTGGCGACGCTTCCACTGTACCTGAATGCTTTGAGCGGAAGAAACTGCCAGCTGGTTACGGTCAACGATTATCTTGCATTGCGTGACTCTCAATGGATGGGCAATGTGTTCCGTTATCTCGGCTTGACCGTTGGCTGTATCCAGAACAGCATGTCCAGCCACGAACGCCGTGAACAATATGCCTGCGATATCACATACGGCACGAACAGTGAATTCGGGTTTGACTATCTCCGCGATATGGGGATGGCTGAAGATAAAGATCAGCTCGTTCAGCGCGATCATTACTATGCGATCATTGACGAAGTGGACTCCATCCTGATCGATGAAGCCCGTACTCCGTTGATCATCTCCGGTCCTGTGGCTGTTTCCACTCACCAGTTCGACTCCCTCAAACCGCTGATCGCGGATCTGTATTCCCGTCAGCAGCTGCTCTGCGCAAGATTGATTCAGGAAGCCCGTGCTGTTTTGGATAATGCGGAAAGAACTCCGGAAGAGGAAGATAATGCGATCCTGAAATTGCTTCAGGTCAAGTTCGGTATGCCCACCCATAAGCAGTTGATGCACATCCTGGAAGATGCGGAGATCCTGAAAAAGTTGGAACGCATGGAAATGAATGTGCGCAGCGAACAGAACCGCGGCTTGATTCAGGAAGTGCAGAGCGATCTGTTCTTCGCCATGGATGAAAAACGCCATGAAGCCGACCTGACGGAAAAAGGCCGTATCACGATTGCTCCGGACGATCCCGAAGCCTTTGTGTTGCCGGATCTTTTGAATTCTTTGCAGGATATTGAACAGGATCCGACGCTCAATGCACAGGAAAAAATGGTGAAGAAGCAGGAATTTCAGGAAGCATTTGCTGCCCGCAGTGAACGCTTGCAGAATCTTTCGCAGCTGCTCCGTGCATACTGCCTCTTTGAAAAAGATGTCCATTATGTGGTGCAGGATGGCAAAGTCCTGATCGTGGACGAACACACCGGGCGTATCCTCCCCGGCAGACGCTTCAGCGATGGTCTGCATCAGGCATTGGAAGCCAAAGAAAATGTGAGCATCGAGCGGGAAACCCAGACGCTTGCCACCATTACGATCCAGAATTATTTCAGAATGTACGATAAACTGGCGGGGATGACCGGTACAGCGGAAACGGAAGCCACGGAATTCCATCAGATCTACAAACTGGATGTGACTGTGATCCCCACGAACAAACCCTGCCGCAGAAAAGATTTCAACGATTGTGTTTATAAAACAAAACGGGAAAAATTCAATGCCATCGTGGATGAAACCGATCGTGCGTACCGTCGCGGACAACCGGTGTTGCTCGGTACGATCTCCGTGGAAGATTCCGAAATCGTGTCCCGCCTGCTGAAACTGCGGAAGATCCCTCATAATGTCCTCAACGCCAAGAATCATGCCATGGAATCGGAAATCGTGGCGCGTGCCGGTCAGCGGTGCGCCGTTACGGTCGCCACCAACATGGCGGGACGCGGTACCGACATCAAATTGGGACCCGGCGTGGAAGAACTCGGCGGATTGCTGGTGCTTGGCAGTTCCCGTCACGACTCCCGGCGTATCGACCGCCAGCTGCGCGGCCGTTCCGCCCGTCAGGGGGACCCCGGTGCATCTCATTTCTATGTATCGCTGGAAGACAATCTGATGCGTCTTTTCGGGTCTGACCGGATCGTCAAGATCATGGAGCGTTTCGGCATGGAAGAAGGGGAAGAACTCCAGCATCCGTGGCTGAATAAATCCATTGAAACGGCACAGCGGCGCGTGGAACAGCATCATTTCTCCATCCGTAAACGCACATTGGAATACGATGATGTGATGAACAAACAGCGCGAAGTGATCTACGGATTCCGCAAGAAAACACTTTTTGATGATGATTGCCGTCAGTCCATTTTTGATATTATCGAAATCGAAGTTGACCGGCATCTGACAGAAGCCATCGTGGCAGTGCCGCCGAAATCCAAAGATCCGCTGAACAAAGATATGTTCCTCACCTGGTTGAACATGACATTCCCTATCGGGTTGGATGACACGATCATTGTGTTGGAAAAGAATGGTGATGTGAACCGGGATGCCACGATCGATGCCGTGCTGGATCATGTGCGCGTGATGTATTCGATCAAAGAGGAACTGGAAACGCCGGAATCTCTGAAATGGCTGGAACGCCATATCATTCTGGATGCCATTGACCGCCTGTGGCAGGATCATCTCCGGGCGATGGACGATCTGCGCAGCAGTATCGGTTTGCGTTCCTACGCGCAGAAAGATCCGCTGGTGGAATACAAAAAAGAAGCGTTCAATATGTTTGAACAGCTGATGAACGATATTGATCAGGAAATTTTGAGTCATCTCTTCCGGTCGGCGACATCGCTGGAATCTTTTGAGCGTTTTATGATGCCGGACCAGAAGAAACAGACTCTTGTTCATCAGTCGTTGGACGACCTTGACTCGGTATCTGCCACCGGAACCATGAAAAATGTTGATGAGCCTGCGCTTGCGGAAGAACCGGCACCGGAGATCAATATTACATTCCGCCGGGAAGTTCCGAAAGTCGGACCCAATGACCCGTGTCCCTGCGGTTCCGGCAAGAAATACAAAAAGTGCTGCGGCAAATAAGGCACGGCATACAGTAAAGTAACATTGTTACAAAGAGTGGATCATTAGCTCAGCGGTTAGAGCAGGTGACTCATAATCACTTGGTCGCTGGTTCAAATCCGGCATGATCCACCATTTTTTTTCAGTCTTCAGTCTTCAGTTGACAGTCGGCAGCCGATTTTACACAGGCAGACCGGATGAGCGGCTCCGCTGTTCAAATTTAACAATCACAACGCCTCCCGCGCGCCTTCAGTGTACTTTTTACCTTATGATCGGACAAAATGGATACAGACCGATATGAACGGTCGTTCTTGTTGTCCGCTGCAGTCTGTTTTTATCCGTTTTGTCTGTCGCAGGCAGTCGTACGGAGTTGTACGGGGGAGGGGGACAATCATAAGATTTGCAGTTCGTTTCTCCGTACCTATCTGTACCCATCCGTACTCATCCGTACCTGAAGCGTTAAACAAAACTCCAGCTAACCAATAGGCGGCAAGCGCAGCTGAGCCGCCCGGGAAACGGGCGCTTTGCGCCCCCGCTTTTTGACGGCTCCCCCCTTACCCCCAACATCCGGTGTGAACCCGTCAAAAAGCGATCCTTCGGAAGGACCCGGGTCAGTGACCCGGATCCATAAAAGTTTCAAGCGTCAAAAAAAGGGGGATACAAAGGTGGCATCCAAGTCCATTTTATCATACCGAGATAAGCACCGCACGCATCGGCAGAACTGCTTCAGGTTTATTAAATTTTTTGCGATACTCTGATTTTTTTAATTTTTTTTCATATCGCATCTTGCAAAAACGTTATCAGCAGTGTAGATTACAAATACGGATCATTTCCGATGCTCTTTTTTGCTATTTATACATTTCAGTAAAAACACTCAAAACCCGCCAAGTTTTTTTTATTTTTGCAATGGTTTTCTTGATTTGTAGCTGGCAGGATTGTGCCTTCCTTATAAAGCACATATCTTGCCGGGCGTTCTCTTGTATTGCCATTGCAGGTTCTTGGCGGGACCTTGAGTGTGTACAGCTTGCGGATCGTCCGGCTTTTTTTTATGTCTGTCAGTCAGATAAACAGCAGCCTCATCCTCTCTCTGTCTTTTGCTGAAGGTATTTATCCGCAAAACAACAAAACAAACAAAATTTTCAGGAGAGAGAGAAATCATGGAAAGTATTAGTGATGGGGTCATCAGTCGCGGATTGGTTGTTGACAACGAAAGACTGGATGTTCGCAGTGGTGGGACGGTTATTGAAACGACCGTATCCGGCGAAGGCGGCTTGTTGTACATTTTTGACGGTGCTGTCGCGAGTGACACAACGGCGAAGGACGGCGGTACTCTGGGCGTTGTTTCTGGAGGCGTTGCAAGTAAAGCAACGATAAATGGCGGACTTCTGAACGTCTGGAATGGTGGTGTTGCAAATAATATCACAGCGAATGATTATGCTTATATGACTATTATTGCCGGTGGTGTGGTAAACGATATTACAATGAACACAACCACCAGTAATACATATGTCTGGCTGGAGAACTCTGGCACTGTAAATAATGCAACATTAAATAACAACTGTTCGGCGACCGTTTACGAGAACGCAGCCATAAACACTGCTACAGTGAATACCGGTGGTCACATGCGTGTTGAATCCGCTGGAACTGTAAATCATGTTGAGGTGAATTCCGGCGGTTCCATGTCTGTTTCCGGCGGTGCTGTTGCAAACGATATCACAGCGAATTCTCAATGCCGTATTTATGTTTCTGAAGGCGGAATCATGAAGGACACGATTGTGAATTCCGGCGGTGTTGTGAGTGTTTATAAAGGCGGGATCGTAAAGGGCAATCTGGAAATCGCAGATGGCGGAAAGATGACGGTGGAAGCTGGCGGGATCATTGATTTTACCGTGGCGGAACAGAAATCTGCCGATACAGCATTGATCAATGATATATCCCGGATCTCCGGCAACAGTGCCGTTTATACGCTGACGGTTTCTGTAGATCAGGCTTCCGGCGATTATGTCCTTGCCGGGAATGCTGCCGCATTCGATAAAACGATCACGGTCAAGACGGATGAGGCGGAACTCGGCAAACTCGCTGTCGGTGAAAACATTACCGTTGGCGGTGTGGTTTACTCACTGCATCTGGTGGACAGCAATTTGACTCTGACCCTTGACGGACCGCCGGAGTTGGATGTGACTGTCAGTCAGAAAGAATCGTTGGATTATGAATTTGTGGTCAAAATTTCCGAACCGGCATCTCTGCAATACAAGCTCAATGACGGCGAATGGCAGGATGCGGACGGTACCAGTATTGCAATCGCACAGAACGGCACATACAGTTTTCAGGCAACTGATCTTGCGGGTAATATGAGCGAAGTCGTGACAAAAGAAATCAGCGATCTTGTGTTCGTCAATCCGGAAAAGGTGGAAACTGTTGCAGGAAAGACCTCTTGGACACCGGTGAAAGATGCCGAAGGGAATATATTGCAGGTTGCAGTTCAATACTCCATGGATAATTTCAAAACGGCGGTGACCATCGTTACAAGTGAATCTGCTCTTCAGGTATTGTCTGCGGCTGGTAATGTGCAGTGGCGCGTGAAAGGCGGCAACAGCATTGACTGGGTGGATGGAGAAAAAATCACCGCTCCGGAAAATGCAGCAGATCCGCAGAAGATCGAAGCAGTGAAAGACGGCGTGGCGGATTTCTTCTTTGCCCGCACTGACGGCAGATGGAGTGTGATGCATCAGGCAAGACATCAGGGGATCAAAGGCGGCTGGACTGGTATGCAGGAAACCGCATCGCTTGACGGAAAAAGCAAGGTCGTTGATGTATTCCGCGGCGCAGATGATGCCAATGTGTTGTATCTGACCGATGGGGCAAAAGGCGACGCGTTGTTCGTGGATGATATTTTCGGCGACTCTTTTGAAGGAATCGCAAAGACGCAGGCGCGGATCGCAAATTTGGATGAGATCCGCGCCGGAGCAGGGGACGATGTGGTGGATATGACAAGTCAGAGGTTCGTTTACATCGGTGACGGCGTGACCATTTACGGCGGCGATGGCGATGATGTCATCTGGTCGAACAAAGGCGATAACAAACTCTTCGGCGATGCCGGAAATGATCATATCGTCGGAGCCTCCGGTAACGATGTGATCGTTGGCGGCGCGGGAGATGACACTCTTCACGGCGGCGGCGGAGATGATATTTTCTGTTTCGGCGATGATTGGGGAATCGACACCGTGGAACAGCTCTCCGGCGGAACAGTTACGCTCTGGTTTGAAGATGGTTCTGAAGAAAACTGGAACGCCGATACCCGGACTTACACCGACGGCGAAAATACCGTAACCGTCAGCGGTACCGCAGATGTTACCCTGAAATTCGGCGGCGACGTCTCCTCTCTCCCCGAAGGCATCTTCTCCAACGCCGTCACCAAAAAAATCTTTGAAACCACCCTCGCTTGAGGTGTGTGTTGGGGGATTTGATCTTGGGG
>JAZNXT010000137.1:0-4067 GCA_045594005.1 Victivallales bacterium
TTGGCTCACAGAACGACATGGCTACGATCCGACTTCAAAGGCATATCACACCACTTGCACGCTGAAGGCGTGCGGGAGTCGTTGTAATTGTCCAACCCGAACGGCAAAGCCGCTCATCTGCTCAGCCCGTGGAAAAAACGGCTGCCGACTGCCGACTGCCGACTGAAGACTTTTCACAGGCGGAGCCGCTCATCTGCTCATCCCGTGGAAAAAACGGCTGCCGACTGAAGACTGCCGACTGAAGACTTTTTTTGCTGGCGTGCTTGCCGCACGCTGTAAGCGTGCAGGATTATAGCCTGTGGTTTTGTGTGCAGGCGGCACGCGTAGCGAGAGCCGCCCGAGAATCGGGTGCTATGCACCCCCGCTCATCCACTCCGCCCGTGGAAAAAACGGCTGCCGACTGAAGACTGCCGACTGAAGACTTTTCACAGGCAAAGCCGCTCATCCGTTCATCCCGTTGCAAACCCGGCTGTCGACTGAAGACTGCCGACTGAAGACTTTTCACAGTGCGGAAAGAGAGCGGAAATTTTTCACCCGATGCAATGTGATCATATTGGTCTCATGGGAATTTTTGGTATCGGCATCCCCGGACCGGCTGAGGACAAGAAGATCATCGCCCGCCGGCAGGAGCGAAGCATAATGTCTGGATTCCACTTCTGTATTGCCCTGTGCCACCACACCGGCGGAACACCAGTCGAACAGATTTTTGGAATAAAAGAGTTCCAACCGGCGGCGTTCATCGAACCATTGGACAAATGACGGCATATTTTCCATTTTGGAGAATGTGGTCATACGGGACCGGGAGGCGATGAGCCAATAAAGTTTGGCGGGTTCGTCCCAAATGATTTGAAATTTCATGTATGCGCCGGGCAGACAGGTATAAAGAACGGTATTGCCGTCGCTGTCTTTGAGCGTGGATAATTCCAGAGAGCCGTCTTCTTTTTCTGTTCCGCGCAGGATCATTGCCTGATCGGGAAATCTGCCCCGGTTCACCCGGAGAAAAACGAACATGGATTTGAAAGTTTCATCATAAAAGATATTGTTTTCATCCCGTTGGAACACCACACTGGATTCCAGCCAGCAATACGGTTTTTTTCCGGCGGGCGGTGCAACAAGTTCCACGGTATCGCTGAACTTCATTTTATTGGAAAAAGTCCAGTTTTCCGCTTTGGTCAGGTCATCATTTTCATTTGCGCTCATCAGGACAGGATCACCGCCAGCCCAATTTGTTTCGTGGGGGACATGTTCCATGGTGATATAGATCCTGCCGTTGTGTCGTTCGTAGCTGCCGGAACTCTGATGCCAGCGGGCGGTATCATCCAGCACAAAGACTTCCGACCATGTTTCGCCGTTATCCTGACTTTTTGCAATGGAAAGACGGTGACTGTGTCCCAAAGCATAAACGGTCTTGCCCGCAGTGAATACCCGTGCGTGAAGCATGGGCAGACGCGTTTTTTCCTGCCAGCTTTTCCCGTTGTCATCGGAAGCATAGATCCGCAGCTGATTGCCGTGATGATCGCCGTGATCGGATTTCGGACCTTCTTCTTTCGGGAGAGCGTCGCCGGAAATATCGAAGGAAGCAAAGATCCTGCCGTTGAAGCCGTGATCCAGCCATGGAGTATAGCAATAAAGTCCCTCGGAATCGGGGGAATGATAAAGGATCTGTTCATCTGCGATCACATCAGCCATGGTAATATTTCTCCTGTTTTCTGATATCTGTTGCGGTTGATTGCTGTTCTTACTTTATGTTCAAACACATCAATTTTCAAGAGGAAGATTGGGAAATGCCAGAATATTTTTGATCAGTCCTTTGCCGGACAGTGCGCGTTTCAATGCCCGGATCACGCCCGGACAGGTACAGGGTGTCCCGTAATTCGGTTGAAAATCCTCGATTTCCCGCTGTAATGCATTCATTTTTTCTGCATCGCCCGCATCCACAGCTGCCACCAGACCGCTGAATAATTCCGGCAGAAGGTTCGCGCCGCCGTTCACGCCGCCATCGGCTCCCGCAAGCATTGCCTGCAAAGTCAGATGTTCCGGTCCCACAAAGATCGCTTTTCCAAGATCTCTGCTTTCCCGCAGGACATACAGCAGATCTTCCAGGATCCCGCTGCTGTCTTTGTACCCGATCACACCGGGCAGGGCAAGAAGCCGCAGCGCAAGATCAGGAGAGATCGCCACTTTCGTCAGTGCAGGCATATTGTAAACAAAAAGTTTACCGCTGAATTCTTCCGACAGGATTTTATAATAATTGAAGATCTCCTCCTCATTTTCCGCCGGAATATAACAGGGCGGTGCAGCCACCACCGCATCCGCACCCGCCTCAAGAGCAAATCGCCCGAGTTCAATACTTTCCATTCCTGACGCACCGGAGATCCCCACAAGAAGCGGAACTCTGGAGGTGGTCACTTTCACCGATTCCAGAATAAATTTTTTCTGTTCGGCAATGGAAAGAGCCGGTCCCTCACCCGTGGAACCGAGAATAAAGATCCCGTGGACGCCGCCATTGATCATGTAATCGAAAAAGGGTCTGACTGCCGGAAGATCCACCGTGCCGGGAGAGTCAAGGGGCGTAACTACCGGAACGAGGATACCATGATATTTTTTCATATTGAATTTCCTTTCAGATTTCTGGATTTTCAGTAAACTTACCGTCCCATCCGGAAAAAATCCAGAAAAAACCACAAATTTCTGAAACAAAATACTTGAAACATTCTGAAACAGTTTCTATATTATCACACACAAACGAAGGAGAAATACAAACTGTGAAAACTGTCCGGACAATCGCAAAAGAAGCCGGTGTTTCCCCGGCGACCGTTTCGCGGATCCTCAATGGATCAGCCGGAGTTTCCCGGGAAAAACGGGATAAAGTTCTGGAGATCCTGAAAAATGCCGGTCTTTCCGCTCCGGTGAAACGGATCGGGAAAAAACGGTTGACACGCGGCACTATCGGCGTGATCCTGCTGCCGGGTAGTGAACATGATCCGGGCGTGATCCTGCGGAAATTGAGCGTGATCAGCACAAAATTGCCCCGGTCATGGGATCTGCTTTTGCTGTCACCGGAGATCCGGACGCAGGATTTGACAGCCCGGCATCTGCGGGGCGATCTTTCCGGATTGCTGCTTATCGGACACGACGCGGAAAGCAACGGACTCAATGAAGCTCTCGACCGGATCCCTCATGTGTGGCTGAACAGTTACAGATCATCCCGCAGCGGCACACAATCCATTCTCATGGGGAACGAATTTGCCGGAAGGATCGCGGCACGGCATTTGCTTCAACGGGGATGCAGCAATACACTCTGTCTTTCCATCGCAAGTGCAAATCCCGGATTCAATGCCCGGCTGGATGGATTCCGGTTTGAATATTTTGCGCGTGCCGGAAGAAAAAGCTGCACCATGCTGGAATTGCCTCTGCCCGAAGGGGAAACCATGGAGGGCTGTCAGGATGGTATGCTGGAAAAAACTCTGGAAAAGAAAAAAATCCTGGAAAAATTGATGAAAGCGGACGGGATCTTTTCTCCGGAAGACCGTCTGACCGCATTTCTGCACCGGGTCCTGCAGAAAAACGGTGTAAAAAAATTTCCGGAAATCGTATCCTGTAACCGGAATCCGGAATATCTTGCCGGTCTGTATCCGCGTCCGGCATCCATCGACCTCGGAGCCGCTACCGGCGCGGAACTGGGGATCGACGAACTTTTCCGGCGGATCTCCGGCGAAGATTCCAGAGCCGATGATGTTGCCGTGATCGCCGCCCCGCAACTCATCCCCGGAGAGGATCAGATAAGCTGAACCGGGAAAGCGGTGTGCAAAGCACACTGTTCTTGTGCCGCTCTGCGCAACTGTTGTTGCGCTGCGGCATACGAAGCAAAAGCCGCCAAGTTTGCTCCGGATCCATCCGGACAATTTCCATCATCATGGTGCAACCATACGACCCGGCAGGGTCGAACTATGCATAACCACGGGTGAAGATCCCGTAAGGGAGCTTTACCCGTGGAACAAGTACCCCTCCATACTTGCGCGGCGGCGCGCGCACCACGCCGGTCACATACAGCGTGCCACACCGCC
>JAZNXT010000138.1:0-73360 GCA_045594005.1 Victivallales bacterium
GATTTTAGCCTGCGCTCCTTGTGTGCAGGCGGGACGCGTAGCGAGAGCCGCCCGAGGATCGGGTGCTATGCACCCTGCGCTCTACAGGAGCGCGGGAACCGTTAGACAATTACAACGCCTCCCGCACGCCTACAGCGTGCAAGTGGTATGATATGCCTTTGAACCTATGGGCAAGCCCATAGGCTATAATCCTGCACGCCTTCAGCGTGCTTATCTCCCCATGCCGGGAATAGAGCATATATATAAAAAATCTCCGGCGCGAAAAAAGTATCGTGCCGGAGATTTGTATTTTTGCAAGGCGGCTGCTTATTTTCTGACAGCATCCACCATATCGTCGTATTCCTTCAGGATCTCTTCATCCTTCTGCGGGAACACCTGATTCATAATAATGATCACCACGAGACCGGCAATGAATCCCGGCAGGATCTCATACATATATTTTCCGAAGCCGGCAATGCTCCACACCAGCATCACAATGAAACCGGCAAGCATACCGCAAAGGGCACTCTGCCAGCTGGTCTTGCGGGAATAGAGAGCCATGATGACCACCGGACCGAATGCGGCACCGAATCCGCCCCATGCGAATTTCACCACACCGAAAATGGTATCATTGGGAGCCAGAGCCAGGATCATGGCAATGATCGTAATGATCAACACGCCGCCGCGGCTGACCCACACCTGTTCTTTCGTGGAGGCATCTTTGCGGAGGATCCTGGTATAGAAGTCTTCCGTCAGAGCGGAAGAAGACACCAGAAGCTGGGAATCAATGGTGGACATGATGGCAGCAAGGATGGCAGCCAGCAGGATACCGCCGACCCACGGATTGAACAGATCGCGGATCAGATAAATAAAGATCTTTTCCGCTTCGTTGCTGTCGGTGATCTGATAATAACCCCTCGCCAGAAACGCGATCGCCACAGCTGCAGCAAGAGAGATCACCACCCAGATGGAGGCGATCCAGGTGCTGCGGGTCAGGAGTTTATGATCCTTGATACTCATAAAACGGGTCAGGATGTGCGGCTGTCCGCAATATCCCAGCCCCCAGACTGCCGAGGAAATGATCCCCAGGATCGCCATAGCACCGAAGCCGTTGGGGAAAATGTTCAGCGGGCTGACGCCGTCTTTAGCGGAAAAGATCATTTCCGATGCTTCCGGGGTAAGACCTTTATACGCAAGGATCGGCACAATGATCAATGCGCCGAACATGAGAACACCCTGAATCAGGTCGGTCCAGCAGACCGCCAGATAACCGCCGAGGATCGTGTAGATCAGAATGGTGGCGGTACCGATGACCACAGCCAGTTTGTAGTCGATCCCGAACATACTGTTGAAAAGTTTACCAGCGGCGGCAAGACCGGAAGATGCGTAGATCGTGAAGAAAAGCAGGATCACCACAGCGGAGAGCAGACGCAGCAGATAATTTTCCCGGAACCGTTCGGAAAAGAAGCTGGAGAGCGTGAGAGAATTGGTTTTTCCCGTGTAAATACGCAGACGGGGCGCAATGAAGATCCAGTTCAGGATCGTACCGACAGCAAGACCGATGGCGACCCAGGATTCACCGATACCAGCCATATAAATGGCACCCGGCAGACCCATGAGCAGCCAGCCGCTCATATCGCTGGCTTCTGCGGACATGGCAGTGACCCATGCGCCGACGCCGCGACCGCCGAGGAAGTATTCCGTGGTGGAACGGATCCTGGAAACAAAGACAAAGCCGATCCCGAGCATGACCAGCAGATAGAGAGCGAACATCACATAAGTGGGATTGATCGCCGCGAGAGTGGGGGTGATTCCGGTAAACATGATTCTGTTTTTTTACCTTTCTTCTGTGTTATTGTTGGAATTTTTTTGTAACATCGATCCAGTCGTTCAGAATGTTCAAAGTTTCTTTCAGATAAAGATCCTTTGATTTCTTTTCTTTTCCCTTTTCGTCATCATTGTCATTGAGTCTGAAAAGAACATTCTGTTCTTCGGTGATCTTCTTTTCCGCAAGATATTTCTGCCAGCGTTTTTCCAGATTCAGGGAAAGCGTTTTTTCTTTGCTGATCTTTTCAAAACGGGCAATATCCTTCTGCAATGCCTGAAATTCGCTGCTGGCGGCAACCCGTTCAGAGGATGCCTTCCGGATCTGCGGCAGGAACATTTCCACCACATTCAAACCGGGAGATGCGGTATTATATTTTACCGGGCTGATCTTATCCCACGGCAGGGGATAATCCAGTTTATCTTCCCCCATATCCATGGAATCGA
This sequence comes from Victivallales bacterium, assembly GCA_045594005.1. Taxonomy (GTDB): domain Bacteria; phylum Verrucomicrobiota; class Lentisphaeria; order Victivallales; family UBA1829; genus SIG77. Next base: position 2,251 of record JAZNXT010000138.1, read on the forward strand.
AGAAAGAAGGCAGGATCACATCCGGCACCACGCCTTTGAGCTGGGTGGATTCGCCGTTGACACGATAGAATTTGGCTTCCGTCAGTTTCAGCGACCCGGCATTCATGGGTTTTCCGATCACATAGCGGATCATATTGTTCATAGAGGAAACGGACTGCACAGTTCCTTTGCCGTGGGTCTTGGAATCCCCCACCACGATACCGCGACCGTAATCGCGGATCGCTCCGGCAAAAATCTCCGATGCAGAAGCACTCAAACGGTTCACCAGCACCACCAGAGGTCCGTCATAAACGATTTTTCCGCCGTCACGGTCATCGCAGGTGCTGATATCGGCTTTGGTGCGTACCTGAACCACGGGTCCATCCTTGATGAACAATCCGGTGAGAGCGGCGCAATCCGGCAGAGAACCGCCGCCATTGGACCGCAGATCCACCACGATCCCGTCCACACCCTGTTTTTTCAGATCTTCCAGCAAATTATGCACATCCCGGGAGGCACATTTATAATCCTTTTTCCCGGAACGCAATCCATCGTAATCGAAATAAAAACTCGGCAGGCTGATCACACCCAGTTTCCGTTCCGTTCCGTCTGCAGCTTTCACAGCATGGACTTCCGCTTTTGCTTCGCGGTCCTTCACGATCACTTCCGCACGGGTGAGCTGGATCGTCACCGGCACACCGTATACACCGTTTTTGGCATGGATCACCGTCAGCGTCACCACCGTTCCTTCGGGACCGCGGATCCTGCGCACGACTTTAGAAAGGGGCATATCCACAATATCTTCGGCTTCTTTGTTGCCCTGTGCCACTGCAATGATCCGGTCGCCTTCCTGAAGTCTGCCGTCTTTTTCCGCAGGACTGCCGGGAATGATATTGACCACTTTGGTATAACCTTCATCGGTGGTGAGGGTGGCACCGATCCCCGTAAGTTTCAAACTCATATCGATATTGAAATCTTCGTCGGTGACGGGTGACATATAGCTGGTATGGGGATCGAACACCCCTGCAAAGGCGTTGATAAACAGTTCCGCGACCTCGATCTGTTCCATTCCCGCATACAGACGGCGCACCTGATTGACCCGTTTCAGTACCCGCTGTTCCGGGGTGGTCGTCGGCAGGACCGGCAGATCTTTTTCCGCTTTTTTATCGCCGGCAGCGATTTTTTTCCGGATCTCCTCCGTTTCCTTCTTCATAGCGCGGTCTGCAAGATGCTGGATCAACAGTTCATTCAGCACTTTTTTCTGCCAGTATGCCTGAAGTGCCGCAGTATCTTTTTCCCACGGAACATCTTTGCGGTCGATCACAATGGTATCATCGCCATTCAGCAGCGCGGCAGTTTTTCCGCCGGAAAGCAATTTTTCCACATAGGCATAATATTCCGCATAACGGTCTTTGAACAGTTGGAAGATCTCAAATGCCAGTGTCAGATCTCCCCGTGAGAACTGCCGCACAAAATTTTCTTTTCCCGCAAGGAAACGATCCACATCCGGCTGTGTGAAAAAGGATTTGGTGGGATCCAGATGTTTCAGATACAAATGAAGTGCCTGTTCACACACTTCCGGAGTCATCTTTTTTCCGGAATAATGTTTCAGCAGAAAAATGTTCACCGCCAACGATGTCATACCGTGCAGATCCCGCATTTCCGGCTGCTGTTTTACCGCTTTCTGTGTATTCTGCGTGCTTGCGATCAGCACAAATGCACCGACGGCAAAGACCGCCGCCAGCAATATATTTTTCCATTTTTTCATAGATTTATTCTCCTGTCTGTTGGGTTCCCGATTTTTTTCGCCATATCCGCAAAAACGAATACCGCAGTAACATACTGTATAATAACATAAAATGCAACTGTCCGGCGCATTTTTTTTGATTTTTTTTGTTTGATGAGGCAATTTCAAAAAAGATCCGGCGTATGGAAAAATCCGGTCAGATCACCGGCATGATCCTTGAGAAAATCCACGATCACGGCAGTGATCGACGCGATCTCCTCCTGCGTCAATGCGCGTCCGGCAGGAATATTGTGCCATTTTGCAAGACAGCCGCGACAACAGCAGCCGGTGGCGTGCTGGGCAATGAACACCACATGCCCGCGCATGGGTGTCTGACTGCCGTCATTCCGGGGATTTGCTTCTGCAAGGCGTTCTGTTACAATGCGTTCAGCCTGCGCATAAATCACACTCCAGCCATGTTCCGCAAGATAAAAACGATCCTTTTCACCCAGACGGAAACGGGAACGGAACGCAGAACGCGCCAGACGATCTTTGAGTTCTGCGTAAGTTGTTGTCATGACAGTTTTTCCTGACGGTCGAACGAACCGGAACGGAACGGCTCCGGATCAATGGAAACCGCCGCAAATCCCGCCTTTTTCAACGCGTCTTCCAGCCGCTGCAAAAGTTCTGCAGAAAGATGTGTATTTTCCAGTTCCAGCCGTGCATTTTTTCCAAGACAACGCACCCTGAATGAGAACCGCTCTCCGAGAATATCCCGCAATGCCCGTTCGCCATCGGCGGTCATTTTCAGCGAATCCGGCTCCAGCAGTGTATCGTAGGGGAAACGGGTGGCAAGACATGGAGTCGCCGGCAGATACGCGATCTCCGCATCGTACCGGGCAGTCATAGCCCGCACCTGCGCTTTGGTCAGACCAGCCATGGCAAGCGGACTTGCCACATCCAGTTCCGCCAATGCTTTTCTGCCGGGACGGTAGGTAAGAAGATCATCGGCATTGGTTCCGTCGATCACATATTTCAAACCGCGTTCCCTTGCGGCGGTGCGGATCATCTCAAAAAAATATTTTTTGCAATGATAACAGCGGTCACGGCGGTTCATCCGGACACCGTCCAGTGTCAGAACATCGGGAGAAAGCACCAGCAGAGAGCTGTGGAATTTTTCCGCAAGTCTTTTTGCGCGGGCGACTTCCTCCGGCGTCTGGAGCGGACCTGCCGCCATTACGGGAAGAAAATTTTTCCCGGCGGACATCTCCGAAAGCAATGCAAGGAGCAAAGTGCTGTCACACCCACCCGAAAATGCGAGGCAGACGCCTTCCGTCAGCATCTTTTTCAGGAGGTCGCGCAACTGTTGTTCACGGGAAGCAAAATCACACATTTTCTTCCGTTTCAGCGACTTTTTTTGCAGCTTCATAAAGATCGGCAAAGGGGATCCCCGAAGATTCCGCCAATGCTTTGACACTTTCGTATTCCGGTGCGCAGATCACCCCGTTTTCCCAGCGGGACCGTTTCACCGACACCTTCCCCACAGGCAGGATCACATCTGCCGAACGGCGTGCCAGTGTGACGCGTCCGATCTCCTGTTTCCGCAGTCCGATCGCGGTACTTCCGGCAAAAATGATTTTTTCCATATCCGCCGTATTATCCGGATCGCAGATCACCCGCAGCAGCCAGCCGGGACGGTTTTTCTTCATAAATGCGGGGATATAATGCACATCCCGCGCACCTGCAGCCATCAGATCTTCCAGAAGGAGAGCAAGCTGTTCCCCGGAGCAGTCATCCAAATTTGTTTCCAACAGAATGATGCGGTCTTCTCCCGGTGCCGGGGCAGTATTTTCCTCCAAAAGCATCGCCCGCAGAAGATTGGGGCGTTTGAATTCTTTTTTACCGCAGCCGATCCCGGTTTTGCGGATCACAAAATTTTCCGGCAAAACCTTTTTTGTCCGGAGCGCGGCGGCAATGGCGATCCCTGTGGGCGTGGTCATTTCGCCGGTTTCATCCGTGATCCGCAGAGGAATGGCAAAGCGTTCCGCAATTTTGCAGACCGCCGGAACAGGCACCGGCAGTTCACCGTGGGCGCAATGAACAAATCCCGTCCCTTCCGCAAGACTGCAAACGATCACCTCATCGATCCCCAGTTGATCGATACAGTAAGCTGCGGCGGCGATATCGGCAATGGAATCCAGCGCACCCACTTCGTGAAAATGAACTTCATCGATCGGTTTTCCGTGAACTTCCGCTTCCGCCTGCGCCACAATGGTGAAGATCTTTTCCGCAATGGCAAAGGCATTTTCCGTGAGATTTCCCCGCCGGATCACAGCCAGTGCGTCGGAAAGATTCCGGTGTTCGTGATGGTGATGGTGATGATCGTGATGGTGTTCATGGTGTTCATGGTGATGCGGCAGGATCACCTGAAAATCCGTGGCGGAAAAACCGCTGCGGCTGCATTTTTCGATCCGGTATTCCACGCCTTCCAGTTTCAGACTTTCCAGCATGGCAAGCAAGCCTGCCTGATCTGTACCCAGATCCAGCATGGCTCCCGCAAACATATCACCGCTGATCCCGGAGGCACATTCCAGATAAAGGGTCCTTTTCATAAGCATTTTCCTTTCGTTGCGATCAAACGGCTGATCTGCGCAGCAAAATAGCCGGCACCGAAACCGTTGTCAATATTCACCACTACCATGCCTTCCGCGCAGGAATTCAGCATGGTCAGCAGCGGAGCAAGTCCTTCAAAAGATGCACCGTACCCCACAGAAGTCGGAACCGCGATCACCGGAGCAGATACCAGACCGGAAATGACTCCGCCGAGCGCACCTTCCATCCCGGCGACCGCCACGATCACATCCGCACGCCGTAAATCATCCAATCGGGACAACAGCCGGTGCAATCCGGCAACACCCACATCGTAAATGCGCGTGACAGGACTCCCCGCAAACTCTGCGGTCTGTGCCGCCTCCTCCGCCACAGGCAGATCTGCCGTTCCGCCGGTGCAGACTGCGATCAAGCCCGCACCGGGAACTTCCGGCACGCTGCCGTATTTCAGGATCCGCGATACCGGATCAAACGTACTTTCCGGCAATCGTTCCTGCACCATTCCCGCCTGCTGTTCTGTTGCTCTTGTTCCCAGCACGGCTTGACCTTTTTCCGCAAAGACAGAAAAGATCTCCGCCACCTGAAGAGGCGTTTTGTTCTGACAGAACACGGTTTCCGGACAGTCTTTCCGCCATGCCCGGTGCAGATCCAGTTTTGCAAAATCCAGATCGGCAAAAGGCATGGTCTCCAGCATTTTTTTCGCGTCTTCCGCAGAAAGCGCGCCGGAACGGATCTGCGCTATGAATTCATCGGCAGAAAGCATGGTCTCGGCTCAACCGATCACAGAGGTGTAATTGTAACTGCCCGCTTCTGCCGTAAAACTTCTGCCGTCCGGCAAAATCACATCCGCCTTGCAGCCTTCGGGAACGGTGATCGAAAATCCGACCGTCTTTTCATCCGTCATGCGCCATTGGCAGACATAGCCGCGGTGTTCCGCACGGAATGACCCCCATTCCGGAATGATCTGCGGCCGGATCGTAATATATTTCCAGCCTGGACGCGTTTCAGAGAAGCGCAATCCGCCGGGATATTTATAAAGCCACGCACTCAAATCGCCGAACATGATATGGTTCCAGGATGCACCCGTTCCCCAGACTTCATGAAGACTTGTGGCTCCGTCCGCCACAACCCAATGCGCCCAGCCGGGAAATTCCTCCTGGGTGAAAAATCTTCCCGCCAATGCCGTGTAGCCGTGATCTGCCAGAACACGGGGCACATATTTTGCACCGATGATCCCGAAATATGCCTTGCTCCCGGCTTCTTCCACCACTTTGGCAAGATATTGCACTGTCGCCAGTTTTTCTGCTTCATCCAGACACAGCCCGTGGTACAGAGCCGTTCCCATGGCTGTGAATTCCCCTTCCGCCCAAACACCGTTCCCTTTGTAGAAATGACGGTGGAAGGATTCTTTCACTTCTGTCATCAAACGGGAATAACGTTCCACATCCTGCGGGTATCCGAAACGCGCCGCGCAGAAAACAAACATCTTCAGACAGCCGTAATAAATGGCGGTATTGGTCAATTTTTCCGTTACCTGTTTTGCCGGATCCGGACACCAATCGCCAAGACCGAACTGGACGATACGGTCGATGCTGTTGTTTTCAAGAAAATCCAGATAGCGTTTCATATTTTCATAACTGTCTTTCAGCAGACTTTCATCGCCGGTATAGACAAATACATTCCACGGGATCACAAAAAGCGCGCAATCCCACGCCGGACCGTTCCCCCAGTTGTAACCCCAGCCGCCGGTAGGCACGATCCCCGGCAGATCACCATCGGGCCGCTGGCAATCCCGCATACAGCCGATCCATTCCTTATAACTTGCCATTCCGTCAAAGTTCATCAAGCCGGTATCGCTGGCAAGTTCCGCATCGCCGGTCCAGCCGTTCTTTTCCCGGTGGGGGCAATCCGTGGGGATCCCCACAAAGTTGGCAAGATAGGAACGGCGGGTCAGTGTCTGCAATGTATTGATCATATCATTGCCGCAGGAAATGCTGCCGATGGATTCAAAATCACTGTTGACGATCCGGGCTTCCAGTTTTTGAAGCGTCACATCGCCTTCGGTCTTCACACGGATATACTGGAATCCGTGATAAGCAAAACGGCACTCCCAGACTTCCGGTGTGTCGCTGCCTTTCAGCGTGTATTCATCATACTGCCAGTAGGTATTGTCAAAGCCGCCGAACATCTGATTGTTCTGATCGATATCTCCATCTGCCGTCACGCGTTCCGTGTACTGAAGGATCACTTTCGCTCCGGCTTCCCCCTTTACCGTGATCCTGCCGTGACCCGAAATATTTCTGCCGAGATCGTACACGCCTTTGCTGTTGGGGCGGCTCAATTCCTGTGTATCCACCACGCGGATGGGAACGGCGATCTGTTCCTGAAGGATACCGCCGGGTCCGCGCACGATTCTGGCTTCTTCCCACGCGCTGTCATCGTATCCGGTTTCACTCCAGCCGGTGAGTTCCTTGCGGGCATCGTAATGTTCCCCGGCGCGGAGTGCGTCATAGACAATGGGTCCGTTCCGTGTGATTTTCCAACCTTCTTTGGAGCTGACAAGCAGTCCATCGGCATTGCGGATCTCCAGCCGCATTTTCGTATTGTCACGCCACGGCGCATATTCCAAAACCCACGGTCCCATTGTATGAATATCAAACCAACCCGTACCCAGCACCACACCAATGGCATTTCTGCCTTTTTTCAGCATGGAGGAAACATCGTAAGTGACATACAATGCGCGTTTATCGTACACGCTCACAATGGGATCCAAACGGTGATCACCCACTTTTTCCCCGTTGATATAAACTTCGTAATAGCCGAGTCCGCAGATCGCCAGCACGGCTCCTGCCGGATCCTCCACATCAAATTCCTTCCGCATCCACGGGGCTGACGGCTGATCTTTGACCCGGCAATGAAATTCGCTTTCATCCCGTTCTGTCACCCGGAAATCGGTATTGGTGAAATTGCTGAAATCGCTTCTCAATGAACCGATCCATTTTGATTCGCTGTTGTCGGTAAAAAATTTCATTGTGATATCTCCTTTAAAGGTAAAGCGTTTCCTGTTTCTGTACTTCTTTCAAGGCATCTTTGAGCTGATCCAGCTTCCATTCCAGATTTTCCCGGTCCGTGGTATAGAGCATCGTAGCCTCCCACCCCAAACGGGAATCGGCATCCACCAGCGGGATCGTTTCCCGCACATTGCGTTCTTCATCGGCAAGGATCGCACGCATGAAAGAAAGAGCTTTGCGCTTTTCATCCTTCGTGCTGTTTTCATCCTGTACAGTCAAACCGCGCTGATAAAACTGTTTCACATTCCGCATGGTACGGACACAATGGGCAAGAAAATCCCCCAGCAGCATCATGCGCTGTGCCGTTTCTTTGCAATGTTCCGGCACGGAATCCAGCACAGAACGCAATTTTTCATTGCCGGAAATGAACAGGGCAAGTTCCTTTTCCGCCATTTCAATATGAGCTTTGATCAGTTCGGCAGGCATCTTGAACGATTCCGCCATATACATCCAGCCGGTACCGTGCTTGATCCCGTTGTGATACTGATATTGGGGATGCAGCGGATCGGGCAGCGGCACTCCGGGAAATGTAAAGGGAAAGACCGGTCCCACACGGAGCGATCCGTATTGATCGAAACCGCGGGCGGAGTGATAATACATAGCATCGCTCCAATCACGCCATGCGGCAACCACCTGTGCTGCATTCTTTCTGCCGAAATCGCGGGCTGCGACCGCCAGCAGATGATCTTCATTCACCGTCAATTCCTCTGTAAATGCCGTTTTTGCCAATTCGGAAATAAAGGATGGCGTAAAACCGTAGTGATGACTTTCCATCGTGCCGGAAAGACCCCAATCCTGACGGGCTTTCAGCATATTTTCATACCGTTTCATCCACGCAAAGGGGAACGGCATGTACGGAACCACGCCGAAATCCCAGGTGGAACCTGCCGTATTGGTCATAGAGGTCAATTTGATCCCCCGCCGTGCCGCCACTTCCGCTTCGGAGGCAAAAACCGTTCCCGGTCCGGCACTGGTGATGGAATAATCTTCCACCCAGGTGGGAACTCCGCATTTTTCCACGCTTTCGTCCCCCATTTCAAAAGTCACATGCAATGTAATATCGGTGGGGATATGTTCCAGCAGTCTCAAGCGGTCTTCCGCAGGAGCCCAAAACCAGTTGTAGGTCCAGAAATAAAGCTCCAGATCGCTTTTGTATTTCCGTGTCACATCACGGACACGGACGAGCCAATCGCTCCAGTCCGCCACGGGCCAGAAACCGTTGATCGCCTTTTTTCCGCAGTTGGAACGGTCCCACCAATAGCCGCTGACACCTTCCTCACGGGAGGGAAATCCCACCGATTCACCCACAAAAACAAGTCCGCGGATCCCCGGTGCATTTTTGACAATGGCTCCATAAAGATCATCATAAAATTCTTCCGCATTGTCATCCAGCGGGTGACATCCCGCCGCCTGGGTATGCACATGGGGATACACATACACATCCAAGCCGTATTCCGCCGCTTTTTCCACCACTGCATTCAGATCGATCTTGCCGTTGCGGGTGATATCCGGTACTTCCCGGATGAAGATGATGATGGCATCCATGCCCGCGTGAGCGATCTGCGGCAGATATTCATCCGGAAAAATTTCCAGTTCCCAGCCGGAATGAGTCATACGCGGTGAAAAAAGCCGGGTGAATGTGCGGCTGCCTTTTTTCACAAAAACTTCGCCGCGCAAATTCAATTCATCTTCCAGCCGATAACATCCCTGCGCCGCTTCCCGGGCTGTCGCGCCCGTGATCCGTACCATATTTGCCTCTGCACTGATACGGCTGCGCCGTTCGTGATCCTCCGGCGCAACAGAGATGGTGATACAACATTCCGATCCCGTTTCCGCAATGGGCAGATCCAGATCAAAACTTTTACGGAAATAATCCTGCAAGTCTGCAGCCGCGCGGATCAGAACTTTTTCCGCAGAAAGCGGCACGATCTTCCAGCTGCCGTCGATGACGATCTCATCCTCACTCTGCGGCAGAGCTTCCGGCGAACGGCGGGGGATATGGACCTGCGCCAATCTTTTTCTGAAATCGTAATGCTGTTCTTTCTTCATAATGTGTTACAACTCCGCCATAATGGAAAGTTTTTCTTCGATCGCAACATCAAGCAAACCAAGTTCATACAGAAAATCCAGCACCGTGTAACGGGTCCGGATCAACTGCGCCATACGGACAGCATGGACGAACTGTTCCCTGTCCAATCCGATCCCGGAAGGCGTTACCGGACAGGATGCTTTTTCCAGCATGGCTTTCAATTCTTTGTAGGAGATCATCTGTTTGCGGAGGCGTTCCTGAAGTCGCGTCCAGTGTTCCCCGATCTCTTTTCTCCGTGCCGCAAGTGCTTCACCGGTACGGAATTTTGCCATCGCTGTCTTCTTCGGAGCTTCGCCGTAACAGCCGCGTGCCATGATCTGCGCGATCTCCGCCTCCCGTTCCGCCACGGTCAAACCTGCTTTCATACGGGGGACAAGTTCTTCAAAAGAGTGTTCCAGAATAAACTCATGGAGCAGCGTGGATGCCAGAAGCCCGAGCCCCACTTTGAACCCGTGGGACACATCTTCGCCATTGAACATCAAGCCTTCCATTTCCCACACATGACTGCAGAGGTGTTCGGCTCCGGACGCGGGACGGCTGTCTTTCATCATCTGCATGGCATAACCGGTGGCGGCAAGACCGGCAAATACATTGAGCAGGTCTTTGCTGTCGGAAACCCAGTTGCGGATCTGCCCCTGAATCAGTTCCCACACATCGGGACGGATGGGATCTTCTCCCAATTCATCTGCAATGATCCAGTCCGCACCCGCCGGGATCTTGGTGAGCAGATCAGCATAACCGGATGCCATCATCGGCGCGGGAGCGGTGTTCAGAATATCCACATCCGCACACAACGCATAAGGCGCGGGACACGGCACTGTCTGCTTGGTCCCCTTCACGGAAAGCGCAGCTCCGGAAGATGTATAACCATCCACAGAACACGCGGTCGGCACACAGCAGTAGCGCACGCCTTTGATGCCGGACGCACACTTCACCAGGTCATTGATCACGCCGGATCCCACAGCCACCGGCACGCAGTTTTCATCCATTTTTTCCGCCAGCATTTCCGAATAGGAAAAATCCGGATGCAGTTTCGGTGTGCCGGGAAAAATATATTCCGGAATGAGCGCAAATCCGGCAGCTGTCAACAATTCTTTTGCGCGTTTTCCGGCAACCAGCCAGGTATTATCGTCGGCGACCAGCCACGGTGTTTTTCCGGGAAAAACAGTTTTGAGCAGTTCAGGCAGAAAATCCAGCGCACCGGGAGCCAACAGAAAAGTATTGGTTTCCAGTCCTTCCGGGACAGCGATCACAGGCATAGACATAATAAAAACTCCTTAGCATTTTATGTTTTGCATTTTATGGAGGTGATTTCAAAAGTCATTCAGGACTTTTGAATTACCTCTATGGAATTAATATATCTGCAATGCTGTTTTTTTGCAAGCACAAATACAGGTTTTTCAAAAAAAAGTTTCAGCCCGGAAAACCGGACTTTTCAAGGTGTGCGTTGTGTTTTTTGATTACTTTCCATCACCCCCCGGTCAACAGCAAAATAATTTTCCCTTTGATATGAAGTCCGGTTCCCCTTTTTTTATGCCGGTCTCCTGCGGCTGATCTTCTTCCGACAGATCAGCCGTCACATATCAACTGCCATTCTTTCTTATTTTTTCTCATTCGGAATAAGGAAAATACTCCCCAAATCTGATTCGCCTTCTTCTAACGCCAAAGGCAGGGGATCATGAAACAAATTTTCTGATGACCCGTTAAGTGCAATTTGTGAAGAAAGCCATTTTATGTAGGTACTGCTGCCGGTTTGATACCCTTCTTTCTGAATCGTAACCTTTCTTTTCAGAATATCACGGTTATCCGGATCAGGATATACTCCCGGAGATCCCATATAAATGATATAATGCCATTGTCTGGGGGCATTTACCAGAAAACAACCGTTCTTATCGCTTATTGCACTTTCGGTGTATGATTTTTCCTCCGTCGATACCGTGTAATAGATTCTTGCACCGCAGACCGGTTCGCCGGTTTCTTCATCAAAGACCTGACCACGGATTGCTTGCGCAACTTCGCTCGTATGCGGCAGAAAAATACAACCCGGTAACAGTGTCACAAAAACTGAAACAGCAACTATGTAACGCAAAAAAAACTTGAACGGCAAGGCTGAAACTCCTCATAAAAAACAAGCACTGAACTAATATAACATTACGGAATAAAATTTTCAAGTGTTTCAACAACCGTTTCCAAAAAAGCCCAGTCAATAACAAGGAAATTTTTCCCTTGGTATGAAATGTTCGGTTCCCCTTTTACTGTTCTTGTTCCCCATGCTGCATCCCATTGATACTTCATCTTAAAAATCATTTCATTTTCGTTCCATGTGCCACTGATATAAGCAACACCTCCGTTTTCTTTTGCAATATTGTTTTTTATACGTTGTACCACTTGCGGGAATGCGTTTTTCATAAAATCTTTTTTTGATTTTTGCTGCCAGTTTTTTTTAATATCTTTTGTGGCTTGCTTATAAAAATTATTCCGTAGTTCATCATATGTTATTTTGATTTCAAAATCTTTATTTCTTCCGCTGTAGCACTGCATCAAATAGACCTTTGCCAGTTTGTATCCCTGATTATCAACTGCACTCAGCAGAGCGGCTTGAGATGTTTTCTTGCCATTCGATTCACTAATACTACCGAATCTACTTCCATGAGCATATAAAACAAATCCCCAGATCTGCCTCCAGTAAGTTTTGAAGGCAGCATACATCTCATCAATGGAACGACAGAAAACCTTTTTCATTCCGTATGAACCGACATAAGAAATAACTTGCCCAATGGTTCCTCCGTGATTTATAAATAACCGTTTTTCCAAACTCCCGCCCTGAAGTAAATCAATACACAGCCAGACATTCGGGACATCCACTGTAATTGTGGTTTGATTCCCGTGTTTTTGAATATTTATATTCTGCATCCAGACGAATGCTTCATTCTCATCAAGCCGAACGCGTTCTGCAAGTTTTTTGATCAGGTAATCTGCCAGATAAAAGTTGGGAATCGGAATCGTGACAGCATAGGTTGCCAAAGCATCCTCCTTGAGACATTTCCAGGAATAATCGTTCAGATCGACTGTTTTTTTGACTTTATTCCAAATACACTTACAATGCGGATGAGGACGATATACGCCATCGTCCTGTCGGTAAAATCCCATTTTTTTCATAAAAGTATCGTCCTGCATTTGCTTCTCTGTCACAGTAACACCATCCATCGAACGGCATTTCTCACAATTTTCCTGCGATGCATCAAATGTAAATGCCTCAACATATTCAACTGTAGAACCGGAAAAAGCAGCATCAGATGTATCAAAAAATGCAGTTGCTCCCGGAATCGCATATCCGAAACGGCAAATATTTTTACCTTTTGCCTCTCCTGTTACACCGCGGCAACCGTATTTTGATACAATCTTTTCCTTGATTTCTGCAGAAAGATGTTTTTTGCAATCCAAGTTCAATTTCTTTGCAATGTCAAGCGTCTCTGCACAAAACGCAACACACGCCGGATTGCCGCAGTGGATTCCCGGAAACAATCCGGAAAGTCGATCGCGTTTTTCAAATTCCTTCTGCAAAGATTGATCGATTGAAATATTCAGCATAAGCACAACTCCTTTCAACTTATTTTGAATAGAATGTCTGCGTCAAATATTCAGTCTCAAGAACACAAAAAACGGGGTCCGTCCCGAAGGACAGACCCCGTTGAAAGATTCTTACAAGAATCGTTTGCTGAATTACATCAGCTTACCGACTTCCTGATAGAAGCTCATGCGCTTTGCAGCATCCTTTTCAGCCTTTTCAAAGAGTGCTTCAGCTTCAGCCGGGTTGGCTTTGACCAGAGCTTTGTAACGGCCTTCGCTGCGGATGAAGTCCTGATAGCTGCCGGTAGCCGGTTTGGCATCCCAGGAGAACGGAGCTTCTGCAGCCGGATTGTAACGGTAGAGCGGCCAGTAACCGGCTTCCACAGCGCGTTTCTGCTCGGTCTGGGTCTTGCTCATATCGATACCGTGAGCGATACAGGGAGCGTAAGCGAAGATGATGGACGGACCTTCGTATGCTTCAGCTTCGCGGAACGCTTTGAGGACCTGGTTGCGGTCTGCACCGAGAGCCACACTTGCCACATACACATAGCCGTAGCTCATGCACATGAAGCCCATGTTTTTCTTGTAGGTGCGTTTACCGCCTGCGGCGAATTTCGCCACAGCAGCAGTCGGAGTGGCTTTGGAGGACTGTCCGCCGGTGTTGGAGTACACTTCGGTGTCGAGAACGAGAATGTTCACATTCTTGCCCATTGCCACGACATGGTCGATACCGGCATAACCGATATCGTTTGCCCAGCCGTCACCACCGATGATCCACACGCTCTTGTCGCAGAAGTAGTCGGAAAGTTCATTGACTTTCGCGAGAACCGGGCAATCACATTCCGCTGCGCACTTGGCGATGACTGCCTTTGCGGCAGACTGAGCGGCGATGGCTTCCGGAGTCTTGCTGTTGTCCCAGTGAGCCAGTGCGCCGTTGATAGCGTCTTTGAGTTCAGCCGGAGCTTCTTCAGCAGCCAGAACTTTTTCGCAGTATTCTTTGAGGGTGGAGCGGTTGGCATCCACAGCCATTCTCATACCGAAACCGAATTCGGCGTTGTCTTCAAAGAGAGAGTTCGCCCATGCCGGACCGCGACCTTCTTTGGTCTTGGTGTACGGGATGGTGGGGAACGTACCGCCGTAGATGGAGGAACAGCCGGTGGCGTTGGCGATGATCGCGTTTTCGCCGAAGAGCTGAGCCATGAGTTTCACATAGGGAGTTTCACCGCAACCGGCGCAGGCACCGGAGAATTCAAACAGCGGCTTGCGGAGCATCGCACCCTTGACAGTGGCAACGGTGTTCTTGCCCATGACGTTGTCCGGCGTGGCATCGAAGAATTTTTCGTTGGCATTTTCGCCGGCAGCGCGTTCGGCTTCCAGCGTGGACCAGACAATCGCCTGTTTGCCTTCTTTGGCTGTCATCGGGCACTGATCAAGACAGACACCGCAACCGGTGCAGTCTTCGATATAGACCTGAAGTTTGAACTGGAGATCATCGCAAGCCGGGACAGCCGGTTTCACTGCGAAGGAAGCAGGTGCATCGGCAAGGTCTTTCTGGCTGATGAGTTTCGTACGGATCGCAGCGTGGGGACATGCAGAAGCGCAGATACCGCACTGGATACAGTTTTCTTTGACCCACTTCGGAACGCGGGGAGCAATACCGCGTTTTTCCAGACACGCAGTGCCGGTGGGCAGAGTGCCGTCCACAGACATGGCGGAAACCGGGATGGAATCGCCTTCGTTGTGCATGGAGGGTTCGATGATCTTCTTGGCAAATTCGCTGGCATCATCCGGAATGAGTTTGCCCGGAGTGTAGTACGGAACACCGTCGAGAGATGCCGGAACGGGAACTTCCTGACAGGCATCAGCAGCAAGATCCACCAGTTTGTTGTTCATATCGACAACATCCTGACCTTTCTTACCGAAGGTCTTGGCGTTGAGGCTCTTCATACCTTCTTCGGCTTTTTCGTAGGGAACGATGCCGGAAAGTTTGAAGTAGGCAACCATCATAACGGTATTGGCACCTTTGCCGCGGAGACCCGGCTGGCTCTTGATGATGGCTTCTGCGTTGATATTGTAGAATTTGATCTTCTTGTTGATGATCGTTTCCTGCATATCGCGGGTCAGGTGGGAGAACACTTCGTCGTTGCTGTAATGGCTGTTCAGCAGGAAGGTACCGCCTTCTTTGATGCCCTTGAGCAGGTCATAACGGCCGATGTAAGCTGCGGTGGAGCAGGAAACAAAGTCCGGGCTGGTGATCAGATAGGTGGATTTGATGGGGGAATCGGAGAAACGGAGATGAGAGCAGGTCAGACCGAAAGACTTCTTGGAGTCGTATGCGAAGTATGCCTGTGCATCTTTGTTCGTGTACATACCGATGATCTTGATGGTGGTCTTGTTGGCACCGACAGTACCGTCGCCGCCCAAACCGTAGAACATACAGTTGGTGGTGCCTTCCGGTTCCGTCACGATCTCTTCATCAATGGTGAGAGAGGTGTTGGTCACGTCGTCGATGATACCGACAGTGAAGCCGTGGAACGGGTTGGAGGAAGCCAGGTGTTTGTAGATCGCCAGCACCATGGACGGGCTGAATTCTTTGGAGGAAAGACCATAACGGCCGCCGATGATGGTGATGGCGGGATCGTTCACAGCCACTTTCACATCCAGGTACAGCGGTTCGCCGATGGCACCCGGTTCTTTGGTGCGGTCGAGAACAGCAATGCGTTTCACAGTCTTCGGCAGTGCAGCAAGGAACGCTTCGGTGCAGAAGGGACGGTACAGACGGACTTTGATCAAGCCGTATTTTGTGCCGCGTTTCGCATTCAGATAGGTGATGGCTTCTTCGATGGTTTCGCAGGAGGAACCCATGGCAACGATCACATCGGTGGCATCTTCCGCACCGACATAGTCGAAGAGTTTGTAGTTACGGCCAGTCACGGCTGCAACTTTGTCCATGTATTCCTGAACGATCGCCGGAGCGGCGTTGTAGAATTTGTTGACCGTTTCACGACCCTGGAAGTAAACGTCACCATTCTGTGCGCCGACTTTGGTGATGGGTTCTTCCGGACGCAGAGCGCGGGCGCGGAATTCTTCAATGTATTTGGGTTCAACAAGTTTCGCGATATCTTCATAGGAGATTTCTTCAAACTTGTGGAGTTCGTGAGAGGTACGGAAACCGTCAAAGAACTGCAGGAACGGAACTTTTGCTTTGTAGGTGGAGAGGTGAGCCACCAGAGCCATATCCATTTCTTCCTGAACGCTGTTGGCGCAGAGCATGGCAAAACCGGTGTTGCGGCAAGCCATCACGTCGGAGTGGTCACCGAAGATCGCGAGAGACTGGCATGCCAGCGCACGGGCGGTCACATGAAACACGGTGGGGAGCAATTCACCGGCGATTTTGTACATGTTCGGGATCATCAGGAGCAAGCCCTGAGAAGCCGTGTAGGTGGTGGTGAGAGAACCTGCTGCAAGACAGCCGTGAACGGCACCGGCGGCACCGGCTTCAGACTGCATTTCGGCAACGTTGACTTCTTTGCCCCAAATGTTTTTCTTGTGTTCGCTTGCCCACTGATCGACCCATTCGCCCATGGTGGACGACGGAGTGATGGGGTAAATAGCTGCGGTTTCGCTCAATGCATAAGCGACGTACGCGGCGGCATAGTTACCGTCTTGTGTGTTGATTTTGCCCGGCATAGATTTCCTCCTCTGCGGGTTATGTTATGGTTGAGAAAAAATTGTAAATGAACAATATTCTGTAATATACAGCACTTTCACGATTTTTCAAGTGCAAATGAGATTTTTTTCCATTCTGAATATTATTTGTCCGCCAATGCAGGGTCGGTCATCCCCAATTCCGCAAATGCCGCCGCCCGCAGACGGCAGCTGTCGCAATGTCCGCAGGGGTGTCCATCCTCATCGGGTCCGTAACAGCTGTGGGTCAGAGAATAATCGAATCCCAGCTCCAGTCCTTTCTGAATGATCTCGGTCTTCCGCAAATTCTGCAAAGGCGCGCGGATCTGGAATTCCCAGCCTTCATCCACGGCTTTTGTTCCGAGATTTGCACATTTCCGGAAGGCTTCAATGAACGCGGGACGGCAATCCGGATATCCGGAATAATCCAGCGAATTGACTCCGATGAAAATATCCCGAGCCCCGATGGTCTCTGCAAAAGAAGCGGCAAAGGAAAGAAAAATGGTATTCCGTGCCGGGACATAGGTGATGGGAACATGATGTTCGCCATTGGCGGGATCGGCTTCCGGCACATCGATACTGCTGTCGGTCAGCGCGGAGCCGCCCCACAGCCGCATATCAAAAGAAATCCGGCAGAACTGTTTGACACCGATAAAGTTGGCGATTTTTTCAGCACACGCCAATTCCACCTGATGCCGCTGTCCGTAATCGAACGACAACGCATAAAGTTCGTATCCCTCCGCCCTGGCAATGGCAAGACAGGTAGCGGAATCCAGACCGCCGCTCAAAAGAATCACTGCTTTTCTTGTTTCACTCATCTCTGATCGCACTCCTTCTCTCAAAAAAATCACAGTCCGGAATACAATACAGCCAGATCGCACTTTTTACAAGTCCACATTCACGCTTTTGCAGAATGAGTTTTTTTTATAGTCTTCAGTCTTCAGTCGGCAGTCTTCAGTCGGCAGTCTTCAGTCGGCAAAGCCACGGGTTAGATGGATGAGCGGCTTCGCCGGAAGGGAAAAAGTCGGCAGTCGCCTTGTCCGACTTGTCCGACTGGGGGCAATGCATCTTTGGGGCTTTTTGCTTTTTCGCCATCTATCCTTAAATTAGGAACAGAGCGTTGAGGGAAAACAAATGATTCTGCGCAAAGCACGCTTTTTAGCGTGCGGGATTAAAGCCTACGGGCGAGCCCTCATCCGCGTCCCGTAAGTCCCTGATGTCCCGAATGTCCCATCAGTCCTCCCCAAACCAAAACGCCCCCCCGGTGCGGCTCCGCACAAACATCCCATAAAAAAACTTACAATGCTTTGCACAGCAATTCTGTCATCAGATCACGGCAGATTTTGTACGGATCTCCGTTCAACGGGATCTCCTCCATAAAATCCCACAATTTTCTGCGGCTCAAAAGATCGGCGGCGGCAGGAGAAAGCTGTTTACGGTCGAATGTCAATTTTCCTTCTGCCATGCCGTAAGTTGCGCCGCGGAAGCCAATGAACAGCGGATCCAGCACATCTTCATTTTCCAATGCCAATGTGAGGAGAGCGCGATATGCTTTTGCGTCGGGGTTCCGGATGAAATCACGGTAATACAATGCATGTTTAAGTTTTACCGGATCGGTGAGATATTTTTCTGCGGGGAAATCACAGCCTACAAATTCGCCGCTCTGACTGCGCAGGAGCAATTCTGTTTCTGTGGGTTGATAGTTCACTTCTTCGCCGTTGAGAGCTTTTGCCAGGATCTCAAACATTTCTTCAAAATTGGAATATCCCGGCTCGTATGCTTCGTAGCAAACGCCCTGCAGACCCAGTTTCCGGAATGTTTCCAAATCCTGTAAATAGCTCCATGTGCCATGCTGAAACACACCGAAGCTCCCCTGGATCATGGCATTTTCGTGGACATAGACTTTTTGCGGGAAAGCGCGGCTCCATTCCTGCAAGCGTTTGAAGTGATAAGTATTTGCGCTGTCCGCATCCACTTCTTTTTCCAGAATGGCATCGGCGGCTTCCTTTGCCAGCTCCGGATCGGGAAATGTGCAATTTGCCAATGTATGTGTGGGTTTGCGGTAGAAAGTGTCGTACATGATATTGGTCATGTGTTGAAACGCCTGTGCTTTTTCCGGGATCCGGTAGCGTTTCACATACACATCGGTTTCAAATTTCAGATCGCTGCGGACTTCCAGTACCGCCTGCGTAAAAATATCCACAAAGGGCTGCCATTTTTCATTTTGCGGCAAGGCGCGGCATTTTGGACATTGACAGAACATCAAACCATCTGCCGCCCGCATGTGAACATGTTTGATCTCCGGCGGCAGTTCTTTGAGCCATTGCCGTGCGCCGTATGCGTAGGCAGCGAGAGCTTCCGGCTCAAAACAGCAGGGATAAGTTTCACATTCCAAACGCTTTGTGAATGGTTCACCATTGATGTTTTTTGCAAAATAGCTGTGCTTCCAGTCGGAATAAGAAAGGAAGGTGCGCGGTCCGAATGTCATCAGAATAATATTCACTCCGGCGGCGCGACATTCTTCCAGGATCAGATCGCGATACCGTTTCCATCCGTAGTCGTAATGGATGATGATGGTGTTCATGTTCAATTTTTTCATACGCCGGATAAAACGGCGCAGCTGTTCCGGCGTATGCCGCAACAGGCTTTCGCACGGATTGAATCCACGGATCTCAAAAGGTTTCATCATCACACCGGGGTTGGAGTTTCTGCTTCGATCTCGGCAAAGGTCTTCCATTCCACTTCTTTGCCAAAGACTTTTTCAATGCGTTTCAGCAGCTCGTTCAAGCCTTCCAGACCGATTGCGCGTCCTTCGGAGAAAAGAGATTGCCAATGGGACAGGATCACCACAGGATCGCCCTTCTCCACCAGATCACGGATCCTGCCGCGTTTTCCATTTTCGCTCAACAGACAATCAATGCCGCATTTTGCGTTCAATAACGCCTGTTTTGCAGTTGCGGGATATTGCGTTCCCCAGAAGGGATCATCTGTATTTGCGGGGATCGTCACAACGCGTCCGGTTTTATCCGATTTATAAACCAGAGTCGGTCTTTCCACTTCATCGCTGCAATGCAGGAAATAGAAACAATGGTCGCGGTTCAACACCTTCCGGAACGCGATACCGATCCCGGCGGCATAGTTCACTTCATTATCCAAACCGGTTGCCCAGGGCGATGTCACACCATCGGGTGTCAAACCCACATTATCCAGGATTTGGAGAGCAAGGCTCACATATTCTGCCACTTCCAGCGTGGAAAGTTTGCTGAAAAATTTATCTTCGCAGAGATGATGCACAGACTTATATTTATCGTTCCACGCCAGAAAATGAGTCAGGATCTCCGGTGTCAGAGAAAAATCCGGCATCACATAATCATGAACTGCCTTGATAAAACTTTTCTGCTCTCGGGGTGTCAAACAACAGATCTTCTCATCCAAACGCCCCAGACACGCGGGGATCGGTACAACGGAAAATTTACCTCTGGCACCATATTTCCGGGTGACAGATCCAAATTTTCTGACAAAGGATGCGGGGACGATTTTTTCGTGATGGCGTGTAAAGTCGTGATAACAGTACAGATTGACGGGTGCGCCGTCATCGATATTAAGGCTGAATGTCAACATGGTTTTTGCCCCTTTCTTTTTTGGGATGATCGTTTGACTGTGCATTAGTATAGCATGGGACAGGACAAATATCAACATACAATCACAAAAAAATTCTGTTCTGAACTTGAAAAAATGCCCCACAGCTATATTTTAACTACATAAATAACACAATCTGATGGAGAATGACAATGGAAGAAACGCTCATTACCACGCATCTGGTCAAAGCATTTGATCTGGGTGTTAATGGAAATTTGTACGGTGGAAGACTGCTGGACTGGCTGGATGAAGCCGGTGCGCTTTATGTTCACGATCGTTTTCATGCCTGTTTTGTAACATGGAAGATCGGCGAAACGGTCTTTCACAAACCGGTAAAACAGAATTCCATCGTAAAGATCCATGTAAGGAATGTGGATGTGCGCCGGTCATCTGTCGGTTTTGACCTTGTGGCAAAAGTCCGCGATGAAGAAGTGCTTACCACCTCTATGGTCTTTGTATGTGTAGATGCGGAAAGCGGCGTAAAAAGACCGATTTTTCCGGAATAAACAGGAGATTTTTATGACAGATACCGTCCGATTCTGGCAGCTTTGCAACAATGGAACAGCCATCCGCTGGATCCCTGCAGAAACAGAAACACCCCATTATGACCATGTGGAACTGGCAGGAAAAGAAACCGCACTGGTGATCTATTACGGAGTCAATGCCGATTCCACTCTTTCGCTGGAACTTCATTGCATTTATCCCATGCTGCGGTTGAAACCAAATGTGACTGTGGCATCCTTTCAGGCGGATCTCAAGGAAGAAGATCTGCCTGCACTCACCGTCAACGGAGAAATGCTGAAAGAATATCCGGAATCCTTTCTGTTCAATGGGGTTCTGACGATCATCAGCCGCACATCTGTTCCCGGATTGCGCGTCAAACGGGAAATTTTCCCCACAGACAATGATCCGGTGAATATGATCCGCATCACGCTTTTCAATGAAAGTACAGAAACGCTCCGGATCGATACGGTCAATAATCACGGACAAAAACTGGATCGCGGAGCCAGAGGGGTCTATATCCTGAACACAGCACTGCTGCCGGAAGGCGGAACCAGCCTTGCGCCCGGTGCGGAAACGACTTTTGCCCTGACCATTCAGGCACGGACAGCCGATCAGAAGATGCTTGTTTATGACAGTTTGAAAGAACTGCAGATGCGTCTGAACCGGGTAAAAGAACTGACCGCCCCCATGCAGCTGGAAACGGGGATCGCGGAATTGGATGCCGCATTTTATTTCTGCAAGATCCGGGCGGGCGAAAGCATTTTCCGTACCCGCGGCGGATATATGCACGGTCCCGGCGGGGAACGGTATTACGCCGCGACATGGTGTAACGATGAATTGGAATATGCGGGACCGTGGTTTGCCTGGACCGGCGATGCACTGGCACTGGAGGCATCCTTCAATGCCTATTGTCATTACATGCCGTTCATGGGACCGGATTACCGTGCCATCCCCAGCTCCATCATTTCGGAAGGGATCGACTTCTGGGAAGGTGCTGGGGATCGGGGCGATGCTGCCATGTATGCCTACGGGGCATCCCGTTTCGCGCTCACCTGCGGCAACAGGGAGATTGCGGAAAAACTGTGGCGGGGCATTGAATGGTGTCTGGAATACTGCCGGAGAAATCTGAATGAAGAAGGTGTGGTCAGATCGGATTCCGACGAAATGGAAAACAGATTTGAGTCCGGCAGTTTCAATCTCTGTACCTCCTCCCTCTATTACGGAGCCTTGAAAAGTGCGGCGGCGATGGCGGAAGAATTCGGCGAAAATAAAAAAGCAGACCTTTTCCGGGATCAGGCAAAAACGCTCCGTATCAATATGGAAAAATATTTCGGTGCGGAACTGCACGGATTCAAAACATACCGGTACTGCGACGGGAATACCACACTGCGATCCTGGATCGGGATCCCCCTGTGCATGGGGATCTTTGACCGGGCGGAAGATACAGTGAACGCATTGTATTCGGATTATCTGTGGTTCTACGATGGTATGCTGACAGAAGAAGGCTCCACGACCTATTGGGACCGCAGTCTGCTTTACGGCTTGCGCGGTGCCTTTGCCTCCGGAGTCAAAGCAGAACAGACCTGGCAAAAATTGCTGACCTATACGGAACACCGTCTGCTGGGCGATCATGTTCTCTACCCCATTGAAGCGTGGCCGGAAGGAGAAAAACGGCATCTTTCTGCGGAAAGTGCGCTTTATTGCCGTGTGATCACGGAAGGAATGCTGGGATTGGAACCGGTATCGAGCCATTCCTTCCGTGTGGCTCCGCATCTGCCGGAACAATGCGGATCGGCGGCATTGCGGGAGATCCGCGCCTTCGGGAAAATCTTTGATCTGACTGTTGACCGTGAATCGATCAAAGTCACCTGCCGCGGCATCACAAAGATTTATCCGGCGGAAGGCGGTATTGTGGATCTTGCGGAGTTCTGAACTGCCTGTTGCAAAAAAAACAACTGAAAGTTTTTCCGTTGCTGCTTGTAATCCGGAAGTTAAGCACTATATTACCTGTGATATAAGAAGTGTATTTTCAGTTTTGCCCGGAGTTTTCATGAAAAAACAAGAAACTTATCTGTTCCATCCGCTGAAGGCAATAACACTGGTTTTTGAACGGTGGGACCTTTTGAAACAGTTTGTCCGCCGGTCGGTGGAGGAACGTTATCGCGGATCGGTATTCGGTCTGGTGTGGAGTTTTGCCCAGCCGCTGATGATGCTGGCGGTCTATACATTTGTCTTTTCCACGATCTTCAAATCCAAAACGACTTTCGGCGGAGTGGCATCGGACATTCCCTTTTCGTTGTTTCTGCTGTGCGGGATGGCGGTTTTCGGGATGTTTTCTGAAGCGGTGAACGGCTGCTGCAATTCTGTGGCGACGCGTCCGAATTTTGTAAAAAAGGTGGTTTTCCCGCTGGAGGTCCTGCCGGTCAGTGCGGTGTTTTCCACCTTCATCCTGAATCTGGTCTGGTTTGTACTGCTCATCGGCGGGATGCTGGTGATGGTGCATAAAGTGTATTGGACGATGATCTTTCTGCCGTTGATTCTGATCCCGTTATTGCTGCTGTCGCTGGGCTGCGGTTTTATTGCGGCATCCATCAGCGTATATATCAAAGACTGTCAATATTTGATCGGTGTCTGTCTTCAAGTGCTGTTTTTCATGAGTCCGGTATTTTATTCCATGGACCGGATCCTGGAGTCAGATAAGGTGCCGCAGATCTGCAAAACGATCCTGCAGCTGAATCCGATCTATCCGCTGATCGAAAACACACGCAAGATCTTTCTGATCGGGGAAATGCCCAATTTTGTCTGGTTGGGGATTCTGACGGTTGTTTCATATATCATCTTCCACTTGGGAGCGGTGTTTTTTATCAAAACGAAGAAAGGATTTGCCGATGTCATCTGATGTGAATACCAACGAATGTGTGTTTGATGACGATGTGATCATCGGGGTCCGCCATGTAACAAAAGTCTTTGAGATGTATGACAAGCCGCGACACCGTCTTCAGCAGATGATGTTCGGCAAGTTCAAGAAATATTACAAGGAATTCAAAGCACTTGACGATGTGAGTTTTGAAGTTCGGCGCGGCGAATGTGTGGGGCTGATCGGGCGGAACGGCTCGGGAAAATCCACGATCCTGCAGATCATCACAGGCACGCTTCAGCCGACGGACGGGGAAGTGTATATCAAGCCGGGTCTGCGGATCGCGGCACTGCTGGAACTGGGGAGCGGATTCAATCCGGAGTTTACCGGACGGGAAAATGTGTATCTCAATGCCAGTATTCTCGGATTCACGAAAGAGGAAACGGAAGCGATGTTCCCGGCGATCGAAGAATTTGCGGAGATCGGGGAATTTATTGACCAGCCGGTGAAGACCTATTCTTCGGGGATGATGGTGCGTCTGGCGTTTTCGGTTCAGATCATGACGAATCCGGACATTCTCATCATTGACGAAGCTTTAGCGGTAGGTGATGCCAGATTTCAGGAAAAATGTCTTGCCGCCATGGGTAAGATCTTCAAAGACAAAAACTGCACGGTACTTTTTGTGAGCCACAGTCAGCAGCAGGTGCAAGCCTTGTGCAACCGTTCGATCCTGCTGAAAAACGGGAAAAAGATGTACGACGGCGAAGTGGAAACCGCCTTTCACACCTACAACACCAATGGCGAAGTAAATATTTCTCCCACTTTCGTGGATCTTTCTGATGTGGAAAGATCTCATGTGGGGCTGCCGATGCGTATAAAATTGCTTTCTTTTGAATTGCTGGATCGGAAAGACAGCATAATTCCTGCCGGAGAAAAGCTGAAATACAAAGTAAGGATAGAAGGTTTGGATTTCTGTTCTGACTTCATGATTCGCATTCTTATTTTCACGGTCCAAAACAAATTTCCGGTATCCATGGTTTATACAGCTCCTGATTTCAGCATACAAAAAGGAGAAATCAAGGAATACATTTTTGAAATGGATATTTCGGCATTTGCCCCGGCGTGGTATTCGGCAACGCTTGTCCTTGCAAAATATATGGTCAATCATAAGCAACAGTTGTTTGACTCTATCCACCACTGTTGGTTTTTTTCTGTTACGGATGCCTCAAAAGATTTTTTCTATGGTCACTCATGGGATTTACAATGGTGGGGACCCCAGAAACTCCCTGCATTGCAGCAACTTTTTCCTCAAGAAAGGAATGAAAACGAAGCATGGAAGAAATTACGAGACTCATAAGTTTTCATTCTTCGATAACGTTGGGCAATCTTCACAGCTGTTGTCGTATTCGCTATGGGAAAGTATGGGCTATACAAACTCACGATTTTGTTTCATTTTTCCAGAATGTGAAAATAGCTCCGGATCCGGAGGTAGTGAAGTACGCCATAAAAACGAATTGTGCAAAATAAAAAGATAGCGAAGATGGGAGAGATTTTTATGGAACAAATCAAAAAATTTATTACATGCAGCATTCCGATTACCGCTTGCAATTTGCGTTGTCACTATTGCTATATTACCCAAATGAATTTATGGAAAAACAAAAAAACAGGCTTTTCCTATTCTGCGGAACATATTGGTAAGTCTTTGACAAAAAAGAGATTGGGTGGAATTTGTATGTTTAACCTTTGTGGAGATGGAGAAACGTTATTGCCTCAAGAAACAGTTGACATTGTCTATGCACTGCTACAAGAAGGACATTTTGTCACGATCATAACAAATGCAACATTAACAAAACGGATCGAACAATTAATTGCATTCCCTGAAGATTTTCGGGAACGCTTGTTACTGAAATGCTCATTTCAATACTTTGAATTAAAACGACTTAATCTATTGGGACGTTTCTTTGATAATATACGAAAAGCACGAGCTGCGAATATTTCCATCACTTTGGAACTTGTTGCAAATGATGAAATGATCCCGGATATCCCGGAAATAAAACGGCTTTCGGTTGAAAATTTAGGAGCTCCGTGCCATGTAGTAATTCCGCGAGTGAATAATGATCCCGCGCTTCCCGTACTTACAACATTGCCAGAAGACGAATTTTTGAAGACTTGGTCTGTTTTTGATTCGCCGCTTTTTGATTTTAAGCGGGAAATCTGGGGCATTAACCGTCGTAAATTTTTCTGTTATGCTGGAGCTTGGGGCGGATTGCTTGATATGGGAACAGGAGACTTTTACCAATGCTATCATGCACCGTGCCTTCAAAATCTTTTCAAAGATACGAATTCTCCACTCTGCGAAATTCCTATCGGGCATGAATGCAAGATGGCACATTGCTATAATGGACATGCATTTCTTTCATTCGGCTGTATTCCCGATATGGGAAAAACACCCGGATATGATGAAATGCGAAATAGGATCTGCCCAGATGGGACTCAATGGTTATCCGAACGCATGAAAAAGTTTTGTGCGACAAAACTCTACGATTCCAATAAAAGATGGGGAAAATTACATCAACGTTTCTTCCCTCCCAAGATAAAAAACGATTAAATTCACTGGAGGATTTACAATGTTTGGCGTAAAAACTTTCCTAAAAAAACATTTCCCGCTTCGCGAAACAAATTTCAAAGAAGCGATTGATGATCTCAACTGTTCTGTAGAATCAATTGCAAGCAGTTATGGTATCCTAACCGAGGAAATTAAAAAACAAAAACATCTTGTTGCGTTATCAGAATCGCAGAATTCGGCAAAACACCGTTTTATTTCCATCGGAGTTCATTCCTACCGGAATCTGGGAGATATTGCGATTACCTATGCACAAAAGTGTTTTATTCACACGCATTTCCCAGACAGTCTCTTTTATCAAATTTCCATTTCTGAATATTTCAATCTGAAAGATCAGATTATAAATATAATTCGCCCGAATGATACGATTTTACTCTTTGGCGGAGGAAATTTTGGCGATGTTTATCCTGTTGCAGAAGAATTGCGACGTTCAGTGATTTTGAATTTCCCCAAAAACAAAATCGTTATTTTTCCGCAAACATATCATTTTTCATCTTCTGAATCGGGAAAAACAGAAGAACAGAAAACTGCAGCGATTTACAATCGCCATCGGGATTTGCATATTTTTGCGCGGGAGCAAACATCTTTTCTGTTAATGCAAAAGAACTTTCAAAAAATTCCGATTCATTTGGTCCCGGATATGGTATTGACAGAAAGTTGGCATACAAACATTGTGCGATCGGGCGCAATATGTTGTTTGCGATCAGATAAGGAATCAAAACTCACACCTCTTGAGAAGGCAAAAATCCGTGGGACTTTGTTAAAAATTTTACAGGTAAAAGAGCTGGACATGCTCATTCCCGGATGTAATCCGATCTCCATTGCTGATCATCCGGTTCTTGTGAGCAATCACATGTTTGAATTCAATAAAACGAAACTGGTAGTAACAGATCGGCTTCATGGAATGATTTTTGCTGCGGTGACAAAAACTCCATGTATTGTATTTGAAAATTATGATCATAAAATCCGTTCATTCTATAATACATGGCTAAAGGATTCCTTTCCGAACATCCGCTTGTTGGAAAACATGGATCTTTTGGAACAGAATGTAAGAGAATTTCTATCTGCACCTCCTGAATCTACAGATATATCCCTGCTGCAAGGTTCCTATCGGGAACTGTTGAATACTTTGACCCCGTAAAACGGATTTCGCTGTTATGGTTTCAATTATTGTTCCTGTTTACAATGTGAAAAAATATCTGCGGGAATGCCTTGACAGTGTTCTGGCTCAAACATTCTCCGATTTTGAAGTCATTTGTGTCAATGACGGATCCACAGACGGCAGTCCTGCCATTCTGGAAGAATATGCCGCGAAGGATCTGCGGATAAAAATAGTCCATCAGGAAAACTCCGGGCTTTCAGATGCGCGAAATACAGGTATGTCTTTTGCACAGGGAAAATATCTTTATTTTCTGGACAGTGATGACTGGATCGAACCGGACACATTGGAAGTCTGCCACAATACGGCAGAGGAAAATCAGCTGGATGAATTGATTTTCAACCGGATTGAATTTTACGAAAATGAAGACATGGAAAATATGTTCCGGGAAAAAGAAAAGAGTCAATTCAGAACGACTGCCGTAATGGAAGGGAAAGCTCTTTTTGCGTCTGCCATGCAGAATGGCACATTCCGCTCTCCGGTTCCGTTCCGTTTTTTACGCAGGGAATTTCTTCTTGAAAACGGTTTGCGCTTTTACAGCAAATTGATCCATGAGGATGATTTATTCTCAACACAATGTGCCTTTTTATCAAAGAGATCCATGTATATTGATAAATATTTTTACCATCAACGGCGCAGAGAAAATTCCATCATGACAAAACAGGTGTCTTTTCAGCGTTTTATTTCCTGTGCGATCATTCATCGTGAATTTTCTGCATTGCTGTTGGCTTGTATCGGAACCGAAGCAGAAAAAGCACTTGCGCTGTATATGGAGCGCAACTTATTTCGTGCGACTGCTTTCTATAAAAAGTTGGAAAAAGCAGAATTCTACGCAGAATATAAAAAATATCCGGAGTTGCAATCTTTCTATGGGTTCCTGCCGCTTTCTGATGTGCAGAACAGAAAAAGTTACCGGGAGGGAGCCAAAGATAAAGCAGAAGAAATTACCTCCGGTCTGACCTGGAGATTGGGGCATATCCTTCTGTGGCTTCCGCTGAAGATCGTGCAGCTGTTGAAAGGGCGGAAAAATGGCTGAAATATCTGTTGTCATTCCTGTTTACAATGTGGAGCAATACCTGCGGGAGTGTCTGGATTCATTATTGGCACAAACTTTTACAGATTGGGAAGCCATCTGCGTGAATGACGGTTCACCGGATGACAGTCTTTCCATTTTGGAAAAATATGCAGCAGCAGATCAACGGTTTAAAATTATCTGCCGGGAAAACGGTGGTCTTTCCGCTGCCAGAAATACGGGTGTTCATGCAACATCAGGAAAATATCTTTACTTTCTGGATAGTGATGATTGGATAAAACCGGAATTGCTGCAGCTCTGCTATGAAAAGGCGGAAAAATATCAGTTGGACATTTTATATTTCGGCTTTATTCCTCTTTTTGAACACGGTCTTTCGTCTGATGAAAGTTATCCTTTTGATGAAAGTATTTGTAATCGTGTTTTCACTGGAACGGACTTCTTTAAGACTGCAGAAACAACTCAAAGTTGGTATCCGGCGGCGTGGCTGCGTTTTTATAGAAGAAGTTTTTATACGGAACATAATTTGCAATATTGTGAGGGAATTCTTTATGAAGATCTACACCTCCATATTGGATCGGATCTCCTGGCTAAACGGGTGATGCCGTTGAAAGAAAAATTGTATTTTTACCGGATCCGTAAAAATTCGATTATGTCCCGACAAAAACAAATCCATGATCTTTACTCCAGATGGCTCATCCATAAAAGGATGAATATGGTTTTTCAAAAGTATTTCTCGGAAAATGATCCTGCCTTCATTCGTGCGATGTTGCTCAGAATACGCAAAAATACTGCGATGGCAACAACTATCTTAAAAAATCTGGATCCGAAAATTGTATATAAATACATTGCGGAACACCCTGAAATGAACGAGTTTTTCGTTTTTCTCTCAAATGAATTGGATATACAGAACGAAAATCAGAAAATGCAGGATATTCTTTTACAAAAACATGACTGCTTACAGGAAAAACTGGATTTTATACTGAATCATTCCATCTCCTACAAGGTCGGCAAGGCAGTCACATGGCTGCCGCAGAAGATCATGCAACTGCTGAAAGGATGCAAAAATGGCTGAAATTTCAATCATCATGCCCGTTTACAATGTGGAAAAATATCTGACGGAATGTCTGGATTCCCTGCTGGCACAGACTTTTACAGACTGGGAGGCGATCTGTGTTAATGATGGATCAAAGGACAGCAGTCTTTCCATTCTTCAGCAATATGCGGAAAAAGACTGCCGGATCAGGATATTGGATCAGGACAACAGCGGAGCTGCCGCATCCCGCAACAATGGCATGAAACTTGCCACGGGCAGATACTGGATATTTCTCGACAGCGATGACCGTTTCCTGCCGAAAATGCTGCAAAGTCTTTATGAAAACGCAACCGCGACCGACGCAGAAGTCACGATGTGCGCCTATGATGTTTTCGATTCAAACTCCGGCAATACCTGTTATCGTTTTTTCTATCCGGAATATATGTCTGTATTAAATACATTCAGCTTGAAAGAGAAACACACGATACCATTGCAGGATTTTCAGCCGGCTCCGTGGGTCTATCTCTATCAAGCCGATTATATCCGGAAACTTGATCTGCGATTCCAGGATCTGCCGCGCTCCAATGATTTGTTTTTTACCCGCGCCGCATTGCTTCATGCCGACAGACTCGCCATAGTCAATAAAATTCTCGTAAATTACCGGGTGGGAATGACAACTAATCTGCAAAGCGGGAATTCAAAATCGCCGTTGGCTTTTCTGCAGGCAATGTATGCGCTGGCAGATTATTTAAAAAAGAATGAACTCTTTACCATTTATAAGACACGTTTTGCCATTGACCTTCTGCGCTTGTGTAAATACAATCTTTCCACACAAAAAAATGAATCCGGCTTTACCGTATTGTTTGAGGAAATCCGGCAAAGTGTATTGCCCTGCTATTGGAAAAATATAAATATCACGGAAATTCCTGAAAAAACAACAGCATTTTATCAACGCATTTCCCAGGCGCAAACACCGATAGATTATTTTATCCTTTGGCAGAAAGACGAACAAATTATGCGAAACAATCTCTATGCTGAAATAGAAAAACAATCTGCTCTCTATGAAGCGATCAAAAATTCCGGATCCTATAAAATCGGCAGATTTATTCTCACGCCTTTGGACTGGATCAGGAGATTATTCCGATGAAAGTTTCTATTGTCATTCCCGTTTATAATGTAGAGCTTTATCTGCGTCAGTGTCTGGAAAGCGTACTGGCACAGACTTTTTCTGACTTTGAAGCAATTTGTGTTAATGACGGCTCCACAGATGACAGCCTTGCGATTCTGAAAGAATTTGCCGCAAAAGATCCCCGGTTCAGGATCATTGAACAGCCCAACGGCGGACTTTCCGCCGCAAGAAATACAGGTGCTGAGAAAGCACAGGGGAAATATCTTTATTTCCTCGACAGTGATGATTGGATCGAACCGGATCTGCTGCAACGTTGTTATGAAACAGCAGAACTGTATGATACAGATGAGGTGATTTTCGGTTTCGTACCAGAATATGAAGAAGGAGCTGAAAAACAAAATCTTGCACAAAAAGCTCTGTTTCCTCCCGGAGAAATAAAAAGCGGCAAAGAATATTTTACCGCAATGGAATTAGCAGGTTATTACCATCAGTGTGCCTGGATCCGTTTTATGAAACGGAATTTTTACAAACAAAACAGTTTTTCGTATATGCCTGGAGTTCTGTATGAAGATGCTATATTGCATATAACTGCCGATTTGTTGGCTGAACGCGTTGTGTATTTGGATATAGAGTTATATCATTACAGAATCAGAAATAAATCAATTATGCGCTCCTCATTCACATTCCGCAATATCTATTCTTACTGGTGCTGTGAAAGAAATGTTAATCTTCTACTGGAAAAATATTCTGAAATCCATGATCTTTGTCAGGCTCTTTTTTTATATCGTGCAGAAATTTTGCGTAGTACGGCAAAACGAATAGCACAAGTTCCAAAAAATGAACTTGAAGAAGGAATAAGAAAATATCCGGAAATAAAATCTTTTCTGTTTTCGGTGAACACGATCAAAGCGGATCTGCATTATTTTGATATGATGATCCGGGATTACGGCTGGAATGAAACAGAAATCTTGCGAGAGAAAATGGATTTTATACTGCATCGTTCCATTTCTTATAAGGTCGGGAAAGTTATCATGTGGTTGCCGCAGAAGATCATGCAACTTCTGAAAGGGCTTTTCAAACATGGCTGAAATTTCTGTCATCATCCCCGTTTACAATGTGGAGAAATATCTCGCGGAATGTCTGGAAAGCGTCCGGATCCAATCCTTTAAAGACTGGGAGGCGATTTGCGTCAACGATGGTGCCACAGACAACAGCCCTGCGATCCTGAAAGAGTTTGCAGCGAAGGATCCCCGGTTCAGGATCATTGAACAGGAAAACGGCGGACTTTCCGCCGCAAGAAATGCCGGAGTGCGCGCGGTCACCGGGAAATACAT
This sequence comes from Victivallales bacterium, assembly GCA_045594005.1. Classification (GTDB taxonomy): domain Bacteria; phylum Verrucomicrobiota; class Lentisphaeria; order Victivallales; family UBA1829; genus SIG77. Next base: position 34,294 of record JAZNXT010000138.1, read on the forward strand.
CTATTTTCTGGACAGCGATGATCTGATCACTCCGGATGCATTGCAATGGATGTATGAAACTGCCGAACTGCACAAGACAGATCTTCTTCATTTCGCCGGGGAGCCGTTTTATGAGCCGGGCGTGGAAAAAGATCCTTTTGAAGAACAGGATTTTTTCAAAGGGCAGTATGGGGAATGTGTTTCCGGGGATGTGCTTCTTCTTCAGATGCTCCGGAAAAATGACTGGAATCCCGGTGTGGTTTACCGGTTCTACCGGAAAGATTTTTATACGGAAAATCATTTGTCTTTCCACGAAGGGGTCCTGCATGAAGATGAAGCATTTTCCCTGATCGCAGATCTTTCTGCAAAACGGACGATGCGGCAGAATAAGATCTGCTACCGCCGCCGCGTCCGGGCAGGATCCATTATGACGTTTTCCTCTGCGGCACGGCATCTTACAGGGTGTCTGACAGCATACGATGACATTCAGAAGTTTTTGAATACAAAACACTTTCCTGCGGAAGTGACAGATTTTATCCGGCGGCGTCTGGCGTGTCTGCTGCTCACGGCAAAAAAATATCTGCCGGAAGATCCGGATACAACACTTCTTCAGCGGATCGCGGATGCGGAAAAATTCATTGCAGAAGCGGAAGCGGCAGATGAACGCGCCAACCGTAAATTTTTGGATCGTCTCTTTGCACCGCTGCGTTGTCTGCGTGAAAATGGATTGCGTTACACTCTCAAAAGGATTTTTGGTAAAAAATCTTGAATTTTTCCGTGCGCGTGATATATTATAAGCGTTGAAGAATATATTTTACCATCATCAGGAGTGCGAATATGAAAAAGATCCTTTGTATCGGAGCGGGGTATGTGGGCGGACCGACTATGGCAGTGGTCGCAGCAAAATGCCCGGATTATCAGGTTACGGTGGTGGACCAGAATGCAGAAAAGATCGCGGCGTGGAATTCGGATCATCTTCCGATCTATGAACCGGGTCTGGATGAGATCGTTTTCGCGCAGCGCGGCAAAAATCTTTTCTATTCCACAGACATTGTGAAGGGGATCAGGGAAGCGGATATTATTTTCGTTTCTGTGAATACGCCTACGAAACTCCACGGGATCGGCGCGGGCAAAGCCTCCGATCTGCAATATATCGAAAAAGCCGCGCGGATGATCGCGGAACACGCGGAAACCGACAAAGTGGTGGTGGAAAAAAGCACTCTGCCCGTCCGCACGGCGGCGGCACTGGAACGGATCCTCAGCCAGAATGCGAAGGGCAGAAAGTTCAGTGTTGTTTCCAATCCGGAATTTCTTGCGGAAGGGACGGCTATCGAAGATTTGTTCAATCCCGACCGCGTCCTTATCGGCGGTTCCGATACGCCGGAAGGTCGGCACGGCGTGGATGAGATCGTGGCGATTTATGCGCAATGGGTCCCCCGCGACCGCATCGTTACCACAAATCTGTGGTCCAGCGAACTGACCAAACTGGTTTCCAATGCGTTGCTTGCACAGCGTATTTCTGCAGTCAACGGGCTTTCCGCGCTCTGCGAAGAAACGGGTGCGGATATTGACGAAGTGGCGGCGGCGGCAGGCAGGGACAAACGGATCGGCTCAAAATTCCTGAAAGCGGGGATCGGATTCGGCGGTTCCTGTTTCAAAAAAGATTTGCTGAATCTGGTTTATCTCTGTGAATTTTACGGTCTGCCGGAAGTTGCGGCATTCTGGGAAAACGTGTTGAAGATCAATGAGTTTCAGGCAAAGCGTTTTGTGCAGAAGGTCCTCAGCAATATGTTCAATACCGTCACCGGGAAAAAGATCGCCATCTTCGGTTATGCGTTCAAGGAAAATACCGGAGACACCCGGGAAACGCCGTCAAAAACAGTGGCAGATCTGCTGATCAACGATGGAGCTGTTCTGGCGATCCACGACCCCAAAGCATTGCCCAATGCCCGCACGGAAATGGCGTATGCCGGTGACGCGGTGACCTTCTGTGAAGATCCCTACGAAGCGGTGAAAGACGCCCATGCGCTGCTGGTGCTGACGCCGTGGGAATGTTTCAACGAACTGGATTATAAAAAGATCTTCGACAGCATGAGCAAGCCCGCGTTCCTTTTTGACGGGCGCAATAAACTGGATCACAATGCGCTGTTTGAAATGGGCTTCAATGTGTTCCCCATCGGAAAAGATGCGAAAACGCATTTCTGATCTCTGCTATGAGTTGTAAAGTTTCCATCATCGTCCCGGTTTACAATGGTGAAGCGTTCCTGCGGGAATGTCTTGACAGCGTCAGACAACAGACCTTGACGGATTTTGAAGTCATCTGCATTGATGACGGCTCCGCGGATTCCTCTGCAGAAATTCTCCGTGAATATGCAGAAAAAGATCCCCGTTTCAAAGCGGTCTGCCGGGAAAACCGGGGTGTTTCCGCGACCAGAAACGAAGGGTTGGCTCTTGCACAGGGTGATTATATTCTGACATTGGATTGCGATGATCTCTATCCTTCCCGCCATGTTCTTGAAGCAATGGTGGAAGCGGCGAAAGCACAGAATGCCGATATCGTGGGCGGATCTCTCGGAGAGTTTTTTCCGGACGGCAGAAAGATTCTGGAATTCAGCGGCAAAAAATCCGGCTATACATTTACGCGGAATGGGTGGCTGGATTTTTCAGATTTTGCATTTGAATACGGCTGCCCGCGATTCCTTTTCCGGCGGTCGTTGCTGAAACAGTACAAACTGTGCTATCCGCCTTACAGGGCTTATGAAGATCCCGTTTTTCTGGTAAAAGTGATGGCGGTTACGAAAAAATTTTATGCCATTCCGGATCTGGTCTATCTGTACCGGCAGCGGGAAAAGCAGATCGCTTACACCGCAGATAAGATCCGGGATATCGTCTGCGGCGGCTGTGACATCATGTTTATGGCGTATGATAACGGTTTTACGAAACTTCACGAAAAATATGCAACGCAATTTTTCGGGGATTTCTCCGAAGAAAATGCAGTGGGTTCGCTCTGTATGAAAATGATCGTTGCGGGAGATGAAACGGTGACGGATCGCCTGTTCCAAACTTCCCTTGAAGCCAATGATGACCGACTTCTTCCGCCGCTGCAGAAGATCCTCGGAAAAGATGTGAAAGCGAGTCATTTCAGCCGGACTTATTTCAGATCTTCGGAATGGCGCAGCAGGATCAAACGCTATGAATTACGCCGCAAGGTACGCGGTTTCTTTATCTGTCTGAAGGAAAACGGATTGAGCTACACGCTCAAACGACTATTTGTACATTGATTGTTTTTACAGAAAAATCTTCCGTATTCCGGGAATCAATGACAATATATAGCACTATCAAACGGACATTCAAGAAAATGGTTTTATCAAAAAACATGTTTCTATAATATACTTCCCCATCAGAAAATTACAAAAAAGATTATGGTAATTTCATTGATTTTTTACAGATGACAACTTGATTTTTTCTTTTTCTCATCCATATTTATACACAGCAAGCGGAACGAAAGGATTTTTTATGAACCGGATCATTGTCACAGGGGGAGCGGGATTTATCGGATCGGCACTGGTGCGCTGGCTGATCCGGGAAACCGGTGATGCTGTCTGCGTGCTGGATAAACTCACTTACGCCGGGAATCCGGACGCATTGGCAGAAGTCGCCGCAGATCCGCGTTACAATTTCGTGAAAATGGATATCTGCGACCGCGCCGGAGTCCGGAAACTTTTTGCAGATTTCAAGCCGACTCACATTATGCACCTTGCGGCGGAATCCCACGTGGACCGCTCCATTGCATCCGGAGAAGAATTCATCCGCACCAATATCGACGGCACATTCAATCTGCTGGAAGCGGCACGGGAATACGGAAAACTGGTCATGTTTCACCATATTTCCACCGATGAAGTGTATGGAGATCTGCAGGAAGGCGCGTTCACGGAAGAAAGCCCTGTCCGCCCCAGCAGTCCCTATTCCGCCAGCAAAGCGGCTGCCGATCATCTTGTCCGTGCCTGGTATCGCACTTACGGACTGCCGACCATCGTAACAAACTGTTCCAATAATTTCGGACCGTGGCAGCATCCGGAAAAACTGATCCCCCACATGATCCACCATGCCGTCACCGGGCAATCGCTGCCGATTTACGGCAACGGATGTCAGGTGCGGGACTGGCTGTATGTGGAAGACCATGTCCGCGCCCTGTATCTTGCGGTGACGCGCGGCAAAGCGGGCAGCACCTACAACATCGGAGCAAACTGCGAATACAGGAATATCGATCTTGTGAAAAAGATCTGCGGCATACTGGATGAACTCAAGCCCCGTCCGGACGGAAAATCTTATACGGAACAGATCGAATTCGTGGCAGACCGTCCCGGACACGATGTGCGCTATGCCATCAATGCAGGAAAGATCAGAAAAGATTTACACTGGCTGCCGGAATTTGATTTTGAAACGGCACTACGCAAAACCGTGATATGGTATCTCAATAAAGGGTCTTTCTGATCAGATCGCGCCAGACTGTTTCGCCCGCCGCCTGACGGAATACAGAAAACGAGGCGAGGCAGGTTCCCATCACTCCCGGCACCAATGCACTCTGACCTGCCGCAAAAAAGTTTTCCGCCGGCAGTTTCCCGAACAGCCGTGCCTGACCGCAGATGCTCCGGGTTCCGTAAGCACTGCCCGTGGGCGGATCGTAGTCCAGACAAGTCAGCGGGGAACCGGATTCCACAACTGTGAGATGGTCTTTCAGCTGCGGATAAATGCCGGTGATCTCCTGTTGGATCTCATCACAAAGATGCGTCTTGAAGTTCTGATATTCCTCCTGTTTCAGGCGTTCGCGGTGCGAAATCCTGAATCCTTCCGGCAAATGTTCCAGCCGCATGGTGCGGAACGCGGAAATGGAAGTTTTGCCGTCTTCACGGCTGATCTGGATCCCGGTACTGGAGGAATTTCTGCCGTCCAGCAGGATCGAATCCACATCGTTTGCAGTAAAATAAGAGGTCAGCCCTGCGGGTATCTCCACACCATCATCCACCAGAAAATAGGCACAGAAAAAGCTGCAGGATTCCTGCATCCGCCGGACACGCCGCAGGAAGGACGGTGTGCGTGCATTTTCCGGCAGTAAAGACGCGATGGCAGAAGGGTGTACAGTGAAAAACACCTGCTCCACGGAAACGCTGGAACCATCGGAAAAATATGCGGTATTTTCGTCTTTGAACGGCAGAAGTTCCGCAGAGGTACGGATCTCGATATCCAGTTTTGCCGCTTCCCGTTTGAATCCGTCGATCATGGAATCGCCGCCGCGATGCGGACGGGCAAGATCGTGATGCAGCGCGTAGGATACCCGTGCATGAAAACTCACAGGTGCTTCATTGAAGGGCGTTCCGTGGCACATGGCAAAACTGCCTGCGGCAGTCATTGCGGCGGGATCGGTCAAATTCAATTCATTGCGCCAGACTTCCTCCACCGTTTGGATATCGCTGCCGGAAATGGTCAGTTCCAGCGGGGAAAGATCCCGCAGATCCGCCATGGGAGTGCTTTGCCAGATTTGCCGTTCCTGTTCAAAAAGTTTGCGGAGCGCATCGGCGGAACCGGGGAACGCGCGGCAGAATATATCTTCCGTCCCGGCATGTCCGCATCCGGCGGGCAGAAAAATATCGTGTGCGCCGTCCCGGAGGACGATCCGGTGGGGGATGGGTGTTCCGCCGACCATATCATCCATTCCCAATATCTGCATCATTTGAGTCATCACACCGGAAAAACCGCCGGTAAAATGATAGCCGGTATCGAAAAACGCGCCTTTGCGTCTGAACCGCCGCAGATATCCGCCGATCTCCGGCTGGGAATCAACAAGCAGCACCGGTCTTCCGGTCTTTGCCAGCAGCAGAGCGAGGGTCATGCCGCCGGCACCTGCACCGACGACCAGTGTTTTTTTTCTGTGAGCAACGGGAATCATATCACCAGACCGCCGTTGACGGCAATGACCTGACCGTGGATATAGGTGCTGTCCGGTCCGCAGAGGAAGCTGACCACTCCTGCGATCTCCTCCGTTTTTCCGGCACGGTGCAGCGGGATCAGCGGCAGGAATTGTTCTTTTGGCAGATCTCTGGTCATATCCGTTTCGATCACGCCGGGCGCGACCACATTCACCAGGATCCCTTTTCTGCCGACTTCCCGCGCCAATGCCTTTGCCGCTCCGATGAGCGCGGCTTTGGATGCAGAATAATTCACCTGCCCCGCCTGTCCGGTCTGACCGGATGCCGAACTGATGATCACGATCCTTCCCCGTTTTTTTGCCAGCATCCCGAAGACCAGCGGCTGAACGGTGTTGTAGAATCCCTCCAGATTGGTGGAGAGAACGTTATCCCATTCATTTTCATCCATAAACACAAAAAGATTGTCCCGGCTGATCCCGGAATTGTAGATCACTGCATCCGGCGGAGCATCGGAAGGGAAGGCTTCAGCAAGGACGGCACGGGATCCGGAGCGGTCGCACACATCCAATTCCAGGATAGTGGCAGAACTGCCCGCTTCGGAGACCGCCTGAACGAGAGATTCCGAATCGCTGCCTTTTTTCCGGCAGGTGGCAAAAATATCGAATCCGTCTTTTGCAAGGCGGATGGCGATGGCGCGGCCGATCCCGCGGCAGCCGCCGATGATGAGAGCTTTTTTCGTATTCACTGTTTTTCACTCCTTCCAGCGTCTGAACAGCAATGCGGTGTTGTGACCGCCGAAGCCCAGACTGTTGACTATGGCATATTCTGTATTGACTTGTTTTGCATCCAATGCCGTCACATCCAGATCACATTCCGGATCCTGATCTGTACAGTTGATGGTGGGCGGCACGATCCCCGTGCGCAAAGTCTGAATGGCAGAGATCGCGCCGATGGGTCCGGATGCACCGATGGTATGACCGATCATACTCTTGATGGAGTTCACGGCAATATGGTCTGCGTGCGTGCCGAATACACTGCGGATCGCACGACATTCGCTGACATCGTTGGCTTTTGTGGCGGTCCCGTGGGCGGCGATATGCCCGATTTCTTCCGGTACGCAACCGCCGTGACACATGGCTGTTTTCATGGCACGGGCAATACCGTCCCCTGCGGGATCGGGTGCAGTGATATGATATGCGTCGCAGGTCGCACCGTATCCGGCAAATTCCGCCAATATTTCCGCGCCCCGTTTCCGGGCGTGTTCCAATTCCTCCAGCACCAGAAGACCTGCTCCTTCGGAAAAGACGAAACCATCCCGGTTTTTATCAAACGGACGGCTTGCTTTCTGCGGATCGTCATTGCGCGTACTCAACGCCGTGAGTGCCGCAAATCCGGAAAGGAGAGAAGGCGTGATACAGGCTTCCGAACCGCCTGCAAGCATCACATCCGCATCCCCCCGTTTGATCATCCAGAACGCCTCTCCAAGACCGTGCGCACCGGAGGCGCAGGCGGAAGCCGCAGAAAAATTGCATCCTTTGAACCCGTAACGGATCCCCAGTATCCCGGAGGCATTGTTGGAAATGAAGGTGGGGATGTAAAACGCGGAAACGCCGGACGCACCGCGGTTGGCACAGGCAATGATATTTTTTTCCAGCACCTCCAGACCGCCGGATCCGGATGCGGCAAGAACGCCGCAGCGATAAAGATCCAGCGCAGGATCATGGGGTCCCAGTCCCGCTTGTGTCATGGCTTCGTGAGCGGCGGCAACGGCAAAGCGGGTGTACCGGGCAAACCGCCGTTCCTCTTTTTTATTCACATTCTGCAATTCCAGATCGCGTACTTCGCCGCCGAATCTCACCGGCATACCGGACACATCAAAAAGGGTGAGCGGCGCGATCCCGCTTCTGCCGTGGATCAGCGTATCCCACAAGGCATCCACACTGTTTCCGCCGCAGGAAACGGATCCCATCCCGGTAATGACGACACGCCGTTCTTTCATTGTTTTTCTCCTGTAAAGCCGTGTTGTTTCAGCCAATCCAGCAATTCGCCGGACCATTTTGCAGTTTCCGGGAATTTTTCTTTTTCGCGTGCGGTCATCAACCCCATTCCATGGGGACCGTGTTCATAAATGATGGTTTTATGGTCGATATTGTTTTCCGTGAGCGCACGATCCAGCATCCGTGCATTTTCCGGATCCACGCAGGTATCCTCCAATGTCTGCCACAAAAATGACGGGGGGAAATCCGGAGTGATCTGCTGTTCCAGAGAAAGTTTCTTCACCAGTTCATCCGGCGGATTTTTTCCGATGAGATTGGCGCGGCTTATGGCGTGGGCATATCCTTTTTCCATCGTCACCACCGGATAACAGAACACCACAAAATCGGGCGTGGCGCGTACCTGATCCACCGGATCGTTTTCCGGAAGGGTGTGTGCAGTGGGTTCCCGCCAGGTGCAGGCAAGCCCTGCAAGATGTCCGCCTGCGGAAAATCCCATAGTACCGATCCGGTCGGGATCGATCCCGAGCTGCGGCGCATAATAACGGATCAGCCGGATCACACGCTGTGCGGATTCCACCATTGCCGGATGGCGTTTGAAATGCCCGAACATGGAACCGAGGGGATATTTCACCGCGATCCCGGCAATACCGTTTTGAGCGAGAAATTCTGCGATCGCGCGTCCTTCCTTCTCAAAAGCCAGCACACCGTATGCGCCGCCGGGATACACGATCACCGCGGGGATCTTTCCGGCAGATCTTTTTTCCGGCAGATGAATGGTAAAACAGTTCATCCCGTCATCATCAAAGATATGATAAAAGCGTTGTTTTTTTTCTTGCGGAGCGTGGGGAACAGCATCATTTTTCCGGTTGGGAAAAGAAAAGAGAAATGCCAGATTGTGGCGGATCTTTGTAAAATAATCGACCACGGGCGTAAAAATGCTGCGTGTTTCCGGTTGCTGTGCCGTCATAGCGGATCCTGTCCTGTTGCTTTGAAATTTTCTGTTCATCAATAATGTCAATATATAATAAATTGCAGAAAAATCAAGTATTCCACCGTTTTTTTCTGTGCGGCGGATCGAATTTTTTTGAAAAAAAATGAGAATCACATCTTGACAAATCATCAGTCACGGTGTAGAATAAATGGAGTAAACAACAGGAAATATCAACAAAATGAATCTGAACAGCAAGTTTTTCTTTTACTTTTTCAGCTTCGCTTTCTTCTTTAGAACGCGGAGTCCGCTTGCTGTTGCTTCTTCCATTTGATCCTGAACCAGGAAAAACAACAAAATACGGACTCCGCTCCTGACAAAGGCAGCGGAGTTTTTTTTATGCAGAAAAACAATAAAAAGATCATCAGAACATAACAAAATGAAAGGACACTGAAAAATGATCATCATCCTCAAAGAGAATCCCGAAGCAAAACAAATGAACGATCTTTCCGCATGGCTGCAGGAACAGGGAGTGGAACTCCACGCCACCAAAGGGCTGCATCAGACCATCCTCGGATTGATCGGTGATACCTCCCGTATCGATATCGATCTGATCAAACAGATGGATATTGTGGACGATGTGAAACGCGTGCAGGAACCTTTCAAATGCGCCAACCGCAAATTCCACCCGCTGGATACAAAGATCACGCTGAAAAACGGTACCGTGATCGGCGGCGGTAATATGACCGTGATGGCAGGTCCCTGCTCCGTGGAATCGGAAGAACAGATCATTACCGTGGCACAGAGCGTGAAGGCTTCCGGAGCAAATCTTCTCCGTGGCGGTGCTTTCAAACCCCGTACATCGCCTTACGCGTTCCAGGGTTTGCGCGGCGAAGGGATCCGCCTCCTGCTGGAAGCAAAAAAAGTTACCGGTCTGCCCATCGTCACAGAGATCATGGATCTTTCCCAGCTGGACCTTTTTGCGGATGTGGATGTGATTCAGGTAGGCGCACGCAATATGCAGAACTTTGAACTGCTCAAACAGTTGGGACATTGCAAGAAACCCATTCTGCTGAAACGCGGGCTGGCAAATACGTATCAGGAACTGCTGATGAGTGCCGAATATATCATGGCATCCGGCAATGAATCGGTGATGCTCTGCGAACGCGGGATCCGCACATTCGAGACCTACACACGGAATACGCTGGATATTTCCGCAATCCCCGCCCTCAAGACGCTCTCCCATCTGCCGGTGATCATCGACCCCAGCCACGCGGCGGGTCACGCACGGTTCGTCAATCCCCTCGCCCTTTCCGCCATCGCGGCGGGTGCGGATGGGTTGATCATTGAAGTCCACAACAATCCCTCCAAAGCGTTGTGCGACGGTGTGCAATCTCTCACCATGGAAGATTTCGCCGCCCTCATGCCCCGTCTGAATGTGATGAAAGATGCCCGCATGACCTGCGAAACGATAGGAAAATAAATCATGGAAGATCACTATAAAGACGGAAATATCTCTCCGCTGAAAGAAAGCCGTGCAGAGATCGATACTATTGATTCCGAAATACTTGCGTTGTTTCAGAAACGCATGGATCTCTGCGCAAAAATCGGTGAAGAAAAACAGGCGCACGGTCTGCCGCTGGAACATCCGGAACGGGAACGGGAAATTTTGCTGAAGGTCACAAAAGATTCCCCCTCCGATCTGGCGGCATCCGCACGGATGCTTTTCAGTACACTCTTTGAATTGAGCAAAGCCTATCAACGCCGTCTGACTCCGAAAGGTTCGGAATTTGCACGGACACTGCAGCTTGCGGCGGAAAACGCGGAACACAATTTCCCGGAATCGGCACGGATCGCCTGTTGCGGTCTGCCGGGAGCCTACGCTCAAATCGCAGCAGACCGGATGTTTCCGCTGGCGGATATTTCCTATTTCAACAGTTTTTCCGCCGTATTTCAGGCAGTGGAAAAAGATTTCTGTTCCTACGGTGTCCTGCCGGTGGAAAATTCCAGTGCCGGAACCGTGGATGCAGTTTATGACCTGATGAAAGATCACAAGTTCTACATCGTGCGGAGTCTGCGGCTGAAAGTGCGTCATTCCCTGCTGCTGCCGCCGGGCGTGAAACTTGCCGGTGTGAAAGAAGTCATTTCCCATGAACAGGCATTGAAACAATGCAGCATCCGTCTGAATCAATTTGGGGACATCAAACAGACCACAGCACCCTCCACCGCGTGGGCGGCGCGTTATGCGGCGACTTGCGGCAGAAAAGATGTGGCTGTCATTGCCAGTCCGGAGTGTGCGCCGCTTTACGGTTTGACTCTGGCGGAACGCTCCATTCAAAACAATGATTTCAATTTTACGCGATTCATCTGTATTTCCAAGAAACCGGAGATCTATCACGGCTCCGACCGGATCAGCATCATGGCGGCATTGCCTCATAAAGCGGGCAGTCTGAACAGCCTGCTTTCCCGGTTCGCCGCACTGGGATTGAACCTGACGAAACTGGAAAGCCGTCCCATTCCCGGAGAAGATTTTGAATATCTTTTCTACTTTGATTTTGAGGCGGATCTGATGAATGAGGAAGTGCGGTCGCTCCTGGCTGAACTTTCCGAAGAAAGTGAAAATTTTGTTTTTCTGGGGAATTACCGCTGTCTGTGATGTTGAAAAATGCCGCATTTCATGGTATATTAAATGCGGTATGTTTGAGATCTCAACGGCAGGAAGGAAAATAAAAAGATGTCATACTACACACGATTCACAGAAAACGGCTGGAACCCGGAAGAATGGCAGATCGTGCGCAGTCCGCGGTGGCTGGATGTGAGCCATTGGGAACAGTACAGCGACCATATTGCAAATTATGTACCTGCCGATTTGAAGCCGGAAGATATGCAGATGGGACGGGATCGCACCGGAGAAAGTTATATCAGTATGCTTTTGAAAACGCCGGTCAACGGCAGCAGCCGCATTTCCACGGTGTGCGCATTTGACAGCCGCATGGCTCCGCTTCTGGTTCTTTCCAAAGAATTGGGAGATGTCCACCATGAACATCTGGAAGTGGTTTTGTACGACCGCGGGATCAATCTGTGGCATCACTTTTTCCATGACGGCAAACCCTCCTGGAAACTGATCGGATTCATTGAACTGGATCTCAAGATCGGCGAAAAATATACGCTCTCGGCAGAAATGCGCTTTACGCATAAAGGCAAATTTCTCATCATGGCGTGCAACGAACATTCTTTCGGCTGCCGTATTGCAGACGACTGGAGTGATACTTATTATGTGGGCTTCACCGGCTGTGAAGGCAGAAACCGTTTTTATGATTTCCGCCTGACTCCCGGTGCAAGTGAATCCGAAGCCATGAAGGAAAGGACATCCGACTGAAAAATTTTTATTTGAATTGAAGCGAAAACGATTCAGAACTTTTGAGGAATTTTGAAATTACCTCATTCATCATTGCGGGGTGCTGCTGTCAAAAAAACAGCGGCTGAGATCATACCCATTGAACCTGATCCGGATAATACCGGCGAAGGGAACAATATCAAAACAACTGATTTCCGGCGTTGCATACCAGCCTCCCCCGCGTAAACTCAAAACGAGAAGGAGAAAAGAAGTATGTCAACCCAGATGACAGCCGCACAGAACGGCGAAATCACTCCGCAGATCCGTACAGTGGCGGAGTACGAAAACCGCAGCGTCGAATTTATCCGCGAACGCGTTGCCGACGGCAGGATCGTGATCCCCGCCAATATCCACCACAAAAATCTGAATCCCGTCGGGATCGGCAGAGAACTCCTGACCAAGATCAATGCCAATATCGGCAATTCCGCCAATTCCAGCTGTGCCGGAGCGGAAAAACAGAAACTCGCTCACGCCGTGAAATACGGAGCCGATACCGTGATGGATCTGAGTACCGGCGGCGGGATCGATCTCATCCGCAAAGCGATCATTGAAGCAAGCCCCATTCCCGTCGGCACAGTTCCCATTTATCAGATCGTGGCAGAACACGGATCCGATGATTTTGACGGAAAATATATCCTTGAAGCCATTGAAAAACAGGCACAGCAGGGCGTGGACTATATGACCATTCACGCAGGCTTGCTCCAGCATCATGTGCCGATGGCAATGAAACGCACGCTGGGGATCGTGAGCCGCGGCGGGTCTCTCCTTGCCCGCTGGATGAAACAGCATAATGCCGAAAACCCGTTCTATACCCATTTTGACGAAATCCTGGAGATCTGCCGCGAACACGATGTGACGCTCTCCCTCGGTGACGGGCTCCGTCCTGGATGTCTTGCCGATGCCTCCGATGAAGCACAGTTTGCCGAACTGGATACATTGGGGGAACTGGTCCGCCGCTGCCGTGCCGCCGGAGTGCAGGCAATGGTGGAAGGACCCGGTCATGTGCCGTACAATGAAATCGAAATGAACATGAAACGGGAACGGGAAGTCTGCGGAGATGCTCCGTTCTATATTCTCGGTCCGGTGGTGATCGATTGCGCACCCGGATACGATCATATCACAGCAGCTATCGGCGGGACTGCAGGCGCGTATCACGGTGCCGCCATGTTGTGCTATGTGACACCGATGGAACACCTCGGTCTGCCGGAAGCGGAAGATGTCCGCAACGGTGTGATCGCCTTCAAGATCGCAGCACATGCCGCCGATGTGGCATTGCAGAAACCCGGAGCCGATCGCCGCGATCATGCCATCTCCCTTGCCCGTGCCGCGTTCGATTGGGAAAAACAGTTTGATCTTGCATTGGATCCCGAACGGGCGCGGGAATTCCGGAAACGGGCGGAAGATGCCGCCGGAGTCAAAGTGCAGCACGGATCGGAATACTGCACCATGTGCGGACCGGATTTCTGTTCCATGCGGATCAGCCGCGATCTGAAAAAAGATTGATATTGTCCGGATGACTTTCCCGTTGAGATCACAGCGGGAAAGTTTTTTTGAAAGTTCACTTATTTTTCTGCGGTAAAAAATTTTTTCCTGCTTGACACTGCATGATCTTTGATTATATTATAATAATTGCGGCAACAAGGTGTTTTTTTACCGCAATGAAAGAAGAAGAACAACAAATAACAACGGATCAGGCATGACAAATACACGCAGAGCAGTCGTTACCGGTATCGGGGTGATCAGCCCTTCAGGCAATTCTGCCATCGAGCTTTATGATTCCCTGAAAAACGGCCGTTCCGGCGTCCGCGGGATGACGGAATGGAAAGACTATTTCGGCAAGGTCATTGCCAATGCACCCGTCACACTGGACCCGGCACGGATCAAACAGATCAACCGGAAAGTCCGCCGGACGATGGGTAATGCCGCGTTGTTTTCCGGTCTGGCGGCACAGGAAGCTGTCCTTCAGAGCGGGATCGATCCGGCGGAATTCACCAATGGCAGGACAGCTGTGGTGATCGGCTCCACCGTGGGGAGTGCATCCAGTATGGCGGAAGCGTGCATTGCGGAGAATGAAGGCAGGAGAGATGATCTTTCCAGCTGTCATTTTTTCCGTATGATGAGCCATTCCTCCAGTTTCAATGTGGCGGATCTTTTCGGGATCAACGGGATCCAGCTTTCCCCCTGTGCCGCATGTGCTTCCGGGCTTCAGGCACTGGGGACCGCGCAGGAACTGATCCGGCTGGGAAAAGCGGATGTGGTTCTGGCCGGCGGTTCGGATGAATCCACCAGTCTTGTGGCATCCTCCTTCCAGCTGCTCTACGCGCTGGCGGAAGAAGAAACTGCCGAACCCGATAAACTGCCCCGTCCCTTTGACGCAAACCGCACCGGGCTTGTCTGCGCGGAAGGCGCGGGGATCCTGGTGGTGGAAGAATATGAACACGCGAAAAATCGGGGAGCGGAGATCCTTTTTGAGATCGCCGGTTATGCCACAAACTGTTCCGGATGGCATGTGAGCCATTCCGATGAAATGCAGATCGCCAACTGTATGCGTACAGCCATGCAGGATGCGGGGATCAATGCGGATGAGATCGACTATGTGAGTGCCCATGCCACCGGCACGAAAGTGGGTGATCAGGCGGAAGCGGCGGCGATCCGGCAGGTCCTCGGGGACAAGGTGCCGGTATCCAGTCTGAAGGGTCATATCGGGCATACGCTGGGGGCGTCCGGTGCATTGGAGCTGGCGGCAGTCCACGGGATGATGAAAGACGGGATCGTGCTGCCTACGCGGAATCTGGAAACGGTCACGGACTGTGCAGGGATCTGTCTGCCGCAGAACATTATGGAACACCGGGTCCGCACCTTTGTGAAAAACAGCATTGCCTTCGGCGGAGTGAACACCAGTATGGTTTGCAGGGTCATTGATTAAACATACAAAAAACAAAACGAACGGAGAGAAAAAGAAGATGAACAGAGATGAGATCGTTCAGGCAGTCAATTCCATTTTTATTGACCGTTTTGAATTTGATGAAGCGGAATTGACGCCCGAAAAGAAGATCTTTGACGATCTGGAACTGGACAGTCTGGATATTGTGGATATGATCGTGGGACTTCAGCAGAAATTCGGAGTGAATCTGCGTGAAAACAAAGATATCCGGGAAGCAAAAACACTGGATGATGTGTATAACATTTTTGAAAAACTGATCGCGGAACATCCGGAGATCGCCGATAAGATCCGCAGTTGAGAGATATGACCTTCCTGCGCAGTTTCGCCATTTATTTTTCCACCGTGTTCTGGGCGGTCCTCTATTGGGGGATCGTGCTTGTGCCGCTGCTGCTTTCCCTGTTTCTGCCGGTGAGGATCCGTCAGAAATTTGTACGGATCCTGCTGCTGTGGTTCGGTCTTCTTACCATCCATGGGGCATGGCGGCCGTTTTTCCGGGTGAGTTTCAAAGATCTTTCCGGCAGTCCGCTGACACCGGGTGTGGTGGCGGTCAATCACCGGGCGGCGACAGATGCGTTTCTGGTGGCGATGCTGCACAGCAGTTGTGCGCAGACCGTGAACGGCTGGCCGATGCGGACTCCCATTATCGGGACGGTGGCATATCTGGCGGGATATTTGAATATCACCAACTGGAGTTTTGAAAAATTGCGTTCACGCGCGGAAACCGTTATAAAGTCAGGGGATGTGATCGTATCATTTCCGGAAGGGACGCGCTCGGAATCGAAAGAAATGAACCCGTTTCACAGCGGGATCTTTCAACTGGCTCTGGAATTGAATCTGCCGGTCCATATTTTGTGTATCGCGGGGAATGAGTTTATGCCGGACCGGAAATTCCGTTTCCGCTGTTTCAGGAAGGTGCTGACCCGCAGGATCGTATCCCTTTCCGCAGAAGAAGTACAGAATTGCGGCACGGCATTTGCCTTGAAAAAAACGGTATTCCGGATGATGAAAGAAGAACTTGCACGGATGGATGAGGAGTTGGAAAATGAAAACAGAATTTGAACTCAAAGATGACATTTCGTTTCTGCCGGAGGCGGAATTGCGCGCGGCACAGGATAAATTGCTTTCCGAACAGATCCGTTACTGCCGCGAAAACTCCCCGTTCTACCGCAAAAAACTGGCAGATCTGCCCGGGGATATGGTGGTGGATTTTGACTCATTGCAGCAGTTGCCCACCACAAGTAAAAGCGATCTTGCGGAACACAATGAAGAATTTTTCGCGCTCCCCATGGAGCAGATCTCCGATATCTGTTTTACCAGCGGCACCACCGGCAATCCCTGCCGGATCGTGTATTCCGCCGGAGATTTGGACCGGTTGGGATACAACGATGCCGTGGGATTCGTTTCCGCCGGGATGACAGCCAGTGATAAAGTTCTGCTCACCTGCACCATCGACCGCTGTTTCATTGCGGGGCTTGCCTATTACAACGGTGCGGTCAAGACCGGAGCCGCCGCCATCCGGAACGGTTTGAACTCTGTGGAAAGCCACGCCTCCATCATTGCATCGGTCCAGCCGGAAGCGATCGTGGGTGTTCCCAGCTTCATTGCAAAACTGGGGCAATATCTTTCTGACAACGGGATCGATACCTCCTGCGTGAAACGGATCATCTGTATCGGCGAACCCATCCGCACGAAAACGATGCAGCTGACTCCCCTCGGACAGAAACTGGAAGAATTCTGGCCCGGCGCAGTCCATTCCACTTATGCCTCCAGCGAGATCGTGACCAGTTTCACGGAATGTTCCGCACGGTGCGGCGGGCATCCCCCTGCCGATCTTGCCATTGTGGAAATTCTGGATGATGACGGCAACCGCGTCCCCGATGGTGAATGTGGCGAAGTGACAGTGACACCGCTTCAGGTGGCAGGGATGCCGCTGGTGCGGTTCCGGACCGGGGACATCAGTTTTCTGATCCCGGAAAAATGTTCCTGCGGCAGAAACACCAAACGGCTCGGTCCCATTCTCGGACGGAAAGCACAAATGCTGAAAGTCCACGGGACAACACTTTTCCCCAATGCCTTTTTCCATATTCTTGACGGGATCGACGGTGTGACGGAATACTACATGGAAGTCAGCGGCTGCGCACTTTCCGATGAGATCAAAATTTTTGTGGCGTGCCGCAACGGGGAAACGCCGGAATCATTGAACATCTCCGAAAAACTTTACAGCAGGACCCGGATCCATGTACCGGTCTGTGCGGTGAGTGCGGAAGAAGCGCGGAAAAAAGTTTTCGGTGTTTCCCGGAAACCGGTCCGGTTCTTCGACCTGCGGAAATTTTGAGGTGCGGCGGATATGATCATACCTTTTGACAAAAGCAAATACGATTATTCTACGGAAGAAATTCTGGAAAACATCACCGGAAGCCGTCTGCTTTCGGCAGAGATCGAATTCAACCGGAGCTGCAATTATCTCTGTCCCTACTGCTATGCTGCGGGGAACAGCGATCACGCGCAGCTTGATCCGGCAGTGGCGACCGATGCCATCCGGCAGGTCCACGCGCTGGGAGCCAGAAAGATCGTGGTACTGGGTGGAGAACCGCTCCTCTGCAAACAGTTGAAAGCCAATATTGAACTCATCACCGGCGAACTGGGTATGGGTGCGGAGATCTTCACCAACGGTGCTTTGATCAATGAAGACTGGGCAAAATTTTTCTTTGAACACGGCTGCCGCGTGGTGGTCAAACTCAATTCGCTCCGTCCGGAAGTACAGGAACGCCTGACAGGTGTTCCCAATGCGCTGGACAAGGCATTTCACGCCATTCGCGTTTTGAAAGATGCCGGATTCGATTCGGAGATGCTGGTGGCAAGTTCTGTGATCTCTGCCGAAAATGAACAGGAAGTGGCAGAACTCTGGAAATATTTGCGGCGCAACGGCATCAAGCCCTATCTGGAGATCATGACTCCTCAGGGAAGATTGCTGGAAAACCGGGATCTGGAAGTGCATCCCCGCAGATTGAAGGAGATCTTTGATGAGATCGCCGCATTCGACAATGCCAACGGTTACGACTGGGAACCCCAGCCGCCGCTGGTCGGCTCAAAATGCCTGCGTCATCTGTATTCCTGCGTGATCGGAGCCACCGGAAATGTTACCCCGTGTGTGGGTCTGACGGAAGTATTGGGCAATATTTACGAACGGAAACTTTCCGATATTCTCAGCACCAGTGTGGTATTACGGAAACTCAAAGATTTCCGCAACACCATCAAAGGTCCCTGCAAGACCTGTGAAAAAGCGGACAGCTGCTACGGCTGCCGCGGCGCGGTCTATCAGCTGACCGGGGATTATCTTGCCTCCGATCCGCTCTGCTGGAAGAATTGCGATACCCTTCTGGATCAGCCCTATCCCCTGCCCTGCGACGCACAGCAATGGCTGCCGCACCGTCCGCCTATGACTATGGTGGATGAACTGATTGAGTTCGGGGAATGGACAAAAGTCACGGCACGGATCAAGCCTGACAACCGTTTTCTGCGCGATGGCGTGCTTGACAACGAAGCTCTGCCGGAGATCGTGGCACAAGCCTGTGCTGTCATGACCGGTTTTGAACGGAACGATCACGATCTGGGTGGATTCCTTACCGGCTTGCGGTCCATCCGTTTTCTCCATCCTGTCCGCAGCGGTGATCTTCTGATCCTCCAGCTCCACGAATCCGGTCATGTGGATAACTATCATACTCTTGATTTCAAAGCAGTTCTGGAAGATGGGACCCTTTGTGCGGAAGGAGAACTTTCAATATGCGAAATCTGATTTTTTTTCTGATTTTTCTTTTTTCTGCGGGGATCGCGGCAGGTGAAATGCCCGCAGTGGTTCAGGCGGATTTTATTCAGACGCGTTTTCTGAAAGATCTGGAAATGGAGATCAGGATCACCGGAAGCATGGTTTATGAACGGAACGGCAGGATCCGCTGGGAGGTCAAAGATCCGGTCAAAAGTATCACGGTCATCGGGAAAGATTTTTTGCGGCATTACGATGGGGATACCGGAAAAGTTGCTGAACTCAAAGGCAAGGATGCCTCCTGGGTGAAACTGCTCCATTCCAGTTTTTCCGACTGGCTTTCCGGCGATATGAAAAAACTGGCGGAGAATCAGGATTGCACCGTGGAAAAGATCTCGGAGCAGGAATTCCGTTTTACTGCCCGGGAAAAGGATAAGGGCTTATTCAAAACGCTTTTCATCACATTCAATAAGGGGAAAAACGGGATCAGCAGGATCCTGCTGGAAGAACATTCCGGCGATACGATGAAAATTGAGTTCCGCGCCGTCAAACACGATCCGGTACTGCCGGATTCCATTTGGAAAATTACAGAATGAATGAGCGGATCGAACAATGGATCATCTGGATCGGGAAGCACCGCAAATGGTGTTTTTCCGCCCTGATCCTTGCGGCGATCCTTTCCGGAGCGGCACTTTATTTCAAGGGAGCGTTCACCAATGATGTGCGTCATCTTTTTCCGGAAAATGCGGAATCGGGCAGGACCTTCAAACTGCTTTCGGAAAGTCATCTTGCGGATCTGATCCAGCTGGAATTCATCTGTACGGATGAAACACAAACAGTGCAGGATCACGAAAGATGGCTGGATGAAGTCTATCGGAAAATGCAGCAGTCGGACAGGATCCGGAATGTGGTATTCCGTTACCGTGCCGACGATCCCGTGGCGCAGATGGGGGATTTTGCGGATACGCTCCCCCGGTATCACACTCCCGACATTCTGAAAAGCTGTGATCCGGAGGAGGCTGCCGCCAATGCGTTGAAACGCCTTGCCATGCCGGGAAGTGCCAAAGCATTGCGCAGTCAGCCCTTCCCGCAGGTCTCCGGGAAAGTGATGAAAGAGCTTCAGTTACTGGACCGTTATTCCGGCATGGATCTTGCGCCGGAAGTGCCGTATTTTGCCTCAAACGATCTGAAACGGGCGATGATCGTTTTTGAATCGGATATTGCCGTGGGGGATGCCGATGCCGTCCGTGCGCTTTATGCGGAATTGGATACGCTCCTTTCTCCCCTGCCGGACGGCTTGCGGTTCCGGATCGTTTCCGGTGCGAATCACACATTGGGCAATGAGGAGGTTCTGAAACGGGATGCAGCCATCGCAGGTACGCTTTCGACCGTACTTTTTCTGCTGTTGTTTCTGATTTTTTACCGTCGTGATCCCGGTGCGCTGTGGATCCCGGTGATCCCTGCATTTGCATCACTGCTGGCATTGGGTGTAATGACACTGTTTTTCAATGAGATCTGTATGTATGTGATCGGGCTCGGCAGCTGCATCACGGGGCTTGCCATTGATCAGGGGATCCATATTTATTCTGCGTGCAGAGGATGCGATGCGAAAAAAAAAGCGGCGGCACTGGCGAACCCCATGATCCTTTCCACGGCAACTACGGTGATCGTATTTATATTTCTGGCTTTTACAGGGATCCATGCCTATCATCAGCTGGCATTGTTTGCGGGTCTTTCGCTGGTATTGAGCTGTATCTTTGCCCTGTTCGTGCTGCCGTCACTGCTGAATACGGAAAAAGTCAGCGACCCGCGCGATCCGCCGGAGTGGAATTTGAAGTTTGCCCGTACAGGAACGCTTGTTTTGCTCGTTGGCGGCGTGGCGGCATTGCCGTTCCTGTCTGTCAATTTTGATTTGAAATCATTGGACGGGACACCTGCATCTGTTTTGGCGGAAGAGGAAGACTTCAACGCGGTCTGGCGGGAGGGAAGCATGAAGACGGCACTGCTTGCGGCATCCACGGATTCGCCGGATAAATCACTGGAAAGACTTCTTGCCGTAAAAGAAAAAGTGCGCAATATCGGGATCGCCCTGCCGCCGGAACCTTCCGCAGAGCGTCAGGAACAGAACCGGAAATCATGGCGGACAGCAGAAACAGCGGAACACATTGCAAAGTTGAAAAAAGCGACAGCGGATGCCTGTGTGAAGAAAGGACTTCCCGCAAAATTTTTCGATCCCTTTTTCGAGCGGCTGGATCGTGCCATCCGATCTGATGATCTGACCACGCCGGAACTTCTCCGGAGCGTAATGAACAAAATGGGGAAAGACAACGGCAAGACCGTTGCCGCCATTGCCATGTTTGAGGAAACACCGGACAATGTGCGTGCGGTGCGTCATGCGATCCGCGATCTTGAACTGGATAACGAAGCGGCGGTGATCTCCGGGACAGCTTTCAGGCAGATGATCAGTTATGATCTCTCCCTGCGTTTTCTGCTGCTGATGCCGCTGTGCATCATCGGAGCGATCGCATTGGCGGTATGGATGCTGCGGAAGATTTCCCATGTGCTGCTTGCGTTGATTCCGGTCGTTTCCGCGTTCTGCGGGCTGTTCATCGCGGGAGCATTGACAAATTATGAGATCACGCCTGCCGCCGGATTTGCCCTGATCATTCTTACCGGAATCGCCATCGACTACGGTGTTTATGCGGTCCATCTGGTTCAGAATCCGGAAAAACGCTCCATCCGCAGTTCCGTTCTGCTTTCGGCTCTGACCACCATTTTCGGAGCGGGCGCACTCATTTTTTCCCGGCATCCCGCTCTTTTCGGGACGGGTGTGGTGCTTTCGCTGGGGATCACCATTGCCTGTTTCGGCGGATTGTATCTGGTGCCGGCACTGGCAAAAAAAATCAAAGTTTCCGTACTGCTCGGCTGTATGATCCCATTATTTTTCTGTGCGTGTACGGCAACGGGGGGGACACCATTGGCGGATCATCCCCGGAAAATACAGTTGGAAAAAGCTGCGGATCTTCTTCCCGGCGGAGAAGGGATCGTTCATTTGCAGGCAAAAGCACTCTGCCGTTTCCGGGATATGGAACACGCTATGATCCTGGCGGGAAAGATCGATCCCGTACAGAAAAAAATCGAGTTGGCAGGGATCAGCAGCGCAGGGACTCTGATTTTCAAAACGGACGGAAAAGATTGTGTGCCGGGACCGGGCATCCCCGACAACGCAAAACAGATCTTCCGTCAGATCCCGGAAGACACGGCAAACATTTTTCTTTTTAATACAGATCAAGCCCTTGCAGAAAATACTGCAGACGGATATATTACTCTGAAAGCACAGGACGGGACCGGGAGTCTGTTTCAGCAGCAGCCCGACGGCGCGCTGCGTCTGACGGAACGGTGGAACACACGCCATTGGCATTGTCATTACGATGCCGATGGAAAAACGATCCGTTACCGCCGGTATGGTATTTTGCGCGGCTATGAACTGGAATTGACATTGACCAAGATCTGCAGAAGGAAATAACAAGTTATGGATTCGATCATCGGAAATGAATTGCGGAAACGCCTGAAAGATCTTTCCGCATTGGAAAATAAAGAAAACACATATTGCTGCCGGATCTTTTTCGACCGGGCGTTCCGTGGATTTGAAGGACATTTTGAAGGCAATCCGGTAGTCCCCGGTGTCTGTCTGATAGAACTGATCCGGGTTCATACGGAGGAGATCCTGCAGAAAGAATTGATCGTGAAAGAGATCGGTCAATGCAAATTCCGCAGTCCGTTCCTTGCCGGTATGGAAGGGGAATGTATCACTCAAATCAGAGAAGCGGACGGCGGCATTTTTTCTGTTCAGGCGGAGATCCGGAACGACAGCGGCTCTGCCTGTAAGATGAAGCTGGTTCTGACAGAAAGGGCGGCGGCACGATGAGAAGAAAAAAAAGTTATTTTCAACAGCAGGAAGGCGATCCCGCGCCGCTGGTTCAGGAAGTGAAACGCCGTGTGGCATTCAGCGAAGTGGATGCCATGGCGGTGGTATGGCACGGGAATTATCTGCGTTTTTTTGAAGCGGCACACACGGAACTCATGAACCGGATCGGATTGGGATTTGCGGAATATGCAAAAGAACGGATCGCCGCACCCATGGTTCAGGCACATGTGGATTATCATGCGCCGCTGCTGCTGGATGAAGAGTTTACCGTCCGGGCGGAATTATATTGGAACGAAGGCGCACGGCTGGATATCGCCTATACCATCACCGGAGAAGACGGCAAGATCCGTGTCAGCGGATATACCGTACAAATGTTCTGCGGTTTGGATGATCACGCGCCCTGCATTTTTCCGCCGCCGGTGGCGGCACGGATGCGGGAACGCTGGCAGAACGGTGAATTTTATCAGGGATGATGGCGATGAAAAAAGATGTTTCCTGCGTCATTACACACACAGCGGCAGTCACGCCCGCCGGAACGGGTATGGCGGAACAAATCCGCACCCTTTATAACGGGATTCAGCATTTTTCCCTGCCGGAACATTTTGACAGCCGCGGCACACAGCTGGGGGTGATCCATTCTCTGGACAGGACCGGCAGCAGATCCAGAGCGTTGGCTCTGTTGAAAATGCTGCGGGATGCCGTGGATTTTCCCATTCCTGAAGAAGGAACAAAACTTTTTCTTGCCACGACTGTGGGTGCGGTGGACCTGTTGGAACAGGGGGAAGTCTGCGACGGGACAATCGCGTTGCTGGAAGAAGCCAAAACACTGTTCGGGATCGGAAATGCCACACTCATCGCGGCGGCGTGCGCATCGGGTCAGACCGCTGCCGCAGTGGCGATGGAACAGTTGAAAAATCACAGTTGCGATCACGCACTGGTCATCGGCTGCGATGCCGTAAGCGAATTTGTTACCACAGGGTTTACGGCATTGGGGGCAACTGCCGGAAAAGATGTCTGCCGCCCTTACGATACCAACCGGTGCGGTCTGACACTGGGTGAAGCGGCATGCGCGTTGCTCCTGACGCGGCAGGATCTTGCAGAAAACGGGATCGGCAGGATCGTTGCCGTGGCGGAAAATTGTGATGCGAGCCATATCACCGCGCCCGATCTGGAAGGGACGACACTCCGGAGAGCCATTGCACAGGCACTTGATGCCGCAGGCGGGTCAATCGGGGGGATCATCGGACACGGCACGGGAACGCTTTACAACGATCTGGCGGAAGTCAATGCCCTTTCTCATGTTTTCGGGAACGGGGAAAATGTACCGCCGCTTTTTTCGTTGAAGGGAAATTTCGGGCATACGCTGGGTGCGACCGGAGTTTTGCAGATCGCTCTCGGTTTGGAGATCTCCCGCAGAAAACTGCTGCCGCCGCAGGCAGGTTTGCGCGAAGGCATGATCCCCTCCGTTTCAAAAGAAGCGCAGGAATTGACTTCCGGCAGACTGTTGAGTCTGAATGTGGGATTCGGCGGTTTGAACAACGCATTGATCCTGGAGGCGTTATGATGGAACTTGCGCTCAAAGCCGGAGCATTGATCCGGACAAATACAGACGGTACCGTATCGGCAGAAATGCTGAACAGACCGGAACACTGGGAACAGATCCCGAACCTGAACGCATTGCGTCTGCTTCTGACAGAACAGCCATTCATTCCCAAAGGGGATATGGATGATTTCGGACGGGGCAGTATCGCAGTCCGTTATGCCATGCTGGCGGCTCTGCTCACAGCCGCAGATCACGGCGGAAATATCAGCACGGATACCGGGATCATCGGTTGGAACGGACGGGGATGCACAAAGGAAAATCTGCGGTATTGGCAGGATTATACCGGGAATGATAAAATTGCCGGACGGGGCGGACTTTTTGTGGCGACACTGCCCACGATCCCGTATTGCGAAGCGGCGATCACACTGGGGTGTCACGGAGCTTCCGCCTATTTTCACACGGAGGCGGATACGGCGGAACTTTTCGCACTACTTTCCGATCGTGCGGGCGAACACTTCATTGCGGGAGAGATTACGGAGGATTCCGCGTGTATGCTGCTCCTTTCCAAAGGAAAAAACGACACACAAATATCAGCCGGTCTGCCCTCGCTGGAAGCATTGTTTCACGCACTGAAAAAGGATCTGCCGAAATGAGATTTGCCTGTATCATTCCGTTATACAATCACGCAAAAACAGTCCTGCCGGTGGCACAGGGTGCAAAAAAACATATCAGCGATGTACGGATCGTGGACGACGGCAGTACGGATCTGCCGGAAAATTTTGAAGAAGAGTTGAAAAATTCCGGCATTAAACTGATCCGGCATGAAGTCAATGCAGGCAAGGGAGCCGCGTTGAAAACGGCGGCAAAACTGCTGGCGGAAGAAAAGATTGACTATATGATCGTGCTGGATGCCGATGGTCAGCATGATCCCGATGATATTCCGAAGTTTACGGATGCAGTGGAACAGAATCGCGCATCTGTCGTGATCGGGTGCCGGGATTTCAATACGGAAAATGTGCCGGGCTCCAGCAGATTCGGCAGAAAATTTTCCAATTTCTGGTGTTATGTGGAAACGGGGAAATATTGTGACGATACTCAAAGCGGCTTCCGGGCTTATCCGGTAGAGGCGTTCAATGCTTTGAAATTATATTGCGACCGTTATAATTTTGAGATCGAAGTGCTGGTAAAGCTCATTCGTGCCGGATTCACACCGGTGGATATCCCCATAAAAGTGACGTATGAACCGCGTGGGAAAAGGATCAGCCATTTTCATCCGTGGAAAGACAATTTCCGTTTATCGCTGCTCCATACGGCACTGGTGGCGCGCCGGCTTCTGCCCATCCCGTACAAACGCCTTGCGCCGGAAACGAACTTGAGTGCAAAACGCGGCAACCGGCTCGGGATCGGTTTCTTCCGGGTACTGCTGGCATTGGGTGGATTCCGGATCGCATTGTTCTGCGCATGGATCGTCACCTGGTTTTATGCGGTCTTTGATAAAAAAGCATTTGCCGCCGCAGAAGGATATCTGCGTTTGCGCTTTCCCGCAGAACGGAAACTCAAAAAACATTTTCACCGTCTGATCTATGAACTGGCAAAGATCCTGATCCTTTCCGCACGGCAGGGAAGCGGGAAAGAATTGCCCGTGGAGGAAAGAGGAACGGAATTTCTGCCGGAAGACGGGGAAAGTGCCGTGCCGCTGCTGGCACATTTCGGCTGTTGGCAGATGTCCATGAGTCTGCTGGGGAAACCGGGCAGAGAAGCCTGTATCATGGCACGGCCGGACTACAATCAGAACATGGATAAATTTCTTGCCTTGAAGGATCCGCAGAAAAAATTCCGTGTGATCTCCACCGAAAGTTTTTCCGGCGGTCTGGTGGAAGCTGCCGCCGCATTGGAACAGGGGACCAGTGTGATCGTGATGGGAGACCGGGCAGTTTCCGGAACGGCTTTGGCAAAAGTTCCCTATTTCGGCGGGACCATTGAACTGCCGCTGTCCCCGTGGATGCTGGCGGCACGGTGCCGGAAAAAAGTGATCCCGGTCTTTGCGGAACTGGCGGAGAAACCGTACCGGATCATCCTGCATTATTGCAAGGGGATCGATTTTCAGGATATGGATGCCGATCATCGGATCAGGCAATCCGATCTGCTTCCAGCCATGGAAGAATACGGCAAACTGCTTCAGGAAATGGCGGAAAGATGTCCGTATCAGGTTTTCCGGTTCGGAAATGAACAAAAATAAAGTCTGCGCAGTTGAAAAGCGCGGAATATATGCTATAATATGCAAAAAGAAATCAATAATCACTGAAAAATCCCGGAGAAAACAGAACATGGATGAAGCAACACAGGCATTCCGCAAGGAATTGAAAGAAAATCTGATCGACTGGCTGCAGCTTTTGGATAAAACACCCGAAGATGTGGTGGATGAAGAACCCCTTTTCAATACCGGCATGGGATTGGATTCATTGGATGCTGTGGAAATCGTGATCCTGATGCAGAGGAAATACGGGATCGCACAGGCAGAAGTGGAAAACGGCGATAAACGCGCCATCTTTGCCACCTTTGCCTCTCTTGCGGATTTCATTGCGGAAAAACGCACGAAATAAACCATAGCGGCACTCAAAAAAAAACAAAACGGGATCTTCCACAATGGCACGCGCAGGTATCAGCGGGATCGGGATCAAATCCGCACTCGGCGGCAACAGGACCGAAACTTTGAAAAATCTTTTTGCAGATTTCCCCGCACTTCCCGGCGGTACAGACCGTTATCAGACAGAATTGGATCTGCCTGTTTTTACGCTGCCGGAAAAAAAGGATCCGGAATTCTTTTTTGAATGGCCCGTCTATCTGCTTCAGCACGCATTGGAAGAAGCTCTCTCCCACGCGAATCTGACGCTTGATGATCTGAAAAACAAGCGCGTCGGCGTGGCTGTCGGCACCACCGTGGCATGTCAGCTGAACAGTCTTTGTGCTTACACGAAATTGCGGAACGGTGATACGGCAGATGCCAAACCGTTTCTCCGTTATGTGCTGGGTATGCCGGCGGAATATGTGCGCCGCACATTGAATTTGAACGGACCGGCAGTGACGATCTCCAATGCCTGTGCCTCCGGAGCCGATGCGGTGATGCTGGGGCTGAACTGGCTGAAAAATGAGGAATGTGATCTGGTCATTGCAGCCGGATGCGATTCTGTGGAAAAAGTTTCCCTCAACGGATTCAACGCATTGCGGGTCTGTTCCGCCGAACCGTGCCGTCCCTTTGATGCAAAACGAAGCGGCTTGAATTTGGGTGACGGTGCCGGTGTGGTGATTTTGGAAGATCCCGCGCAAGCAGAAAAACGGGGGATCAGAGTTGAATATGAAGTTGCCGGAGCGGGAAAGACTGCCGACGGATTCCACATCACCCAGCCGGAAGGATCCGGTGCGGAACTGGAACGGGCGATCCGTCTTGCGCTGAAAGAAAGCGCACTTGCGCCGGAAGATATTGATTTTATCAATGCGCACGGAACGGGTACGCTGGTGAATGACCGTGTGGAAGGTTCGGTATTGCCGCGGATCTTCGGGAACGGATTGCTTTATCACTCCACCAAAGCGATGACCGGGCATACGCTGGGGGCGGCGGGAACTCTGGAACTGATCCTGACGATGCTGATGCTGAAGGAGAAAAAAATCTGCGCGAGTCACCGTTTTGAAACACTGCCGGAAGAATTGACTGTCCCACCGGTGCAGGAAGTAACGCCTGTTGCGGGAAATGCTGCAGTTTCCACCTCTCTTGCTTTCGGCGGATCCAATACAGCACTGGTCGTAAAACGCATTGACTCTGACAAAAAAGAACAAACAGCCGCGGAAGATCAAGATCTTTTCATCGCCGCCGCCTGCGTGCAGGAAAATGGCGCGCCGGATAAAGATACAGTGCTGGCAGTCTGCCGGAAATATGCCATGCGGCGGATCGACCGGTTGACACAGCTGGCAGTGGTGACTGCCGACAAACTGGCAGAACACCTTGATCCCCGGGAAGAAACGGCATTGATCACAGTCACATCCTACGGACCGATGGCGACCAGCTGCAAAGTTCTGGACGATATTCTGGATTTCCCGGAAAACCAGATCCTGCCCACCGGATTTTCCCATTCTGTGGTGAATGCGGCGGCTTCCTACATTGGAGCCGCACTGAAACTGCACGGACCCACCTTTGCCATTGCCGGATTTGAAGATCCCTTCCGCGAAGGGGTGAAACTGGCAAAAAGTCTGCTCACAGGCGGGCGTTGCAGCAAAGTCATGCTCGTTGCACTGGATGAAGAAAACATCATCCGTGATGCGGCGGAACCGCTGCGGAAAAGCGGTATTCCCCTGCGTGCGGAAGGCAGCTGCGGATTGCTTCTGACGCTGGATCCGGCGCAAAACCGCTGCGGAAAACTGGAATTGACAGATGATACCGCTGCAGAAAGGCTCCTGCCCTGCGGGATCCCGGCAGATCTTCTTCCGCAGTTGGGAAATCACACAAATACAGTCCGTTTGAACAAATTGCACCCATCTCATTGGAATTAAAAATATATCAAAACATATCACAGGAGAACAAAACATGGCTCACATTGTTTTGAAAAAAGATCAGATCATCGGCACGATCAAACCCATGCACGCAGTCAACAACGGTCCCACCGTGGCGCGTGCGGATCAAACCAGAGGCAACTTTGATACATTCAAGGCGGCAAAGATCCCCTTTGCCCGGAATCATGATGCCTCCCATTGTTCTGCCTACGGCGGACCGCATACCGTGGATGTGAACTGCATTTTCACCAATTTCGATGCCGATGAAAATGATCCGGCATCCTACGATTTCGTGCTGACCGATCAGTATCTGGAAAATACACTCAAAGCGGGTACACAGATCTTCTACCGTCTGGGTGCCTCCATTGAACACTGGATCAAAAAATATAATACGCTCCCCCCGAAGGATTTTCACAAATGGGCGCGGATCTGCGAACACATCATTGCGCACTACAATGAAGGCTGGGCAGACGGGTTCCGTTGGAATATCGAATACTGGGAAATCTGGAACGAACCGGATCTGGATCCCGATGACAGCCCCAACAAACGTTGTTGGGGCGGCACCGAAGCACAATTCCACGAGCTGTACCGCATTGCGGCAAGACATCTGAAAAACCGTTTCCCCACACTGAAGATCGGCGGTCCTGCCATCGCGGGAAATATGGCTTGGGGGGAACGCTTCATCACCGCCATGGCAAAAGACAATGTGCCGATGGATTTCTTCTCCTGGCACCGCTATACGGTGGATCCGTATCAGATCGCGGAACGGCAGAAACTCGTCCGGGAAATGCTGGATAAAAACGGTTATACCGAAACGGAAAGTATCCTCAACGAATATAATTATGTCCGCGGCTGGGGTGCAGACTGGATCTATTCTCTGGAACAGATGACCGGTCTGAAGGGCGCGGCGTTCACTGCCGGATGCTTCTGCACCGGACAGAACAGCGGTCTGGATATGCTCATGTACTACGATGCACGGGTCGGCTGCGGGATGAACGGGATGTTCCACCAGCTGACGCTCCGTCCCATCAAAGGATATTATGTTTTCACGGCGTTCTCCGAGTTGTATGAACTCAAAAACCATGTGGAATGTTCCTGCGATGATCCGCTGGTCTATGTGACCGCCGCCGCAAACGGAGATGAAGCGCGTATCCTCGTGAGCAATTATAAGGAAGATGATTCCACGCCCGCGACAGAAATCACAGTGAGCGGACTGAAAAATCCGGAAGTGGTGCTGACCGATGCCGGTCACGACGGCGAAGAGATCCCCGTGAAACTGGATAAAAACGGGAATCTGAAACTGACTCTGGAACGCAATGCCTTTGCGCTGATCCGCTCGAAATAATCACCCGGAAAGAAGAAAAGAAGTCTGATCATGAAACTTGGACTGATCTTTGCAGTCTGTGCCGGTCTGACGGCAATGGGTGCGGGTATCGTTTCCAGCAACGCCGCAAAAAAATCCCTGAATCTGGGATTGATCCAAGGGGTGGCATCTGTATTCCTTGCCATTCTGACATTTGCTCTCGCCGGTGGCAAGATCCTCTGGACGGGCAGCGGTCATGAGATTTGGATCAACTTTTTTGTGTTCCTTGCCGGTGCCGGAAATTTTATTGTGTTCCTGCTGCTGGAACGGGCAATGCGCTATGGACATAACGGGCTGATCTGGTCGATCGTCAATTCCGCGCTGATCTTCCCATTCCTTATGGGGATCGTGATTTTCGGTGTGGAGGCTTCCGTCTGCCGGTGGCTGGGTGCCGCGGCGATCGTCGCAGGGATCTTCACGGCAAAAATGAAGAAATCCGGCGGCGACACGACGGAAGAAAAAGGAAACGACAACAGCAACCGTGCATGTATGCTCTGGACTTTGGCGGCATTTCTCATGGCGGGGATCACACAATCTTCGGTGAATATCCCATCTTATCTGGACGGGATCGGGAATATTTCCAATCTCCAGAAGGGGTTTGTGATGCAGCTGGGTATGATCGCAGCGGCGGCGGCAACTCTGCCTTTCATGTTGGATCTGAAGGAATTGAAACGCGATTGGAAACCAACGGTGGGCATGAGTCTTTTCCTTACCGTGATGAACGGTTTGTTCCTGTGCGTATTCCTTTACAGCAGTTGTGACCTGCTGAAAGAAGCGGGTGCGGGCGCGATCGCCTATCCGGTGATCGTGGGTGTGACGATCACGGCGTTCTCCCTTTACAGCGTGACGGTTCTGAAAGAAAAACTATCGGTGATGACGGTCGTCTCCACGATCCTGACGGTCTGCGGTGTGGTGATGGTGGCATTATGAGCTGGATCGCGTTTGTGTTGATTGTGACTTCCGCCGGACTTCACGCGGGCTGGAATCTTCTTGCAAAAAAATCGAAGATGACTCCGGCATTTTATACGATCCTCTGTACGATCTGCGCGTTTTTCTGGTGGCATACGGTGCTGTGGACACCTTTGGAGATTTCAGAACTGCCGTTGCGGTTCTGGCTTTGTCTGGCAGGATCCATTGCCAGCGATGTGCTGTACTGTTTCGGGCTTTCCGCCGCCTACAACCGGCTGGAAATGTCAACAGCATATCCCATGATCCGTGCGCTGCCGCTGCTTTTCATTGCGTTGCTGACCACGGTGCTGGGATTGGGTGCGCCTCTGTCTCTTGCCGCGGTCACGGGGATGGTGGTGGTGTTCGCCGGATGTCTGCTGATGCCGTTGACAGATCTGACTCATTTCCGCTGGCAGAATTATCTGAACAAAGATATTCTTTTTGTGATCCTGGTGGCATTAGGCACGACCGGTTATACGATTTTTGACAGTCAGGCGATCCGGACGATCACGGAAAATGTTTCCGGGATCAGCAAACCGATGATCTCCCTCACCTATTATGCCACCCGTGTGATCACGCTGACCATTACACTGTGGTGTCTGGTGCTGTTGAGTCCGGCAGGCAGAGCAGTGGTGCGGGATGTCTGGATACGACGGGACCGGATTGCGGTTTATGCGGGACTTTTTGCATCCTGTTCCTATGTGCTGGTGCTGCTCTCCATGGGGTATGTGACCAATGTTTCCTTTGTGCAGGTATTCCGTCAGATGGGAATGTTGATCGGCGTGGCACTGGGGATCTTTCTCCTGAAAGAAAAATGTACTTTACCCAAGATCATCGGTGTGACACTCATCGTGCTGGGTCTGATCCTTACAGTGTTATAAACAGAAACGGAAGAATATATTATGATCAAATTGGTTGCATTCGATCTGGACGGGACTCTGCTGGATGAAGAAAAACAGCTGCCGCCCAATTTTTATCAAATCGCGGAACGGCTGCTGGATCATGGTGTCCGGGTGGTCATTGCCAGCGGCAGACAATATCAGAATCTGTATGAACAGTTCGCACCATTGGCGGACCGGTTCAGTTATTTGAGTGAAAACGGTGCATTTTTCTTTGAAGACGGAAAATGTATCATGCAGCACTCCCTGCCGCGGGAACGCTGGGAACCGATCTTTCTTCTGGCGGAAAGTCTGCCTACTGCCACACCGATCCTTGCCGGAGCGAAAGCCGGATATGTCCGTACGCCGGCCACGGAAGATTTTTTCCGGAACTGGTGTCTTTATTATGCGGCGCGTGATCTTTCTGCGGATCCGCTGGAAACGGCATTCCGGAACGATCACATTGTGAAGATCGCAGTGTATGACAGAGAAAGCACGGAAAAAAATTGTACGCCGCTTTTTGAACAGTTCGGAAACGTGTTCAACATTTCCCTTTCCGGAAAAAACTGGCTTGATATTATGGAAGTCGGTGTGAATAAAGGTGTTGCATTAACAGAATTTATTGAAAAAGTCGGGATCCGGAAAGATGAATGTCTTGCATTCGGGGATTATCTGAACGATGCGGAAATGCTTCAGAGCGTGGAATACGGATACGCCATGAAGAATTCACATCCGGATGTCCTCAAAATCGCGAAATATGTAGCTCCGGCAAACACCGAAAACGGCGTGATGCGCGTTCTGAAACGCCATTTCCCGGAACTCCTCTCCGATCTGGTGGCAGAAGATTGAACAACGGTACATGCGGTTCTGCTTTTTTTCAAGTCTTTTCCGGAGAGGTTATTGAATTTTCCGCAAAGGGGATTATATTACTTTTGAAAGAGAAAAATACGCCGTCAAAATGTGCAAGCTCAAAGAGAAAGTCGGAAAATATTTTTTATGAAAAAGATCGTTTATATACTGCTTTGCGGGGTGTGTCTGGGATCGCTTGTCTGTGCGGTCACAGGATGCAGACAGGAAGAAAAACAGAAAGCTCCGGTCGTCCGGAAAGCTCCTGCGGAAAGGCTGTACGGCGAAAAAGAAGTACGGATCCTGCTGCTGGATCAGATGTCACCGGAAATGATTTTGGCTGATCACGCCGATAAAATGACCTATGACGGCGTCATTTATCTTGCGGCAAACGGGCTGAAATTGAATCCGGAATTGATCTCGCGCACGCTTGACAAAGGTTCGTTGCCGGTTGTCACTTATATTCTGGAACGGGAAAATAATTACTTCGATACGAAAGGCGATGCCATCCGTTTGATGCACCTCTTTTCCGAAAATAATCGCCGTATGCATGTGGGGACCCTGATCGCAAAAGGTGTCAAACCGACGGGCAAAGTGTTTTTGAAAAGCTGTGCGGAAGGGGATTATACCCTGGTGAAATTGATGCTGCAAAACGGGATCGATGCCAATGTGAAGGATGCGGACGGAAACACTGCGCTTCATCTTGCAGCCGCGTCAAAGGATCTGCTGTCTGTCAAACTGCTGGTCGAAGCGGGTGCGGATCTTACGGCAAGGGACAAAAACGGCAAAACGCCTGCGGATCTTGCGGCGACGGACAAACTGCGGAAATATTTTGAAGAATTGAACACAAAACCGGAACAATCAACCGAAAAAATAAAATAAGGAATCAACACCATGTTGACAAAATTCTTTCAGACTCTGTGCTGTGCCGTGATCGGCGTAACCTTTCTTTTCCTTTTTACGGCTTGCGGCGAAAAGGAAACAGCCTCCGCACCCGTCCGTACCTTCACGGTGGGATTTGATGCGGAATTTCCGCCCTACGGCTACAGAGATGAAAAGACCGGCGAATATGTGGGGCTGGATCTGGATCTTGCCCGGGAAGTTGCCAAACGCAACAACTGGCAGTTTGTGGCAAAACCCATCAACTGGGATGCCAAAGATATGGAGCTGAACTCCGGAGCAATCGACTGCATCTGGAACGGTTTTACCATCAACGGCAGAGAAGAAGCCTACACTTGGACGGAACCCTATGTTGACAACAGTCAGGTGGTGCTTGTCCTGAAAGATTCCGGCATTGCGAAACTGGCAGATCTCGCCGGAAAGACTGTGGCAGTCCAGACCGATACTCCGGTGAAAAAAGCACTGGAAGCCGGCGGCAAACAGGAAGCACTGGGTAAAACATTCAAACAGCTGAAAGTGACTCCCAACTACAACAATGCCATTATGGAACTGGAATCCGGCGGTGTGGATGCCGTGGCTCTGGATATCGGTGTTGCCATTGACAAATTGAAAAGCGGCAAATTCGCTATGCTGAGCGAAGTGGTGATCACGGAAAAATACGGTGTCGGCTTCAAGAAAGGCAATACGGAACTGCGCGATCAGGTGCAGAAAACCTTCAAGGAAATGGTGGCAGACGGCACTGCCGCGAAGATCTCCGGCAAATATTTCAAAGGCAAAAACATCATCATCCTGAAGTAAGATGAAATCTCTGCGAACCCTTCTTTTTCTGCTGCTTGCATTTTTCTGCGTTTCGGCGAGTCCCTGCGTCTTCGGGGAAACGGTGTCTGCTCCTGCTCCGGCATTGAAGTCTGATACTCTCCGGGATCCGCTGCTGGACCTTGCCAATGAAACCATTGCAGAAAATAACAGCGATGCCGTTGCCGAAACGCAACAGGCGGCTCAACCGGCAAAAAAGAAGGTGTCGCTGCCGAAGATCCTGAAAGATTTGGGAAAAGGATTCCTTGTTTCCGTAGCGATTTTTTTCCTGACGCTGTTTTTTGCATTGCCGCTGGGCTTGCTCATTGCGTTCGGGCGTATGTCGAAGTTCGCACCGGTCAACTGGCTCTTCCGTCTTTATATTTCCGTGATGCGCGGAACACCGCTGATGCTTCAGCTGCTGGTGTGGTATTTTGCGCCGTATTACATTTTCGGTGTAAATCTGGGGAAATTGTCCTTTTGCGGGATCGAATTCCGTTTCACGGCAGTCATCATCGGATTTTCCCTGAACTATGCGGCATATTTTGCCGAGATCTACCGGGCGGGGATCGAAGCGATCCCACGGGGACAATATGAAGCGGCATCCGTGCTTGGCTATACGAAAAGTCAGACTTTTTTGCGGATCGTGCTGCCTCAGGTGATCAAGCGGATCATTCCGCCGGTGACCAATGAAACGATCACACTGGTGAAGGATACATCTCTGGCGTTTTCCCTTTCCGTGCTGGAGATGTTCACCGTAGCAAAACAGATCGCCAGCGCACAGACAACTATGATCCCCTTCGTGGTGGCAGGCGTCTTCTATTACATCTTCAACTTTATTGTGGCGTTCGGCATGGAACAGCTTGAAAAGAAATTGAATTATTACAGGTGACCGGCATGAACGATGTATTCAAAATCGAACATATCTCAAAAAGTTTCGGCACCACACAAGTGCTGAAAGATATTTCCCTTTCCGTGAAAGCCGGGGAAGTTGTGGCGATCATCGGACCCTCCGGATCCGGAAAAACCACATTTCTGCGCTGTGCCACACTGCTGGAGACCATGGACAGCGGAAATATGTTCTACGGTGATCTGCTGGTTGTGAAAAACGGCGTGTACGCAAAAGAAAGACTGGCGAGAGCACGGAGCAGATTCGGGCTGGTCTTCCAGAATTTCAATCTGTTTCCTCATTATTCCGTACTGAAAAATATCACCGATGCCCCCATCTGCGTGCAGAAACGGAATGCGGCAGAAGTCAGACAGGAAGCCATGAACCTCCTGAAAAAAATGGGGCTTGCCGGAAAAGAAAACGCCTATCCCTGCGAACTTTCCGGCGGTCAGCAGCAGCGCGTATCCATTGCCCGCGCACTGGCATTGAATCCCGATATCCTCTTTTTCGATGAACCGACTTCCGCTCTGGATCCGGAACTGACTCACGAAATTCTGAAAGTCATCCGCAGTCTGGCAGAAGAATCCATGACCATGGTCATCGTGACTCATGAAATCGATTTTGCCTCGCAGGTTGCCGACCGCATCATCTTTATGGCGGACGGCGTGATCGTGGAGGAAGGTCCCGCTCTGGAACTGGTCAATCATCCGAAAGAAGAACGCACACGCACATTCCTCGCCGGAATGAAAAACACTTGATCACGCTCATAACACACGCACGGCGCGGCAGCAGACCGGCTTCGCCGGTCGTTCCCCGAAACAAAAAAAACGAACCCGCAAAGGTTCGTTTTTTTTGTTTCGGGGGACAGCAGCAGCGCGTTCCGCGCTGCTGCGCTGCCGCGCCGGATTTTATGCGTTGTTTTCCAGCAGTTTGTTCACTCCTGCCAGTTTCACGCAAACGCAGAAAAGTTCGATCGCGATTTTAAGTTCATCGTATGTGGGATAAGTGGGAGCCAACCGGATATTGGAATCCGCCGGATCTTTCCGGTAGGGGAATGTGGCACCGGCATTGGTCAGAGTCACACCGGCATCTTTTGCCAATGCCACGGTAGCTTTTGCGCATCCGGGCAATGTATCCAGAGCCACAAAATAACCGCCCAGCGGTTTGGTCCATTCAGCCAGACCGGAACCGGCAAGTTCCCGATCGAGAGTTTCCAGCACCACATCGAATTTCGGCTTGAGTTCCGCCGCCAGTTTTTCCATGTGTTCCCGGACGCCTTCGGGATTTTTCAGATAGGAAACGGTACGCAGCTGATTGAGTTTATCGTGACCGATGGTCTGCATACCCATGTGTTTTTTGATTTCCGCGATATTGTTGGGGCTTGCCGCCACCAGAGCCACACCCGCGCCGGGGAATGTGATCTTGGAAGTGGAGAAGAAATAGAACACGCGATCCGGATTCCCGGCTTTTTCGCAGACATCAAAAATATCTCTGATACTGTTTTTGGAATAGATATGATGCACGCCGTAGGCATTATCCCACATGATCCGGAAGTCGGGAGCCGCCGTCTTCATGGAGCCGAGGCGTTCCACCGTTTCATCGCTGTAAATGATCCCCTGAGGATTGGAATACAGCGGCACACACCAGATCCCCTTGATGGAATCATCTTCCGCCACCAGTTTTTCCACCAGATCCATATCCGGTCCGGTCTTGGTCATGGGAATGGTGATCATTTCGATCCCCAGATCTTCGCAGATCCCGAAATGACGGTCATATCCGGGACTGGGACAGAGGAATTTCACTTTATCCAATTTGGACCACGGCGTATTTCCGCCGGTCCCGAAAAGCATACAGCGCACAATGGCATCGTACATCAGATTCAAACTGGAGTTCCCGCCGATAATGATTTTTTCCATAGGAATGGAAAGCAGTTCGGAAAAAAGTTTTTTCGCTTCGGGGATCCCGTCCAGTCCGCCGTAATTGCGGGCATCCACACCATCTTCTGTGGTATATTTTGTGAGCGCGAGAAGGATCCCGTTTGTGAGGTCAAGCTGCGTTCCCGCAGGTTTCCCGCGGGACATATCCAATTTCAGATGCTGTGCCTGATAAGCAGCATACTGTTTTTCAAGCTCCTCTTTCAAAACAAGAAGCTGTGCCTTGGAATAATTCCGGATGTTTTCCATATTTTTTCTTCCTTACTCGCTTGTGTAATAAGTATATTTCTTCAAACAGGTCAATCTATAATATACAACCGTTTCCCGCCATTTCAACAGCAGGAAACGGTTTTTTTGCGCAAAACAGCAAACAAAAATGATATTATGCCACAGGCTTGCCCAGCACAAAAACCTGAAGATCACCCACGATCATCGGGGCAATAGCATCGCCGAACGCCACAAAATGAGGCTGTTTCATGTGGGAATCCAGCACTTCCTGATTCTCCCACTGTTCATGGAAGATCCAGCTGCCCGCTTTCCCTTCCACCGCGTTGCAATGATAAAAAATATTGCCCGCATCCATACGGGAGCCTTCGATCAGCGGCAACAGACATTTTTCAGCTTCAGCGGCACATTCGCTGCGGACATTGAGAATTGCAATGACTTCGACCATTTTGATTGTTCCTTTCATCTTTGGTTTCAGAAAATATAATGGCAAAAATTCATTTTTCAAGTTGCAAAATCTCTTTTGCTCCGCTATATTGAACATAATGAAACAGAATGGATCAAAATCATGAACAATAATCCTCAAAAAGATCTCCTCCTCCATACCTGCTGCGGACCCTGTGCCGCCGGATGTGTAGGCACACTCGCAAATGCAGACCGCAAGTTCGTGATGTATTTTTCCAATTCCAATCTTTCCGATAAAGAAGAATATGAACGCAGACTCGAAGCCGCAAAAAAAGTCGCAGAGATCTGCGGGGCGGAATTGATCGCCGATCCCTACGACCACGAAGCATGGCTCAAAACTGTGCGCGGATATGAAAATGAACCGGAACGCGGCGCACGGTGCAGACTCTGTTTCCAGTTTTCTCTCTCTCGGACTGCACAAATGGCAGAACAGAAAGCAATGAACTTTGCCACCACACTCACCGTGAGTCCTCATAAATCATCCAAACTGATTTTTGAGATCGGCAGCGCGTGGACTCTTTTTGAACCGTGGGATTTCAAGAAAAAAGACGGCTTCAAAAGATCCGTCGAAAACAGTAAGGCGTGGGAACTTTACCGGCAGAATTACTGCGGATGCGAATTTTCTATTTGGGATAAATAGATATGATTAGACAAATTTTGACAACAGAAAGGTAGGACTATAGATATGTCATTTTTAATAATACCGGAAGACTATACACCGGAAATCGACTTCATGGAGAGCCAGAGGGCGATCAAAAAAATCAAAGACTTCTTTCAGGATGAACTGGCGTATGGGCTGAAACTCAGACGTGTTTCTGCACCACTGTTTGTAGCGCCTGAAACAGGACTTAATGACAACCTCAGCGGGGTTGA
>JAZNXT010000139.1:0-29145 GCA_045594005.1 Victivallales bacterium
GGAGGTGGAGGGTGCGGGGAGGGATGCGAGGTGCGTTGGTTGCACCCCGGAAGGGGTGCAAGGAACCCGTGTCCGCCCCCCGGCCCCTTGCCTGAAGGCAAGGGGTGAACCTGCCCAGAGGAGTCTGGTCAGGCCGGGGGATGGAAGCTCCACAGGAGCTTCCAGCCTTATCCGTGCAGCATGGTGAACCATGGTCACTTGACGAGGTTACGGGTGGATGAGACCTGGCGCACAGTTACACAAAAAAGGCACACCGTGAAGGTGTGCGGAAAGAAAGCAGAGTTCGTTCCTGACGGAACGAAAGAACCCGCGTCCGCCCCCTCGCCCCTTGCTGGCGCAAGGGGTAAACTCGCCAGAGGTGTCTGGCGAGCTCGGGGCTGAAAAGGGCTCTTCTGCAATAATTGTGGAATGCACCCATCAAAAAAGGAAGCAGGCGCAATAGTGCCCCGGTGAAACCTCACGCATGGGAGGGACTTCCTGTGCGCACTGCGCAGTTGCATAGGGGCAACGAGTGTGAAAACGGCATCCCTTCGGGGGATCGAGGGGTGACGGCACATCTCCGGTGAGAATGATCCGTTCTTTGCGTCTTTCCGTGTTCACAGACGGCACAGCGGAAAGGAGAGCTTTGGTATAGGGGTGACGGGGTTCGGCGCACAATTCCGCAGCCGGAGCGGATTCCACGATCTTCCCAAGATACATGACCATGATCCGTTTGGAAATGTGTTCCACCACCGCGAGATCGTGGGCAATAAAAAGAAATGCCACGCCTGTTTTTTCCTGAATTTCCTGAAGCAGATTCACGATCTGTGCCTGCACGCTCACATCCAGTGCGGAAACAGGTTCATCCGCCACAATAAATTCGGGATTTACCGCCAGAGCGCGGGCGATCCCGATCCGCTGACGCTGTCCGCCGCTGAACTGATGTGGATGCCGCTGCACATGATCGGGATTCAATCCCACCATGACCATCAATTCCCGGATCCGTGCCGCGCGTCCGGCGGCATCCAGATCGGTATGAAGACGCAGAGCCTCATCCAGCACGGAAAAAATACTCATACGCGGATTGAGAGATGCGTAGGGATCCTGAAAGATCATCTGGAAATGACCGCGCATCTTCCGCAGTTTTTCCCCGTGCAGCGCACAGAGATCCACACCGTTGAGCAGGATTTTTCCGGCAGTGGGTTCTTCCAGACGCATCAATGCCCGCGCCATGGTGCTTTTTCCGCAGCCGCTTTCCCCCACCAGACCGAGAGTTTCCCCGCGGTCAAGGGTGAAGGAAACGCCGTCGAGAGCCTCCACATACCGGGTGGGAGAAAACCAGCCGCCGCCCACAGGGTAATATTTTTTCAGATCTGTAACTTCCAGCAACGGCATGATTCAACTTATTTCCGGTCAACGGTTTGTGACTTTTACTTCCACTTCCAGATTCCCCAGTTCGCGCATATCCAGCAGGAAAGAGCGTTTCTTGAGTTCGTTCTGAAGATCTGTCACATTCAACGCATCGGGCATCACATTGCGGTCCGCCGACATGGCAGCGGCAAGACCCGCCACTTCCCCGGACATCGCCGCAGCCTGGATCACCCGGAACACATGCCACGCCTGACCGTGGGCACCAAGACAACGCCCTGCGGTCAGCACACCGGGCAATGCTTTCGTAGTCAAAGCCCGGTACGGCAGACTCCAGAGATCCTTTCCGCCGCGCCAATCCGCCACGATCCCCACGCTGTCATCAAACTGGGTGAATTCCTCCCCTGTCTGAAGCGTGTAATCGCCAACGATATGACGGGACATCCGGTAATCCGGCATGGTGGGCAGCATGGCGGGAAACGCCGATGTTCTGCCATTTTTCGCATGAAGATCTTTGTATGCGTTCAAAGCAAGACGGCGGCTTTCCACCACAAAACGGGACACATCTTTGCCGTTGATCCCCATGAATGTGGGCATTCCTTCCGGATGACCGTTGCCCGTATCGCTGGATCCCCAGCCGATCAACTGACACAGCGGTGTGCCGTCATTGTCTTTCACGGCTTTTGCCGCCGCTTCCATGGAATACCCCACACCCCAGATGGAAAGGAAATTTTCGCCATCCTGTGTGGGAGCCCCGCCGCGCCATGCAATATCCGCATCACCGGTGGCATCCACAAAAGAATGAGCATGAATGATACCGCGGCCGGATTTGTTTTCCACCACGATCCCCGTCACAGTGCCGTCTTCCTCCTGTTCCACACCGCAAAGCAGAGTGTCATACCAGAGTGCGACGCCCGCGTTATCCAGCAATTCATCCATGGCAAGGACAAATGACATGGGGTTGAACGCAACACCGTAACGGGTGTTTTCTTTGTTTTTCCAATCCGGCACATCACCGGGACCGTATTTGATACTGGCAAGGAGCAGTTCCTCCGCAATACCGAAAGTCACCTGATTATGCCGGATATCGCTGATAGGCAGATAGTAAAGCACACTTCCGATGGTGGCAAGCCCGCCATTCATGATCGTTTTTTCCACCAATGCTGTTTTTTTACCAGCCCGTGCCGATGCCAATGCGGCGGCAACACCAGCCATACCTGCGCCGGCGACCACGACATCGTAATCTACGGAAAAATCCAGAGAATTTGTAATCTTTTTCATATCCGCCCATCCTGATTATTTTGCAAATTCCACCGCGCGGGTTTCGCGGATGATGGAAACTTTGATCTGACCGGGATAATTCATTTCTTTTTCGATCCGCAGGCAGATATCCCGCGCCATCAGATTTGCCTGTGCTTCGGAAACTTTTTCCGGCTGGACCACCACGCGGACCTCTCTGCCCGCCTGAAGTGCAAAGCAGGATTCCACACCCGGAAATTCTCCGGCAATGGACTCCAGCTGTTCCAGACGCTTGAGATAAAGTTCCGTGGTTTCACTGCGGGCTCCGGGACGGGACGCGCTCAAAGCGTCGCATGCGTTCACCAGGATACCGTAGATGGATGTGGCTTCCACTTCGCAATGGTGAGCCGCCACAGCGTTGACAACATCTTTATTTTCATTGTATTTACGCAGCACATCTGCACCGATCGCAGCGTGAGTGCCTTCCACTTCGTGATCCATGGCTTTTCCGATATCGTGGAAAAGACCGATGCGGCGGGCTTTCTGTTCATCCAGTCCGAGTTCTGCGGCAATGGTCCCCATGAACGCGGCAGTTTCAATGGAGTGCTTCAACACATTCTGGGAGAAACTGTACCGGAACTGAAGTCTGCCCAACAGACTGATGAGAGCTTTCGGCACACCGTGCAGACCGCAATCCAGCACAGCGCGTTCCCCCACGGAGAAGGTTTCTTCGTCGATCTCTTTGGAGATCTTTTTGATGAGTTCTTCAATACGGGTGGGATGGATCCGGCCGTCGGAAATAAGTTTTTCCATCAGGCGGCGCGCGATTTCTTTCCGGATGGGATCGAAGCAGGAAATGACCACTGCTTCCGGTGTATCGTCGATGAGAATATTCACCCCGGTCGCGGCTTCCAAAGCACGGATATTGCGGCCTTCACGCCCGATGATACGCCCTTTCATTTCGTCGTTGGGCAGCGGGATGGTGGCGGTGGTACGCTCGTAGGTGCAATCCCCGGCATAACGCTGGATGGCATTGACGATGAGTTCCTGAGATTCCCGTTCCACTCTCTGGCGGGCATCGTCCAGTGCATCCCGGATCATCAATCCACATTCATTTTCCACTTCGCCTTTCAATTTTTCCAAGATCATCTGTTTTGCGGTTTCCCGATCCAGTTCAGCGATCCGCTGGAGTTCATCGATCTGTTTTGCGATGGTGGCTTTGAGTTCTTCTTCTTTCTTCACGACTCTCTGGCGGGCTTCCTCCAAATCGTTTTCTTTCTTTTCCGCGTTGCGGATCTTGGCATCCAGCGAATCGCTCTTACGGTCAAGATTGTCTTCTTTCTGCTGGATGCGTTTTTCCTGCTGGGAAATTTCTTTTCTGCGTTCCTTGAGTTCGCTTTCCACTTCATCTTTGATGCGGCGTGCATCTTCTTTGGCGGTCACGCGTGCTTCGCGGAGCATATTATTGGCTTCTTTTTCAGCATCCTGACGCATTTTGGCTGCGGCGGCTGCGGCGGATTTGCCGTGAACATTGTTGATGATGGTCTTGATAATCAAGCCGATCACCACCCCGCCGACGGCTGCGGCGGAGATCCAGATCCATGTTGCGGACATCATAAGAATTGATCCTTATGTTTTTCAGAAAGCGGAATAGACCGCATTTTCCGTCACGATCGCATCAAGTTTTTTATCGTGGGGATCTGCGGGGATCACCGGGCATTTCTGACATTCGTAAAAAATACCGATTGCGCGTTTGTACCGGTGCTTGGAAAGGAGTCGGTCATAAACACCTTTTCCTCTGCCGAGGCGATTGCAATTTTCATCGAACGCCACTCCGGGAATGAGCCAGAGTGCCTGATCAAGGATTTCTGCGGAGGCGACTGGAGCGTTCTGCGACGGCTCCGGGATACCGAATTTTTTCTGTTGAAAATCCAGATCTTCCGAAACAGCAAGGTCGTAATGTTCCGCATCAAGAAAACGCGGAAGACACAAAATCTTACCGGCAGCAAGAAGTTCCTCCATGATCGGTGTCAGATCGGGTTCCGAACCGTCTGTAACATAACCGACCACAGTGGAAAAATCCTCCACCGGCGGCAGAATGGAACGGATAAGATCATTGATCCGGGAATCGGCGCGAACACGGTCAACAGGAGAAATGGCACGCCGGAGAGCGATCTTTTCTTTCCGCAAGGCTTTCTTGCAGGACACGCTCTGCTCCGGAGTTGCCACCCCGTTCATATTCAATGGCTTGCGCCCGTTTTCTTCTACGGATACCGTCATTTTCGGATCTTTCCGCCGCAACACGCCGCGCCAAAAAACATCCGGCTCCGCTTTCTTTTCAAATCATTTGTAAACCTTTGATTTTCAAAAACCAAACGCTATCAAAAAACGAAAGCGGCTCTTTCAGATTTCCTGCCACAGCACAAACAAAATAGGTATATGTGAATGCCCTTCCCGTCAGGTCAGGGCCGTTATTATAATTATATATGTTCTTTTAAAATATACAAGTCCGGAAATAAAAATTTTCAAAAAATTTAATATTTCCGGACCGGTAAAAACGCAAAAATGCGCAGGATCACCAGGGTTCAATAAACTTCAGCATATTGCGCTGAGTGGCATTTTCCCAGGTCTTGACAAAAGGATATTCTTCCGTGGTGGTGTTATCCCCTTCCATACAGGCATTGCCGCGGAATCCTTCATATTTTCCGTATTTTTCCTGAAGACGCTCAAACATTTCTTTATCGTGCTTCACCACGAATTTTGCCCACGGCACATTATAGTCGTTGGCATAGCCGTCCACAGCAAACATGAGTTTATCTTCCAAACCGGTGTAACCGATGAGGATCATGTTGCGGAAAAT
The DNA here is from genome assembly GCA_045594005.1 of Victivallales bacterium. Lineage (GTDB taxonomy): Bacteria > Verrucomicrobiota > Lentisphaeria > Victivallales > UBA1829 > SIG77. The sequence continues at coordinate 5,447 of JAZNXT010000139.1, forward strand.
ATCATCGCGGTAGATCGTGGGTGCGCCCGGCGAACTGTCGATATACATATCCGGCGCATCTTTCCGGAGGGAATGGGCACTGAGGATCTTGCCGAACACTGCAATACATTCATCCGTCCACGGCCAGGAAACATGAGCCAGAGCGAACCGGGAATACGGCACATCCAGCATACATTCAAAATTGGCAGGGCGGTTGAAGGGCGAGGAGTTCACACCGTCCCACAAAATCCCGGAATGGAACACGATGGGCAGCCGCAGTTCCGCCATTTTCCGGTAAGCTTCCAATCCTTCCGCCGGGTGATAATTGCTGCACAGCACTTTGAAGCCGCGGACCCCTGCATTTTTAGCATATTCCACCTGTTCCACAGCATCCGGTTCAGTGGGATTGATCCAATAGACCGGATAAAAATTTTCCAGTTTTGCGCAATAATCCATCACATTTGCAACACGGTCCTTCCAGCAGGGCGGAGTCCCACCCCATTCCAACGCCTCGGAGGGCGGCAGACTGAAGATCATGCCGCCGCCGATCCCGGCTTCTGTTGCTTTTGCAAGAAATTCCTGCGGACCATCCTGCCCTCTGATCGGCATCAAATGGATGTGACTGTCATAAATAATACTCATCAGAAAAAACTCCTTCTCTCTGTCATTCTTGTTTTTCTGTTATTATTTGAGGCAAAAATTACCCCGTCTGAAATCTTTTTTTCATCAGCCGCAATGGAAATATTTTTCCACCAGTTCCAGGATCTTGCTCTGGTCATTGCCGATATCCTGACGCAATGTGCGGTCATCAAATGCGCGCAGACCTGCCATGATACCATCCAGCATGGCGGGCATGAAAACGCCGTTTTCTTCGTACACCGCGCGCTGTGCGGCGAGGCAGTCGGCAGATGCGGCACAGCTATCGGGCAGAACACTCAAACGGTTGAGGATATCTGCATTTTCCGCTTTGTGGATATTCACATTCACATAGGTCTGTTCGGCGATCTCCAGCGCATTGGCTGTTTCAAAACCGTGACGGCACGCCACCGCAAGACCAGCCATCAGCAGATACACATTTGCGGAACCGTCGGGAGAACGCATTTCCACAGTCTGTTTCTGACTGGTATTGTATTTGCCCGCTGTTTCGTTGGGATTCGCCTGACTGCAAAGATCTTTCTGACTGGTCCATCCCAGCGGCACACGCACCAGCACGGAGCGGTTGCGGTCACCCCAGCACACATTTGTGGGTGCTTCCTGATGGGGAACCAGACGGAAATAGGAAGTGGGATTGGTGTTCCCGAATGCGGTCAGGGAGGGAGCCAGCATCATCAGACCGGCAATGGCTTTTTTCGCATCATCGGAAAGGGCACCGTCTTTCTGCATCAGGTTCACACCGTCTTTCATCACGCGGAAATGAACATGGAGACCGCTTCCGGCTTTCCCCACCGTGATTTTCGGAGCAAAAGTCACATCCAAGCCCTGCTGATATGCCAGATTGCGGATGATCCATTTTGCCACGGTCAGCTGTTCGGCAGCTTCTTCCGCGTTCACCGGCAGGAATTCGATTTCGTTCTGTTCGTAGATCAATCCTTCCAGCGAGAAATTGCCCACTTCGGAGTGACCGTATTTGATCCTGCCGCCGGCGCGGGCGATATAATTCATGCAGAGCTGACGGAATTCACCGAATTTTGCATAGGGTGCAGATTCGTGATAACCTTTCTGATCGGCAGCGGCAAAACAGCCGTCATCCGGTGCGATCACATAATATTCCAGTTCTCCCATTGCCTGAAATTCCAGACCGGTGGATTTTTTGAACGCTTCACACGCTTTGTGGAGAGTGTATTCCGGAGAACTTTCCAGCGGATCGCCGTCCTTATTGAAGAAGGAACAGAGGAAATTCAGTGTGGGCAATTCACAGAAGGGATCCATATACGCTGTGCGGAAACGGGGCACCACATACAAATCGCTGTTATTGGCTTCGATGAACGGGAAAAGACTGGAACCGTCCACGCGTTCGCCGCAGGAAAGGATCTCATCCAGATAATCGCCGTCGTTGATAACAAAATTCAACGTTTTGAGTCTGCCGTCACCGGCGGGATATTGGAAATTGATATGACGGATCCCTTCCGCCATAATAAAATTGATCACATCTTTTTTGGTGAAACCGGCAGGTGCTTTTCCGATTTTTTCCGCCACGGAATTCATACTGTACGCTGCACTCATTGGCACATCTCCTTTCAACTGTTTTTTTATAATTTTTACGATCTGTTCATAATGTAATACAAAATTTCCGCAATTCAATATGTTTTGAAAAAAAATATAAAGTTTTCATATTCTCTGCTTGCAAAAAACATTGCCGCAGAGTATTGTACAGAAAAAGTAAACAGGAACCACAGATCATGCCGAAAATTTTTATATCCCTGCTCTGCATCGTCTGTGCATGGTGTTGTATCCACGCACAGATCGCAACCCCTTTTGTGGATGTGGCAGTTTCCGGCGGAAAAGTTCTTTCCGCGACCGGTCACAAACCCGGACAGGGCAAACGTTCTTTCAAACGGACAGACCGTTATATCAAACTGGATGATCACGGCAGCACCTATCTGATAATATATAACACAAAACGGAAGGATTTTGATACAAAATGTCTTTCCGGCGTCTTCCGCCTTTCCTTCGATGATGAAAAAACTGTTTTCAAAGCCCGTCCCATTTCCATCGCGCTGGATGAAAAACACAGACCTGTTTTCACATTTCAGGCTGATGAAACCGATCTGCTGGGTCCGGTAGTGACGGTCAGAACGGATGCGGCGGTGGAATTGGAAAAATTCTACGATTTCGGCTTTTCCTATTCTGTCCGCGAAAAGAAAGCAACCGTCTATCTCAACGGAAAAAAAATCGGGGAAGTAAACGATTTTCTGCCTGTGATCAAAGATGTGACCTATCTGCATTGCGGCGGATATTTTGACGGAAAGATCGAAAAGTTCCGGCTGTTCAACGGTATCGTGAACGGCGATGCGCTCACCTACGATCAGAATTTTGTCAACGAACAGAAAAAGATCAAAGACATCCTGAAAGATGTTTCACAGAAACGGAAAAATCCTTTTGTCCCGGCATTGGCAGAAACCATGCTGCTGGAGCTGGATCGGATACAGGGAATTTATTTTCCTTCCGTTTCCGATTGGCAAACGATCAAAAATACAACTCATACTCTCCGGGATCTGGCGGAAAAAATCGAACTCAGCAGCACGCCCGCACTCAATATGCTGATCACACTGCATCACGGGACGCGTCCGTTCACAGAACAGGAATTTGATTTTTACGCGCCTGCCGATCTGAAAGAACTTTCCGGCAGGATCCCCCTGCTGGGGTCGGCAAATGAAAAGCTCAATACCATGATCTCCATTCTGCCGCTGGCAAAGATCCAATCCCTGACCGCAGAATTTTCCGATCTGAAAAGCGCGGAAGGGGCTGTCTTCCCCGCAAAAAATATGACGGTTGCCCTTCTTGGAAAAGATCTTGCCGCCGGATATATTTTTCACACCACTCCAAAAACAGACGGCAGTCTGACAAAAGTGGACGAACTGCGGAAAACTACACAGATCCGGCTGGATTATACCGACGGGACCCAATATGCTGCGTGGGAAGATCTGAAGACCTGTCCCGAAATCCGGCAGGATGAAAATGCTCCGCTGCGGAATATCAGTTTTGAACGGGCAATGCTCCGGAAATTTTTTATCATTTCCGCCACAGTCCCGAAAGATGCCAAACCGGGTTTCTACACCGGCACGCTCCGGTTCACCGCAGATGGTCTGGATGCCGGATCCGTACAGCTCGTATTGCGCATTCTGCCGCTGACTCTCCCCGATACAAAATCCGCAATGGGGGAAAATATCCCCTGTCAACAGTATATGGAACTGATCGGCGGGCAGGGAGAAGATTCAGACGCTTCCCGTTTGGAACTGATCTACCGTGCCTTGCAGCAGAATAAAAAGAAGGAGAAAAAATGAGAATGAAACATCTCTTTTTCATACTGACATTTATCTGCTGTTTCGCTGCCGTTTCAAAGGCTGAACCTCAAACGCCTGTAACGCTGGAAGCCACAAGAGATGGTCTGACCGTGCGTTTCCCGGTACGATCCGTTGAACCGCTCATCCGGGAAAGTCTGCTTCAGAAAAAGAAATTCCCGGAAAATAAAGTATTCCTGCATATCCAACAGGATCACCCGCGATTTTACCGTTCCTTCATCACAATCGCCGATTTGATGAACCGTACCGCCGGAAACGGAGCAGAAGTCAGATATCATGGAGATCTGGTGGAAATATACTGTCCGTGGCGCGATCTTGTCCAATGGGGGATACCGGAAAATCCGGCAGCGTTCTATGTGACGGTCTCACAGGAAATCAATGGCAGAAGTCAGCCGGGGACAACGGCACGGATCAAGTTGGCTCCGCCCGCAGAAAAACTTTCTGCACAGATCATGAAAGATCTGTTGTATGCCGCATGGCAGGAATATATCGATCTCCCGGAAGAAAAACTTTTGACGGATCTTGCGGAAGAAAAACGCCTGCTGGATGCCCGCAACACTGAAATCGCCGCCGCCGCGTCTGCGATCGCCGCATTTGACAGCAAAAGTTTTCCGGAACAGAAAGCCATCTTCCGGAAATATTATCCGTATCTCACACAAAACAGAGAGATCTTCCGGCAAGCCCGGGAAAAGATCCTGTTCCGGCACCTTCTGAACGATCCGGAGGAAAAACGATGAAAAAAGCATTTTTCACACTCATCATTCTATCCGCCGCACTTCTTTCTCTCCCGGCACAGGATGCGTTTCAATCCCTTCTTTCCGATGCAGAAAAAGGCGATTGGAAAAACTTTGAGGAAACCATGACTGCCGCAGAAGCCGTTGCCGGAGGCGATCAGGAAAAACTGCAGAAACTTTATCAGATGTGGATCACACGCTGTGCCGCAATGAAACACGATACTCTGTTGGCGGAAAAGGCGGAAAAAGCCGCTGCCGATCCCCGGTTGGATACCGTAAGGAAAATGCGTATCCTTGCCGATGCGGCAAAAAAAGGCAAGTTTTCACCATTGAAAAACAAAATGCCGCAGCTGAACACATTTCTTACGCTTTGCGAAACATTTACAGCCGATCCGAAAAACGATCCGGCAATGCGTGTTTCCCTTGCCGCAGCAATGGCGGAACTCATTTTTGAACAGGCTCGCTGCACAAAACAGCTTTGGAAAAACGATTATTACCGGATCATCCGGATCCTGGAGGATGCCCGTTCAGAACAGACCGTAAAAGATCCTTTTCTGAATCTTCTCCTTGCGGCGGCACATATCCCCCTGAACAATACGCTCCCTGCGGAATCCGCGCTGGCAAATGTATTTGCAAGCAAAGATCCGGCGGTCCTGAACCGGGGTTATGAATTGCAGGGCGATCTTTATTTCAGCAAAAAATTCTATGCCGACGCTTTCAAATTTTATAATCTGGTTGCAGATAAAAGCGTAGATACCGCCCGGAAAATGGCAACTTGCGCCATGCTGGACGGGCAGTTCGCAAAAGCTGTGGAAGCATTGGAATCCGTCCGGGAAAAAGCGGATGAAGATGACCGCGCCCTGCTGGACGCACAGATCAGAAATCTGAAACGCATCAGATAATAAAAATGGTTTGATGCGCCTTAAAATCGTTTATCAGACCAATCATCAAACAGCATCGGCATTTTTCAACGCGGCACAGGTTTTACGGAATCGGCAGACAGCACATTTTTCCGCGTCGTCGTCATCACATTCAGGGAAATCCTCCATCCGCACCATGCCGTCTGCATCCACCAGCATGAGCATAGCTTCCGCACTGGTATCAATCACATCGGCAACGGGCAATGATTCCGGCGTAAAAAGGAACGCGGCAGAATCTTTCCCGATAAAAAATTTTTCAAGAGATGGAACACGGTTCACCCATTGATATTTCACGATCCGTTCAAAGATCCCCATTTCAAGCCCCATGAAAAAACGCTTTTCCACCGATTCCGTTTCCGGCACGATGTTCAGCATGATCGCGTTGTCCCCTTCAAAACGGATGATCCCGCCGTGCAGCCATACGGAATAACCGCGCCACGGCAGACACAGGAAACGGTGATTCAAACGGTAATCCGGATATCCCAGCACGCCCGCCGAACGCATAAAATCTGAACTCAAAAAGACCGCCCACGCCTCGGCAAAGCGTTTGATGATCTGCGTACAGACCCGATCCGGATCCTGAAATCCGGCATCCCCGTAATAATGTTCCCGGAATCCGGGCAGCTTCGGATCTTCCAGATAAGCACGCGATTCCAGACTCCGGTAGAGTGCCCCCGCATACGCCTGTAATTTTTTCAGCAGACTGCTTTGCAGAAGGTCTTTGCGTTTTTCCGGTGATGCCTGAACAGGAAGATCTATGAGTGCAGCTCGCAATGCCTGATCAAATGTATTTGCGATCCATTGATCAAATGAAGGCAGATGTTTCTCAAGATATGCAGAACGGCACAGCGGATGAGCGTGGATATCCCATCCGCCCTGCGCTAAATAATAGCGGATGAAATACGCGCGTCGGCAGAAACGGAAAAGACGGTACCGCGAACAAGACCAGGAGAATTCAGAGGCTTTCAGCGGTTCGCCCGCATACGCCGCACGGAGAACATCCTGTTCAAAATCACGCATATTTCTGAACGGTACAGCGATCCAGCAGTGCCTGTGCCGCTTCCTTATCAAAAACAGCCGGTTCTCTGGAAAGACAGTTTGCTGTCGCAGCGGCAAGTCCGGTCCGGAACGCTTCCAGCACCGGCATATCATTCAGAATACAGGAAAGCATGACGCCGGAACAGGTATCACCGGATCCGATGGGATTGACCAGTTCCTCTTTCGTCAACTGCGGTACTGTAACACGGTAAAAAGCCTGATTCCGTTCCTGAAACCACGCGGCATCCGGTCCATCCGTCACCGCAAGATAACGGATCTTGAACCGGTCGAAAAATACCTGAAATCCTGCGATCAGATCATTTTCACTGCTCAATTTTGCCAGTTCCTCCCGGTTGATCTTCACCAGATCCGCACCTTCTTCCAATGCTGTTTCAATATACTGCACCGTATCCAGAAGGATGAATTTCCCGTTTTCCCGGGCATGACGGATGATCTTGCCGTAAAAATATTCGTTCAAGCCCGGCGGACAGGTCCCGCAGACAGCCAGAGCATCGGCGGAGTTCAAGCCCGCGCAAAGTGCCTCCAAAAGCTGCATGGCGGCGACCGGCGGAATGGTGTTGGAAGGTTCGATCAATTCCGTAGTCACTGCATCGGAAAGAGAGACCACGGTCACACAGGTGCGGGTCTCGCCATCGGTTTCCACACTCACATTGGAGATCGTTTCGTCCCACAAGCCGCGGCGGATACATTTTCCGGTATCGCCGCCGAGAAACTGATAAACCGTCGGATCCGCGATCCCCCAGGTCTTCACCGCCCGGGCAAAATTGATCCCTTTTCCGGAGGGGATCTTTTCCATTTCCGCAGCACGGTTGACCGCACCCCGTTTGAAATCCTGAAAGATCAGAGTCTTCTGCCATGCAGGATTCAAGCCTGCCACACAAATCTTTTTCATCGCCACATACTTCCTTCCGGGGAAACTGATGCCGCCGGGACCGGTGAATACATCACCGCATCCCGTTGAATTTTCTGATAAATGACCAATCCCAGCCACAGCAGCAGGATCGCCACCAATACGATCAACAAAATGATCAAACGCGTTTTATCGGGCAGGATCCCCGCAGCCTTCTGCTCCGTTTTCTTTTTTTCCGGCATAAGATTTTCCGACGGCGGCAGTTCCTCCAGTTCGCCGCTGTCTGTCAGCAGATCCGTTTCCGGATCTTCTGTATTCTCTGCATTATGCACCGCCTCAATGGAAGGCAAACTGTTGGTATCGGCAAGAAATGCCTCCAGGTCTGCCCGGAGTTCCTCCGGAGTCTGATACCGTTCTTCCGGATTCTTTTTGATACAGCGGGAAATGATATATTCCAGCATAGACGGCAGATCCGGGCGCAATTCGTGTGCCGGCGTGGGTTCTGCCTCCAGATGCATCCGGCGCAATTCCGCAGAATCATGGGAATCAAAAGGCAGTTTTCCCGTGACCAGTTCATACATGGTGATCCCGAGAGAATAAATATCGGCGCGGATATCGCAATTTTTCGCATCCAGCGATTGTTCCGGCGCAGTGTATTCCGGCGTACCCAATCCGCCGTGTCCGGTGGCTTCCGCCTGATAACGGCGTTTGGCACGCAAAGCGGCATTTTCATCCAAAGTGATCTTTGCCAGCCCCAGATCGGAAAGTTTGCAGATACGATCCTGTGTCAGCATGATATTATCGGGTTTCACATCCCGGTGAACGATCCCCGCACGGGCAGCCTGAGACAATGCGGAACACACAGAACACCCCACTTCCGCCACGCGTGTGGGAGAAAGCGGCCCGGAATCCCGGAGCTGTTCATAAAGGGTTCCCCCGGAAACATATTCCAGCACAAGATAAGGCGCGCCATCCGCCATCGTACCGAAGTCATACACACACACCACATTCTGATGCTGTAATTTCGCACTGATCCGCGCGGTCTTCACAAACCGTTCCTTTGATCCGGGATCTGTGGCATATTGAGCAGGAAGCACCTTGATCGCCACCGGCAGATTCAGCTGCGGATGCGTACCAAGATAGACTTTTCCCATCCCGCCGTGTCCGATGAGCCGGGTAACGGGATACGGTCCGATCATTTCCGGTGGCGGTTCATCCAGCTGGGAATAATCGCTGATGACCGTCTGATCATTGAGCGTAAATTTTTCGCCGCAACCGCAAACAACATGTCTGCCGCGTTCCACATGCTCAATTTCTGTCTTCTTTTTACATGTCGGGCACAGGATCAGCACTGTACGACCTCTGATTTTTCCATTCCGTGACAGCTGCTTTCTGTTATGCCTTCATCCGGCAGCGCAACTGTCTGCGAAAAAAAATTCGCCTGCCGGTTTTTTCCGCTTACAACGAAATATAATACATTTTCCGGAAAAAGTCAAAAAAAAGGAGACGGAAAAATATATTTTTTTTACATTTCTGCAGGCAGAGTTGAAAAAAACAGTAAGTTTTCCGCTTTTTCCTCAACAGGAAAGGGATTTGGCTTTCCGGCAGAATTCACGGCAGAGCGCAGCATCCAGTTCCCCTTCCGGCGTTTTCAACCGGGAATTGGCATCCACTCCGAAGGGTCTGACCTTGCTGATGGCTTCTTCCACATTATCCGGACACAGACCGCCGGCAAGGATCACCGGAACCGGCGCATTGGCAACAAAGTCGGATGCCAGATTCCAATCGCAAGTTTTCCCGGTACCGCCCACCTTCCGTTCCTCCGGCAGGATACTGTCCAGCAGAATGGCATCTGCCAGCGCATAAAAATCCATCAATTCCAATATTTTGCGTTCATCCATCAGATGTGCCGCCACAATGATCTTTGCATGAGGAAAACGATCCCGGATAATTCCCACTTCTTCGGGTTTACTGCCGCCGTGCAGCTGAATGGTCTGGATCTTTGTCCGTTCCAGCAGTTCCGTGATCTCGTCCACATCCGTATAATGCGTCACCAGTACCGGCTGAATATAAGGCGGAAGAGCTGCCGCCAGACGGGATGCTGTTCCCGGCAGAATAAAGTAAGGGGAAACATGGACCTGCCCCACAAGGAATCCCACGGCATCTGCTCCGGCATCCACCGCGATCTCAATGTCTTTTTCGTTCTGAACTCCGCAAATCTTGACCCGGATCATATTTTCTGCACCTTTGCCCTTTCATATAATGCCCGGATACCGTCACGGGTAAATTCCGCACCGCCGGATTCCACTCCGGGCTGATCTTTGAATTGCTGATAAAAAAAGTCTCCGTCGCCGCCGCAGAATACGATCCGCAGCGATTCTCCCGGAAACAGAATTCGCGTCCTTGTAATAAAATCCCCGATCGCCGCCGCTGCCATCCCGTCAGTTCCCCATTCCAGACAATGTTTCGTATTTTTTCCGGGAAAATCTTCCGGAAGCGTCGGGTTTTCCGGGATCTCCGGCAGCTGTGCCGTAAAAAGATGCAACGCTTTGCGGAGCAGCTTTCTGCCGGGATAGATCGCACCGCCGAGAAACGCTCCGTCACGGGAAACGATCTCGCAGTTGATCGCCGTACCGCAATCAATGGTAACTGCCGGCAAAACACCGTCAGAAAGCAATTTTGCGGCATTGGCAAGACGGTCTGCTCCCACAGTGGAAGCATCCACCTGCGACAGATCCGGCATACCCGGAGTATCTTTTGTGATCCAGAAGATATCCGCCCGCGCATCCTTCAGCTGCCGGGTCTTTTCCGGCACAACACTGGAAACCGCGCAGGGAACTCCGGAAGGGATCATTTCCGCAGTCAATTCCCCCGTGAGAACGGTGATCTCCCTGCCCCCCGCATAGATCCGCGTGGAGGTATTGCCGATATTGACGATGCACAGATCTTTTTCCGTCATCATATTTTCCCGCCTTTGCCTTTCCCGCCGATCCTCAAATAAAGGATTTGAATTTGGGATCCGCGTGAAGCAGTTTCACCAGTTCGCTGATCCGCTGCGCACTCTTTCCGCTGCAGACCAATGTGGCATCCGCAGTATGGACCACAATGGTATCCTTCAAACCGGCAGTCGCCACCAGATGATCCTTTTCATGATTGAAAATCACGCAATCGTCTGTGTCGATCCCTGCAAAAAGTTCCGAGCGGACAATGTTGTTATTCCCGTCTGCGGGGAATTGATTCCTCATACTGGTCCAGGCTCCCACATCGTCCCAATCGAACCGGGACCCGGCAACTGCGATCTTGTCAGTCCGTTCCATAATGGCATAGTCGATGGAGATCTTTCTTGCTTCCGGGAAGATCGTTGCGATCTGTGTTTCATCTTTGATCCATGCCTGATACAATGCTTCGTAAAGCTCCGCGATATCCGGCGCATAACGTTTGCAGGCATCACAAAATGTGTTCAGCCGCATAAAAAACATTCCCCCGTTCCAGCGGAAATTTCCGGCATCAAGATAACGCTGCGCCGTTTCCAGATCGGGTTTTTCACGGAACGCCACACCGCAGTTGAAATTCGTTTCCGAGCCTGCCGGAGTCAGATCCGCACCCATTTCGATATAGCCGTAACCGGTCGCCGGAAAAGTGGGTACGATCCCGATGGTAACGATATGATCGGAAGATGCCGCAAAATCCGTACAATCCGCCACCACACTGCGGAACGATTCCTCATCCTTCACCGCGTGGTCCGCAGGAAAAAATGTCAACACCGGATCCGGTACGGATGCAATGCTTTTCACATAAGCCGCCGCAAGAGCCACGCAGGGCGCAGTATTCCGGGGAGCGACCTCTCCGATGATATTGCGTTCCGGCAGCTCCGCAAGCAGAGCGCGCATGGGCGCAACATAATCCTGATTGGTGATGATCACAATGTTTTCAGGCGGAAAAAGCGGCTTTAGTCGCGCCACAGTCTGTTCGATCAGCGTAGTATCGGAAAGCAGACGCAACAACTGTTTCGGATGAGCGGAACGGCTCTCCGGCCAGAACCGCTCCCCGCGACCGCCCGCCATAATGACGGCATAAGAATTCTGCTGCATGATCAACCGGCAGAACCCAGAGTTTCGATGATCTTGATCAACGGCATGAAGAGGGCGATCACGATACCGCCGACGATCACAGCCAGAAACACCATGAGCAGCGGTTCGATCATAGATGTCAATGCCGCCACAGCGTTATCCACTTCTTCATCATAGGTATCTGCGATCTTTTCCAACATTTCCGGAGTCTTGGCAGTTTCTTCACCGACTTCGATCATACTCACCACCATCACCGGAAAGATCTTTGTACTGGCAAGAGTCGTGGACATGGGTTCCCCTTCTTTCACCGCGTCATGCACCAGCTGCACCGCATTGGCGATCACGGCATTTCCGGCGGTATCACGCACGATCTTCAACGCATCCAGAGCCGGCACCGCAGATCCGGTAAGCGTGCCCAGTGTACGGGCAAATTTGGAGATCGCGTTCTTGGAGATCAGATCCCCGAACAGCGGCATCTTCAAACAGCAGTAATCCAGAAAATATTTCCCGCCTTTGGTCTTTGCCGCGAAAATGATCCCGAAAACCAGAACCGCCAACGCCACAAGGATCAGCAGGTAGTTTTCCTGCATGAACTGGGAAATATTGATGATCATTTGAGTCAATGCAGGCAGTTCCGCACCGCCGAGCATATCCTGAAACATCTTTTCAAATTTCGGCACGATCCCCACCATCAACCCCGCAGTCATACCCAGCGCAAGGGTCAGAACGATGATCGGGTAAGTCATGGCAGATTTCACTTTGCCGGCGATCTTCGCCGCCTTTTCACGGAACTGTGCCAGACGGGAAAGGATCAGGTCCAATTTACCGGAGGCTTCACCCGCACGCACCATGTTGATATAAAGATTGTCAAAAGAACCCGGGAACTGTGCCAGTGCTTCCGAAAATCCGGAACCGCCTTCCACGGACGCCGCAACTTTACCGAGGATCTTGCGGACCCCGGGATTTTTCGCCTGACGCTCCAATGTACGCAGAGAACGCACCAGAGGAAGACCCGCTTCCAGCAGGATCGCGAGCTGACGGGTGATCACGGTCAGATCTTTGCCGGTGATCTTCGCCGGACCGATGGAAAGTTCCATGGAAAGAAGACTCGATTTCTTTTTCGCTGCTCCCCCCTGCGCCGCAGGTCCGGCAGTCTGTCTGCCGGATGCAACTTTAATACTGGTGGGGAACATTCCCTGTTCTTTCAGCAGTTTGGAAACTGCGGCTTCATTCGGTGCATCCAGAGAACCTTTGGTTTCTTTTCCGGCGGCATCCATTGCAACATATTGATAAAGAGGCATGGTGTATCACTCCGTTCTGTTATTTATTCCATAAAATCTTATTCTGTTTCGGTCTGTTTTTTCTTATTCCACTCCGGCAAGTTCACGGATGCTGTCCGGATCCTGTGCCATGGAGATCATATCGCCATAGGTAATCTTGCCTTCACGGTAGAGATCCGCAAGATTGGCATCCAGTGTCTTCATACCGAATTTCGTACCGGTCTGAATGTCCGACGTGATCCGGTAAGTCTTGTTGTCGCGGATCAATGCCTGAATGGACGGAGTGGAGATCATGATCTCAAATGCCGCCACGCGTCCGGGTTTGTCGCAACGGGGCAGAAGCACCTGTGAGATCACCGCCGCCAGAGAAGATGCCAGCTGGGTACGGATCTGCGCCTGCTGATTGGTGGGGAACGCGTCCACGATACGGTCCACTGTACGCGCCGCACCGGTGGTGTGCAAAGTCCCGAAAACCAGGTGCCCGGTTTCCGCAGCGGTAATGGCGGCTTCGATGGTTTCCAAATCGCGCATTTCCCCCACGAGGATGATATCCGGGTCCTGACGCAACGCACGGCGCAATGCTTCCGCAAAAGACGGCACGTCCACTCCGATCTCACGCTGGATCACCACACTGTTTTTGTGCTGATGATAAAATTCGATGGGGTCTTCCACCGTGATGATGTGACACGCGCGTTCGTGGTTGATGATATCCAGCAGAGATGCCAGCGTGGTGGATTTACCGGACCCGGTGGGACCCGTCACAAGGATCAAGCCGCGGGGCTTGTAAAGCAAATCTTTGATGCTGAACGGCAATCCCAGCTGATCCAGCGTCAGAAGTGTATTGGGGATCTGACGCAACACTGCACCGCAGCATCCTTTCTGGTGAAAAATACTCACACGGAAACGTGCCTGATCACCAAAAGCAAAACCGAAGTCGGCACCGCCATTTTCTTCCATCTGCTGCCATTGCTGTTCAGAGGCAATGCTGCGGATCAGAGCTTCCGTATCCGCCGGTTCCAACGGAGGCAGTTCCAGCGGTGTCATCTGCCCGTGCAAACGGACAACCGGTGCGGCACCCACTTCCAAATGCAAGTCGCTGACACCATTATCCACGCACAACTGTAAAAGTTCGTTCATCTCAACCATAAAGATACCGCCTTTCGCTTCTTCTTTCGTTCTGTATATCTTGTCAGATTATGTATATTTGAGGACTTCTTCCATGGTCGTTTCGCCGTTGAGAATGGCGCGGATCCCGTCTTCACGCATGGTTTCCATACCCAATTCCCGTGCTTTATCACGCAAAACGATCGTCGGCGCGTTCTGCAGGATCAAGTCGTTGATCTTCGGACTCATCGCCAGAAGTTCCGTAATGGCTTTACGGCCTTTGTAACCCGTGTTCTGACACAAACTGCAGCCTTTGCCGTAGTAGAACTTGTTTTCGCCGATGTCCGAACGCTTCAGACCCAACGCCGCCAAGTCGTCGTCCGTAGGCGTAAATGCCGTTTTGCAGCCCGTACAGATCTTACGGATCAGTCGCTGACCCAACACACCGATCAGAGAAGATGTGATAAGGAAGGGTTCCACCCCCATATCCACCAGTCGGGTAATGGCACCGGCTGCATCGTTGGTGTGCAGTGTGGTGAACACCAGGTGCCCCGTAAGTGATGCCTGAACAGCCATTTCCGCAGATTCAAGGTCACGGGTTTCCCCCAACATGATAATGTCCGGGTCCTGACGGAGAAACGCACGGAGCGCAGCAGCAAATGTCATACCGATGGCATCGTTGATCGGCACCTGCACGATCCCTTCCAGGTCGTATTCCACCGGGTCTTCCGCAGTCAGGATCTTGTCTTCGATCTTGTTGATCTCCTTCAACGCGGAATACAGCGTAGTGGTCTTACCGGACCCGGTAGGACCGGTGATGATGAAGATCCCGTTCGGCATGGAAATAATGTCGCGGATCTTCTGAAGCACATTTTCGTTGATTCCCAGCATATCCAGGTCCAGGTTCACCACAGACCGGTCAAGAACACGAAGCACCACGGATTCGCCGAACTGAGTCGGCAGCGTGGATACACGCAAGTCGATGGGATTTCCGGCAACTTTCAGCTGAATACGGCCGTCCTGAGGTTTACGCCGTTCGGAAATGTTCAAACTTGACATGATCTTCACACGGGAGATCACCGGGATCGCCAGCGTTTTCTGCACCGGAGCCATTTCGTAGAGCGCACCGTCGATACGGTAGCGGATCTTGAATTCTTTTTCAAACGGCTCAAAGTGAATGTCGGACGCTTTATCTTTCACAGCCTGATACAACACGGTATCCACCAGACGGATGATCGGTGCTTCACTGGCGGCATTTTCCAGATCCACATCGGAAAGACCGGAAAGACCGCCTTCATCCAGATTCATTTCCGCCAGCATGTCCTGCATGGATCCGAGTTCCAGCGGATAATATTTTTCAACAGCGCGGTCGATCTGTGCTTCCGGAGCCACTACAATGATCACATCTTTACCAAGCACAAACCGCAGATCATCGCCGATCTGATAGTTCAGAGGATTGCGGACCGCCACGGTCACGCTGATTCCGTCAAACGCCACCGGCACCACACCCATCATACGGGCAGTGTCGGCAGGAACCATATCTATGACACTTCTTTCGATTTCCAGATGGGAAAGATCCACCACATCGGTGCCGAGGCTGTTGGCGATCAGTTCCAGGATCTGGTCATCGGTGGCAATTTCGTAGTTTACCAAAATCTCACGCAGCGGTTTGCCCGTGCGGTTATATTCTTCTTCCACTTCCGCAAACTGTTCTTTGGACGCAACATTTGCAGCAAGAATGATATCTTTCAGAGATTGACTTTCAGGATCAAGCATTTTCGTTATTCTCCGTGTCGTTTATCAGTTCGCATCGCCAATGGTCGTGGCAAGCACTTCTTCCAATGTGGTCGTACCTGCTGCCGCCTTGCGGAGACCATCTTCACGCAATGTACGCATACCGCTCTTTCTGGCTGCATCGCGGATCACTGTGGATGCCGCTTTGCCGTAGATCAATTCCTGGATCTCTTCACCGATCACGAAGATCTCGTAAATACCCATTCGTCCTTTGTAACCGGTATTGCCGCAGGCTGAACAGCCGCGCCCCTTCTTGAAGGTGGCGTTCTTGATGTAATCTTCATCCAGTTCCAGCAGACGGATCTCTTCCGCTGTGGGCGTGTAGGGAGCCGCACAGTTTTTACACACACGGCGAACCAGACGCTGTGCCATGATGGCACGCACGGAAGATGCCACAAGGAAGGGCTTGACCCCCATATCGATAAGTCGCGTCACCGCACTGGGTGCATCGTTGGTATGGAGCGTACTGAACACCAGGTGCCCCGTAAGTGAAGCGTTGATCGCGATTTCCGCCGTTTCCAGGTCTCGGATTTCACCGACCATGATGATGTTCGGTGCCTGACGCAGCATGGCGCGGAGCGCGTTGGCAAAGGTCATCTGGACTTGAGCGTTCACCTGCACCTGATTGATACCCGCCAACTGATATTCCACCGGGTCTTCCACCGTGATGATCTTGCGGTTCGGCGTATTGATCGCGTTGAGGAACGCATAAAGACTGGTGGTCTTGCCGGACCCGGTCGGACCCGTCACAAGGAAGATCCCGTCCGGGAACCCGATGATATTATCCACTTTTTCCTGGTCGTCCGTATAGAACCCGAGCTGCGGAATATCCAGCTGGATACTGGTCTTATCCAAAATACGCATGACGATACTTTCGCCGTGTGTCGTGGGAATATCAGATACACGCAAGTCGATATCCGCATTCTGCACGCGCACCTGAATACGACCGTCCTGCGGGATACGCTTTTCAGAAATATCCATACGGGACATGATCTTGATACGGGAGATGATGTTGGACTGCAGATATTTCGGCGGACTTTCCATTTCCCGCAGCACACCGTCAATACGGTAGCGGACGCGGAACCGCCGTTCCAGCGGTTCCAAATGAATATCGGATGCCTTCAGTTTGTAGGCTTCCGTGATCAACAGATACACCAGACGGATGATCGGCGCATCGTCCCCTTTGGCTTCGTTTCCGGTATCGGCATCCTCCACCTGTTCCAGATCACCCATTTCCATACCGTCAAGCAGCGCATTCACGGAATCGTTGATCGTACCGTAATGCTGGTCGATGATTTTCTGGATCTGTTCTTTGGGGGAGATCACCGCTTCCACATCGCGGTTGAGAATATACCGGAGATTATCCAATGTATCCATGTCCGTGGGATCCGACATGGCAATGGTCAGCACTTCATCGCCGAACATCACGGGGATCACATGATACTTCCGCGCCACATCCGCCTCGATCATGGCAATGACTTCATCGGGGATCTGATATCCGGTAAGGTCCAATGTTTCCAAGCCATACTGCTGCGCCAGCATCGCCATCACTTCGCTTTCGTCAATGTAATGCAATTCCAGCAGGGCATCTACAATATCAAGACGCCCGTCCGATGCCGCCACTTTGCTCCAGCCTTCTTCGATCTGCTCCGCCGATACCATACCGTATTCGGTCAGCAGCTCCAGAATATAATCGCTGTTCTCTGCCACTGTTCGTTACCTTTCGTTTTTTTCTGCAAAAATATTTGTCCGATGAAAGTATAAAGCGTAAAGGTCAATTTTTCAAGTGTTTTTTTCCTGTTTTTTTCATAAAACATCAGAAAAATTCCATTTTTTTTCTGTTTTGCCTTTTACAAATGGGAAAAGCGGGCTATATTTTACAAACAGCAAAAGTAAGAAAATGCCAAAGGAAAGTCATAACGCAAAATGAAATATGCTATTTTCAGTGATATCCACGGTAACCTGGAAGCATTCCAAACCGTTTTGGAAAAAGCAAAAGCCCTCGGCGCGGAAAAATTCGTGTCCCTCGGCGATACGGTCGGATACGGTGCCGATCCTGCAGGATGTCTGCATCTGCTCCGATCCCTCGATCCCGTTGCCGTTGTGAAGGGAAACCATGATGAATTTGCCTCCAATAACGACGAGATCATGGAAGGCTTCAACCAGCATGCCCGTCTTGCTGTTCTCTGGACAAAATCCCAGCTTTCCACGGAAGACCGTGCGTATCTTGCCGATCTGCCGATGCGTGTTACTCCACGCGGCGCAAACTTTACCGTGGTCCATGCCACACTGGATTCCCCGGAAGCATGGGGATATATTTTTGATGAACATCATGCCGCTGATAATTTTGCCTATCAGTTCACCCCTCTGTGTTTCTGCGGACACTCCCATGTGCCGCTGGCTTTCGCCAAAAAACCGGTCCTGAAACATTCCGGAAAAAGTATCGAAGAATTGTACGACTGGGCGGACTACAATGCCGAAAATTTCCATTGCGAAGATTCTTTCGTACTGAAACTGGAAGCAGGATTCAAATATCTGATCAATGTGGGCAGCGTCGGTCAACCCCGCAACCGTGACCCGCGGGCATCTTTCGCCATCTATGATTCCGACGAAAGAACTGTGACCCGCTACATGCTCCCCTACGATATCGCAACCGCACAGGAAAAGATCCTCGCTGCCGGATTGCCCGAACGCCTCGCTTCCCGTCTGGAAGTCGGAAGCTGACCGCCTCCGGTCCGGTCATCACGGGAACACGATTTTATGAGCAGGCGTTTTCTTATCGTAAAACCAAGCAGCCTCGGGGATGTACTTCATGCCTTTCCCGCTGTGGCGGCACTCTGCCGTGAAAGCGGCGCGAAAGCCGATTGGCTCATCCATCCTGCCTTTTCTCCGCTCCTGAAATATATGCCGTGCGTGGAAAATGCCATTCTGTTCCAACGGAAAAAACTGGGAAAGATATCTTCGTTTTTTCCCGCATACAGGGAATTGAAAAAAGATCTCCGGAAAAATCAATACGATGCCGTGATCGATCTTCAGGGATTGTTCCGCAGCGCACTCATCGCAAAACAGGCAAAAGCTCCATATCATGCCGGTCCGGAAAAACCCCGGGAAGGAATCGCTAAACTTTTTTACAACAAACATTTTTCCCAGGATCCGGGGATCCATGCCCTGCTGAAAAATAATCAGGCTGTGGCACATTTTCTCGGAAAAAAAACGGATGAAATCGATTTTTCCTTCACCCTGCCGGTCGTGGAAGAAAATCTGCAGTCCGCCAATGCTCTGCTGGAAAATGCCGGCATTTCCCCGGATCAGAAAAATTGTCTGATCGGACTTGCCCCCGGCGCACGCTGGATCACCAAACAATGGAAAGCGGAATTTTTCGCGGAACTTGTTTCTGAACTCAAAAAACGGATCCCCGCAGCACATTTCGTCCTGCTGGGAACCTCCGATGATATCCCCGCAGCAGAAACGATCATCTCCCTGTGCGGAAATGCACCTCATATCACTTCCCTGTGCGGAAAAACAACTCTCGGCGATCTGCTGGAATTGACCAGAATGTGTACCCTTTTCGTTTCCAATGACAGCGGTCCCATGCACATCGCCGCCGCTTTGGATGTGCCGGTCCTTGCTCTGTTCGGACCCACCGATCCGGTATTGACCGGACCGTTTACAGAACGCAAAACAATACTTCAGCCGGAAAATGTGTCCTGCATCCGTTGTATGAAACGGCAATGCGCAGATATGCGTTGTCAGGATGCCGTTTCCCCGGTAAACGCCGCCGACCGTGCCGTAGCCATGATCCGGAACGATCTTGCCCGGAAAAACATAAATATAATAGAAGAAAAATGAAAGGAGCTGCATCATGAAAATCAAAACCGCCGCGCTGCTGCTGATCTTTACCATGATCTTTCTGACATTCCCCGCCGTACATGCCCAGCTTTCCGTACGGATCCAACTCGGACAAACCAATTATCTGGAATACGATCCCGTTTTCATTCAGGTATCCATCCGGAATAATTCCGCTCATGCCGTCGCTTTCGGAAATCTCGCCGAACTCAAAGGCGGCTTGAAATTTGAGATCCGGCACGAAAACGGCAAAAACCGCCGTTATCTCCCCCTCATCGATCCCAAAACAGCTCCCCCGCTCACCGGGATCATCATTCCACCGGGTGCCACAAAAGAATTCACCTTTGATATTTGCGATTACTACGATGTTCACCGGCCCGGTGCTTACAGTATCCGCGCCGTGGTCTCCCATCATCTTTTCAGAAATGAATATATATCCCCGCTCCTCTTTTTCAATATCGTGCCGGGCGTGAATATATGGAGTACAAAATTCGGCGTTCCGGAACTGTTGGGCAACAAAAATATCAAAACGGAAAAAATCGAACAGCGCACCTACCGGATCGTTTCTCTCTATACCGGTCAGATCCATGTCCTCAATCTCATTGTGGAAGATGAAAACAAAATCTATGCCAACCGCCGGTTCGCCTATAATCTCGGCGCGGAATTCAAACCGCAGTTCGTACTGGATTTCCTCAGCCGTCTTCATGTTCTGGCTCCGGCAAGCAACCGGGTATTTGCATACTATGTGTTCGATCACGACGGCAGATTGCAGAACCGTCGCGTTGTCATAAAAGAAGACCGGAAACCCGTTCTTGTATCCGATCCGAAAAACGGATATGTGACATTGATCGGCGGCAGGGATGCCATTCCGGATCAGGACTATGAAGAAATCAAAAACATCCCGTTCCTCGGCAGCAAAGCCCACGGCGCAGCAGTGGTCACTCCCCCGAAAGGCGATGCCATCAAACAGCTGGATGCCGTTCAGGAATAAAAAATCTGACGGATGATTTTGACGATTCTTTTAGTGCTTGAAAAATAAATATGATATGATGAATGACGGATATGTGACGGATAAAATGACGGACGCAGGATCCGTCATTTTTCTTCCGGAAACCCCCTCTACGAATACCTATGCGAAAGACCATTTTGACGCCCTCTCCGACGGGACGCTGGTCGCCACCGATCACCAGACTGCCGGACGGGGCAGACTGGGCAGAAAATGGTCCACGCCGCCGGGTGCGGCAGTCGCCGCATCATTTGTCATAAAAAACCCGGGAGAAGATCCTTTTTCTGCCACCTGCTGCGCCTCCCTTGCGGTCTTGCGCACCCTGCGTGATCATGTGCCGGAAGGAGACTTTTACATCAAATGGCCGAACGATGTTTATACGGGATCGGCAAAGATCGCGGGGATCCTCTGCGAAGGAGTGATCCGCTCCGGCAGATTTGCGGGGATCATTGCGGGGATAGGGATCAATATCAATCTCTCGGAGGAAGATCTCGGAGCCATAGATCAGAAGGCGGAATCCCTCAACAGGATCGCCGGAAAAAAATTTAATGTGAAAAAAATAACATTTGCATTGGCAAAATCACTGAGTGAGTGCTATATTATATATCTGAAAAATCCGGAAGAGCTTTTCCGCTTGTGGAAAACAGAAAACAGATTGCTGGGAAAAACCGTGGAATTTGATAAGCCGGATGGTTCGCGCGTGAGAGGTATGATGTCGGAGATCCTGCCGGATGGCTCCATTCTGGTGGAACACGACGGAGTGACGGAAAACTTCCGTTGCGGTGATATCCGGATCGCAAAGAAAAGTTTATAACGCATCAAATAATTTCATAACAAAACGCGGCAAAAACCGCAGGAAGGAAACAAAACAACATGAATACCCTCATGGTATTGCTCGATGGTCTCAAAGCCATGGTTCTCGGCATGGGGATGGTGTATGTGTTCCTCATCGTCATGATCTATTGTATGAAGGCGATGTCCAAAGCACTTGCACCGTTTGCCAACGCACTCGTCAAAGCTCAACCGGTAAAGAAACCCGCAGCCCCCAAAGCATCTTCATCCAAAGAACTTTCCCCGGCGGATAAAGTTCTTGCCCAGGCAGCGATCGCAGCAGTGAAAATGCACCGCGGCGGGAAATGAAACTGAAAATACTGAATAAAAATCAACATAACAAAAGAAAGTAAAGGCAACCAGATGAAAAAGATCAAATTTATGGATTGCTCCTTCCGTGACGGCTTCCAGTCGTGCATCGGAGCCCGTGCGAAAACTGAAGACTTTGCTCCCGCTTTGGAAGCTGCGGCAAAAGCCGGTATCAACCACATCGAAATCGGCGGCGGTGCCCGTTTCCAGAGTCTTTTCTTCTATACGCAGGAAAACGCTTTTGAAGAAATGGATAAATGGCGCCAGATCGTCGGTCCGGATGTCAACCTCCAGACCCTTTCCCGCGGTGTCAACGTGGTGGGTCTTTCCTCCCAGTCCTCCGACATCATCGACCTTCATGCGAAACTTTTTGCAAAACACGGTATCACTCAGATCCGTAACTTCGACGCGCTGAACGACGTCCGCAACCTGGAAGTCTCCGGTAAAGCCATCGCCGCCCACGGTCTGAAACACCAGGTCACCGTCACCATGATGGGTCTGGCTCCCGGTCTGAACGAACCCTATGCACATACGCCGAAGTTCTATATCGACCGCCTGAACGAAATCATCGAAAGCGGTATCCCCTTTGACAGCGTTGCATTCAAAGATGCTTCCGGCACCTCCACGCCCACCACGGTTTATGAAACCATCAAACAGGCCCGCAAGATCCTGGACGACAAATACGGCGTCGGCGCAAAAGAAATCCAGTTCCACACCCACGATACCGCCGGTTGCGCCATTGCCTGCAACCTGGCTGCCATCCGCGGCGGTGCGGACATCATCGACCTGGCTATGGCTCCCCTCTCCGGCGGTACCTGCGAAGCTGACATCCTGACCATGTATCATGTGCTGGAAGGCGATCCGGATTACACGCTGGATATCGATCCGGACAAGATCCTGAAAGTGGAAAATCTGTTCAAGAAGTGCATGAGCAAATACTTCATGCCTCCGGAATCCATGCAGGTCTCCCCTGAAATCATCTTCAGCCCCATGCCCGGCGGCGCACTCACTGCCAATACCCAGATGATGCGCGACAACAACTGTCTGGACAAATACGATGCCACCATTGCGGAAATGCGCGAAGTGGTCGCACGCGGCGGTTTCGGCACCTCCGTCACCCCGGTCTCCCAGTTCTACTTCCAGCAGGCATTCCGTAATGCCGTGCAGGGCAAGAATCCGGACGGCTCCTGGAAAATGGATCCCAAGGGTTACGGTCTGATGGTTCTCGGCTACTTCGGCAAAACTCCGGTCGCTCCGGATCCGCAGCTGGTGCAGTGGGCGGCAGAACAGCTGGGCAAAGAACCCACCACCAAATCTGTGGTGGAACTGAACGATGCCAACCCGAAACTGGGTATTGCCTACAACACCGAACTTCTCAAGAAAGAAGGTCTGGAAGTCACCGACGAAAATATCTTCATCGCAGCAGCCTGCGGCGACAAAGGGATCGCGTTCCTCAAGGGTGACAAACCCATGGGTATCCGTTATGCTTCCGATGCCGCTCCCGCAGCGAAAGCCGATGTTCCCGCAGCCTACACGGTCACCGTGGAAGGCAAGACCTTCAATGTGCAGGTCAAAGAAGGCGGCGTGATCACCGCTGATCTGAACAGCCAGGTGGTGGAAGGTGCAGCGAAGAAAGCAGCAGCTCCCGCAGGTGCCGGTAAAGAAATTCCCGCTCCCATGCCGGGCACCATCGTCCGCGTGGAAGTCAACGCCGGTGACACAGTGGAAGAAGGTCAGGTCGTGGCAGTGATCGAAGCCATGAAGATGGAAACGGAAATCAAAGCTCCCTGCGCCGGTACTGTGGGAGAAGTAATTATCGGTGCAAAAGATGTTGTGACTGCCGGTCAGGCGATCATGACCATTGCCACCGCTGGCGGTGCAGCAGCAGGCACAGA
>JAZNXT010000140.1:0-6416 GCA_045594005.1 Victivallales bacterium
ATGCTTGGCAAAAGAAAATAAAATGTGTTATTAATGCAAATGACCATTTTATTGTGATTGATGTAACTGGACAAAATAGAAATGGATGGCTTCCTAAAAAAGCGTGGGAATGGATTAGGACGCACGAAAATCCTTAAACAATCAACATTTCCCGATGTTTTTGAAGCTTTTCTTGTGATGGGTAATGATTGCGATTGGCGGGTAACAGAATTACTTTGCCTTCAAATTGCTTTATGGAGTATGGGCTGTCTGAACGCTCGATGAAGGCTTTGGAGATGATGAGCCGATAGTTTTCGTCAATGCTGATTAAGTGACGGTCAAATGCCCGATGCAGAGTCGGACAAAGATAGATGCCGTTGGTTATGGTATCATCGTGAGAGGTCGCAAAAGGCTCAATGTGGCACGCATCCATCAGGTCACAGTCGGTTGTGACATCGACACGCAGACGGGAAATACAGCAACTGTAATTGTATGCTTTGCTGATTTCCCGTTTGAATGCCGCACTGCGGATAAACATTTCCTCTTCCAGACACTCTTTGTCAAGAGAGCTTTCCAGACTGGTCATATTGGCGACATAGCTCTTTGAACTTTTTCCGGTAATTTCTGCTGATACCTTGTCAAAGTATGTTTTCTTGGAGAGCGATTTCCAATCTCCGGTGGGGAAATTTGCTTCAAGCAGAACATTTTTCAAGATATTCCGGCTGTGAGAACTGTTAAGCAGCAAAAACAGTTCCCCGTCAAGATAAGCATACTGAATCGCCGTTTGCAATTGTGCCAGAGAGTGTATCGCTTTGCTCTGATTCAACCATTCTTCAAAACCGTCTTTGGCTTTGAAATGCCAGAACTTACTGCTCCGCAGATGAAAAAACGGCAAGGTAAAAGCCGCAGTATTGGCAGTCGTTACCAATGCTCCCCAAGTAGTTTTGAAAAGCGAAAGCATTATCGGACTTGCAACAATCTTGTTTTCAGTAATAAAGCCAAGTTCAATTCCCCGGATAATACTGAGCAATAAAACTGCTTTATGCGGAGCCGGTCCATATTTAGTCGGAGCTTGCCGCAAATGCTGAAAACGGTCTATGT
Source organism: Victivallales bacterium (assembly GCA_045594005.1). Taxonomy (GTDB): domain Bacteria; phylum Verrucomicrobiota; class Lentisphaeria; order Victivallales; family UBA1829; genus SIG77. Next base: position 1,081 of record JAZNXT010000140.1, read on the forward strand.
AATATTTCAAATCCTTTTTCATAGTCACCCAAATAAGTTAGACTCAACGCCGTAATATATCACGGCATTGAGTGCTTTTCAATTGTAACTTGTCAGAATGTCTTAATATTCTGTTGCTCGGCGATGTTTCGCATCCATTGGTTGGCGAAGGTGGTTAAGTCGTGCTGCAGGGGCAGATTTATGCCGTCGTCTTCAAAGATGCTGTTGTGTTTACACAGATAATCATTGCGGAAGCTGATGGGGTAATAATCGCCTCCGATGATGGTGAATTCCATTTTCGGGTCAGCCATCAAGTCGCCGTTTTGCTCTCCGTAATGGGCGATGCTGATGACTTCTCCGTATCCCGGCAGTCTTCCGACCTTTTCAACGACAACGGGCATGAAAGCGGGATTGTTGTTGATTTTGGCATGGCTCCCTTCAGTCAGCATATACGACTCATGGAACTTTGATTCGTAAAGCTGCTGCTTGATGAGTTTGTCACGAGTGTTGATCAGAAGTCAAATCGCCTGTTTTGAGGAAGATTTTCACCTCACGGGCACGACCGTTGGTAAGATTTGACTGGATACGACACCGGAAGTAATAGATGCCGTTACGCTTGACGAGATTCGGGATTTCTGCTGCCATGAAACACATTTTCCTTGGGGTGTGGTCCAGTTTGTGGTCCACTTCAAGGCAGAATTCAAGACAGGTGAAGATGTGAAGAAAAAACTCCGTTTTTTAAGAGAAGAGCGGCTGTCGCCGCACGAAGTGAAGCCTGACGGCTTCGTTGACCATTTTTTGGTTCATCGACGGTTTGTGACAGAATTGAGTAGAAAATCATAAAAAACAGAAAGACGGAATTGAAAAAGACCGGAATTGCGCCTATTGTTAAGTGTCCAACCAAAACAGTAGGGGGTAAGCAATGCCGGTCAATCTCTACTATACACAGAGAGTTCGTGGATTTCAACAAGAAAGTGTAAAATATTCCAAAGAAAGTGTTGAAATCCGTCTGAAACGCACCAAACATCAGTGTCCGCACTGCGGTTCAACATCTGTAACTGTTGAACCGCTCCGCAGTCGCCGCATTCGCGGCGAACCTTTGGGCAATTGTCGACAAGTCGTATTAGAATTAACCATCCATCGTTTGTATTGTCACCGCTGTCATTTTCGCGGTCTTGAACATATTCCATTTCTTTCTCGCCCCAAAGCCAGACTTACTAAAACATTAGAACGGACAATACTGGAATTACGTCCACATATGAGCATCCAAGCTCTTGCCAACTTCTACGGTTTGCGCTGGCATACAATTAAGGAATTGGAAAAAAAGCATTTAAAAAAGAAATATTCCCGTATCCCAACCGCTCATATCAAAGCCATCGGTATTGATGAAATCCATGTTGGAAAAGGTATGCAGAATCAGCAATATCTGACGATTGTCCGCGATTTACAATCGGGAGCAGTTATTCATGTTGGAGACGGCAAGGGCATTTCAGCCCTTGCCGGGGCTTTGAAAAAGTTGAAGAAAAGCAAATTGAGGATTGTAACAATGGATATGGCAAACAGTTATTACTCGTGGATTACCAACAACTTTCCCAATGCACACATTGTCTTTGATCACTTTCATGTTATAAAGCTGATGAATGACAAGTTAGATCTTGTCCGCAGGCGGATAACTGCAAAAATGGATGATCTGCAGCGAAAACAGTTAAAAGGACTTCGTTTTATTTTTCTGCGTAACAACGAGGATTTACCGGAAGATGCCAAGATGATTTTAAAGAATATGCGTGGAGATTTTCAAGATTTGGGAGATGCTTATATGTTCAAAGAAACGTTACGCAGCATTTATCGGCAGGCAAAGGATTCATACCATGCAAGAATGGCTTTTCACCGATGGTGTAAACTGGCTGAAGAAACCGGGATTCCGGAGTTGAAAACAATGGCAAGAACAATACGGGATAAGCTGGAGGGGATTGTGACCTACTGGACATTCCGGCATATCAGCAATGCAAAAATGGAGGGATTCAACAACAAGATCAGATGGCTGATAAAACAGGCTTACGGCTTCAGAGATCGTGAGTACTTCAAATTGAAAATCTATCAACTGCCGGAAATTTCAAGCACAAAAGAGATATGAGTTTTTGTCATAAACCGTCGATGAGGCAAAAATCAACGAAAAAGGTTGTTTTTTTGCAATTAATGGTATATATTATGCAGTTTTTTGTACAACTGTTTTCTGTAACAATGTTTTTCAAATATAGGAGAATGCAATGCAGGCGATCGTAATTTTTTGTATCCTTGCTGTTTTGTTGGTGTCAGGAAAAATCCTCCGTGTGAGTATTCCTCTGCTTCAGAAACTCTATCTTCCGAGTTCTGTGATCGGCGGATTCATCGGTTTGTTTATTTTTCAATGTTTCCCGGGATTCATTGATGCAGAAATCGTCAAAGGCATATCCAAACTGCCCGGCTTTCTTATTAATATAGTATTTGCCTCGCTCTTTCTGGGAGTTGTCACGCCTCCTCTGAAGCGGGTTTTCAGTCTGGCGTTTCCCCAGCTCTGCTTCGGACAGGTTTCCGCCTGGGGACAGTATGTCATCGGTCTCGCTCTTACCGGATTTGTACTCGTTCCGCTTTTCGGAGTGCATCCCGCATTCGGAAACCTGCTTGAAATCGGTTTTCAGGGTGGACACGGCACTGTCGGCGGAATGAGCCAGAGTTTTGAATCCTTCAACTGGAACGTCGTTATTGCTCTCGGTTACACGATGGCTACCGCCGGAATGGTGCTGGGAATCGTTATCGGTATGGTGCTGGTCAACTGGGCAGGGCGCAAGGGATATGTCGAAAATGTGCGGATCTTTGCCGAGCAGGATAAGTTCCAGCAGATCGGCGTCTACCGCGAGGACGCGACACCCAATGCCGGAAAGCAGACAGTTTATTGCGACTCCATCGACTCTCTGGCTTGGCATATCTCTCTGGTCGGTCTTGCTGTGCTTATCGGCTATCTTTTTCTTACCGGGTGCCGCAGCGCAGAAATCGCGCTCTTTCCCAATGCTGCCAAGCGTCTTTTCGGCGGTTTCCCGCTCTTCCCGCTCTGTATGATCGGCGGACTTGTCATCCAGAAGGCTGCCCAGAGATTCAATGTCCACTCGCTCATCGACCACGGTCAGATGCAGCGCGTTTCCGGTGCCGCACTGGACTTTCTTGTTGTCTCTGCCGTGGCGACCATCCGTCTTGAAGTGGTCGCCGCCAACTGGATACCTCTGCTTGCTCTCATCGTTTCAGGAGCAGTTTTCTCGGTGCTGATGGTGGTGTACGTTGCCCCCAAACTGTTCAAAGAGGCGTGGTTCGAGCGAGCCATTGCCGATTTCGGACAGGCACTCGGAGTTACCGCTACCGGACTTCTGCTCCTGCGTACAGTTGATCCTGAATCCAAAACCAGTGCCGCCCAGTCCTTCGGCTACAAGCAGCTCATCCACGAACCCTTTATGGGCGGAGGCATCTGGACAGCTCTCGCGTTCACTCTGGTCCTCACCATCGGATGGTTCAACGTCTTTGTCATCAGCGGTGCGTTTTTCATCTTCTGGGTGATCATAATGATCGTTCTCATCAGACGCAATCGCAGGGGCTGTTGAGCAGAAAAACAATATTCTGTCATTTTTTCTACAACTTTCATCCATTTATTTCAAGGTGCTTCAAGTGTATTTTATATGTACAACTGAAGCACTTTTTTTATTTTTACAAAGGAAGTTTTTGTTATGGCTGAAGAGATCAAAGTTGCAGTTCTCGGACTTGGACACCGTCCCAAGTACATCGTTGGCAATCTGCTCAAAGACAGCGGCGGCAATGTTAAGATCGTCGCGGTCTTTGATCCTGATATGGAGGTCGCCCGCGAAACGGTCAAAGCGTGGAACATCGAAGAGCCGTTTTACGCACAGGATATGGAGTCGGCGATCAATTATCCCGGCGTTGATTGGGTCATGGTCTGCTCCCCCAACTGCTTCCACCGTGAGCAGATAATTGCCGCCTTTTCCGCCGGAAAACACGTCTTTACCGAAAAGCCGCTTGCCACCAGTATCCAGGATTGTCAGGATATTTACGATGCCTACATCAAGAGCGGCAAGCTCTTTGCCACCGGATTCGTTCTGCGCTACTCTCTCCTGTACCGCAAAGCGTACGAGTTGCTCAACTCCGGCAAGTTCGGCAAACTTCTGGCGGTCGATGCCTCTGAAAACATCACTCCTGCCCACGGTGGATATATTATGTGCAACTGGCGGCGCAACAGCTCTATGTCCGGTCCGCACATTCTGGAAAAATGCTGCCACGACCTCGACCTCATCGAGTGGTTCGTGGGAGATATCCCCAGCCGGGTCGCCGCTTTCGGCGGACGCGACCTCTTCAAGCCGGAGTTCCGTTTCCTCGAAGAGAAGTACGGCAAAGATACCTTTATGTCCTGGGAGGACCCGCACCGTACCGAAACTCCCTTCACCGATGATACCGATATGAAGGATAATATGGTCACGGTTGCCGAGTTCCGCAACAAAGTGCGCGTCTCCTTCACCTGCACGATGAGCAATATGATCCCCGAGCGCAGAATGCTCTTCTGCTGCACCGAGGGAACCATCAAACTGGAGCTTTATGAGAAGAAGCTCTCATACCGTATGATGGGCGACGGTATCACCAATACGCTGGATTTTTCCGGTGTCGACGGTCACGGCGGCGGCGACGCCTTCATTATGAAAGAGCTTTACGACTCAATGGTGAACGGAACTGAACCCAAGTGCAGCGGAAATGAGGGACTTCAGAGCGCAGTTTACGCTCTCGCCCTCGAAGAGGCTGCCAATACCGGCAAAGTCGTCGACCTTGAGCCGATTTGGAAAAAACTCGGCAGATAATATCGTCTGCAAAGTAAAATCCCGCAGCTTTCTCCGGAAAACTGCGGGATTTTTGCTTTTAGATTTGTCTTTTTTCAGTTGTTTTCAAAGTAGTCGATGATCTCCTGCGGCAGAGCGGGTATATCCTGCGGCATATTGCCGTTGCGCATAGATTTGTGTCCCATAACTCCGGTCGCTACGGCGTAACGGGCTGCCACGGGGGATACATTGGGCTTTTTGCCCAGCTGGACGTAATCAAAAAATGCCTTGACTATTTCAGCATCAGAGCCGCCGTGGGAGCCTGTGCGCCCTTTGATTTTGTGGACTATATCCGGAGTAGAACGTTTGGTGCGGCTGACCCAGACGTGTATCTCGCAATCTCCGGCATCGCCGATGTTTTCCAGTCGGCCTTTATCGCCTATAAAGGTGTAGTTGCGCTCGGAGTCAGGAGCGTACATGCAGTGTTCGTATGACGCCTGCACTCCGTTA
>JAZNXT010000141.1:0-16948 GCA_045594005.1 Victivallales bacterium
AAACCTTGGAAAATTGAAACAGCTATTGCATTTTCATCCAAAGAAAAGGCTGCGGCATTTGAAGCATACCTCAAAACCGGTTCCGGACATGCTTTCGCCAAACGGCATTTCTGAAACTGTCAAAATAAAAACACATTCACCACTTGTAAACGCTGGCGATTAATGTTATATTCACCGTAATGAAGTCGATTTGAACATGGAGAAACGTATGAAGAAATATATCGTTGCAATGTTAGCTCTCTGCTTTTCAATACTGTATGCCGGAGAAGCTGATCCGCAATTTTTTGTATTTACCATAAAAAATCGCATCTTGACAGGGAAACAGTTTGAATCTGCAAGAACACCTGTTGTCAAAAGTTCACTGCAAAAAGATATATTTATTGTCGATATTACAGCAGAGTTCCTCGGCAAAGAGAGTATAAATCTTCCGATTCCGCCGCAAGCAGAAAAATTGAAATTATTTGATTGCGTTTTTGATTTACCCCCCTCTGATGTTACGGTATATATACAAACTTTTCCGCTTGTGGAAATCAGTAAGCCATGGTATCATTTCAGTAAAAATGAAAGTCAATGTGCATTACTGTTGATTTATTTTGATCAACCCCAAAGTGAGTTTCATGCTCAATTGGTTTACCGCGGGAAATCCGGAAAAGAGATTTGGACAAACTCCCAACGCTTTAATTGTAAAATATCTCCGGAAAAACAAATCATATATAACGATAAAAGTTGTAATATATTCTTTATCAAAGAAGGAGATTTATATATAAATTTGGAAACAACAGGCAAATACTATAAATATCTGAAAAAATCAACTTTCTGCATATCTTTGCCTTTCAAATTCAAATAACGAACTTTTGACAGGGCAAGTCCTCCACGTTGCTTTTTGACGTTTTTTGATTTCCTGATACTTTTTTCGCAGTTCTATGACTCTCTATCATATCAGGTATTGCGACAACGAAATTTTCTATTGTTTGAGCGTAAAAATCTTTGAGAGAAAATTTTGCAGTCAAGTTGCACCACCTCCACCAGACTTTTGAAAAGCCGTCAGATTTTCTAACGGCTTTTTTTTTACGGCTTGCCCGCGCGGAAAGCGTTATCTGTAATTTTATCCCGGTGCGGATGTTAAGAACTTGAAATATATGAAAAAAAGTAATTTCGGAAAATTATAAAAAATATGTCGGTATAAATCCATAAAAAAACAGAGAACAGATTTTTCGTCTGCTCCCTGTGGATAAAATCAAATTTTATCAGTGTTCAAACAAGATTTATTTGACACCGTTGACAACGCCGGGGAAACCGGTCACATCACATTCGACTTTCTTGTAAACAAAGAAATCGGAGATTTTGATTTTGTATTTTGCAGCCAGGAGCATATCGGCTTTGGTGGCACCGTTGCAGGCATTGAAGGTCGCGCCCTGTTTGGCAACAGTCAGCGGAGAAGCAAAAAGCTGCAGACTGGGTGCGCCGGAAATGAATGCATCATCAGCATAATCACTTACACCCCAAGAAATAATACCGAGAACATTGTGAACGGTGGCTTTTCCGGAAACTTTTGTTTTCCCGGCAACGATATCCGCTTCAAACTTCTTGGTCACACAGGCTTTTGCACTGGTGGCGGCATCGTTGGTGTGATTGGCGATACAGCCGCTCACGAAGGCGGCGACTGCACAGACTGCGACGAGCAACAGAGCTTTTTTCATGTTGATACCTCTCTACTGTTGTATGTTTGTTTTTGCGGCGGAACGGATTTCCGCCACGAAGATTACAATATGGTCTTTTTTGTAAAAAGTCAAGAGAAATTTCAAAAAAAGTTCAATTTTTCTTTCTTTTTTTCAAATCACACAGATAAATATTTCCACACTGTAACTTGACAGCGACAGCGACGAAGTATATATTAAGCACCATCTGCGAAAACATGAAGGAGTATTGAAAATTATGGAACAGAACACCACATTGCTGGCATTGGTCATTGCCGCATTTCTTGACGGATTGATCCACACCATTGCCGGTCCGGATCATTATCTGCCTTTTGTTGCATTGTCGAAAAGCCGCAATTACGGATGGTTCAAGACTTTTTTCTGGACGATCCTTTGCGGGATCGGACATGTGGGCAGTGCATTCCTGCTGGCATCCGGATTCCTTTTTGTGGCAGATCTACTCTCCGAATCGCAATTTGAATGGTTGGAAACATGGCGGGGAGATATTGCCGCATACGCCTTGATCGGTATGGGGGCTGCAGTGATCCTGCACTCGCTGCATCAACGCTGGAAACACCGGGCAGAACAACAGCATACACATAAGCATCACACAGAAAAACTTTCCTACTGGGTCATCTTCATCATCTTTGTACTCGGGCCCTGTGAAGCATTGCTGCCGTTGCTGACGGCATCGGCGGTGCTGGGACCGGCAAGTGTACTGCTGGTCACGCTGGTCTTTACATTGACGACTCTTTGCACCATGCTTGCCGCTGTGCTGATCTGCCGGTATGGCTTGGATCGTTTCCGTCTGCCCTGGCTGGAAAAATATGCGGCAGAATTTGCCGGAGCCACCGTAATGCTCTGCGGACTTGCCATTTGTCTGGGGTTGTAAAAAAATTTTGTTTCAGCACAAAATCTGCCATTTGCGTCATTTTTCCCTATTTTCCGCCTTGACAAGCGGGGAGCGGTCAGTACCACCGAAAATGCCCTGACAGCTCATGTGCAGCTGCACGATCTTTCCCTGCTGGAAAGGACGGGACGGGAGATCAGGGGCTTTTTGTATGCGCACGGGATCCATCATGCCACGCTGGAATTTGAAAATGAAGGAGTCTGCCCCTCTGTTGATTTTTCAACAGCCCACAAAAAATAAAAAAAAACAGAAGATCCATGCTTGATTTCCGTGTGTGAAGAGAGTATCTTATTCCAACAGCAGAAAAATCTGCTTTATTCAAAAAACAATACAAAGGAATCAAACCATGTTTCAGGTCCCGGTCACATTCTGTTACAGTTTCTCCAATACCATGCCGGACAGCATCCGAGCCAACATCATGCAGGAATTTGCGGCGAACGGCGCGAAGCATCTGGTATTGACCTCATCGCTGATCTCACAGATCATGGGGAACGCAAACTTTTCCAAAAAGCTGAAAACAGAAATGGCAGATGCGGGCTTGACATTTGTGGATGCACATGCACCTTTTCAGGGTGTTTACGATCCTATTTATCCCGATCCGGCATACCGGCCGCAAATGATCCGCCGCCAGCAGCTCTGTCTTCAGATCTGTCAGGAAATGGGGGTGGACACCTACACCATCCATGTGGGCAACGATTTTCATTATCCGGAGATCCCCCTTCAGAAACATATCGACAATATTTCAGACGCGTTGGAACAGATCCTGCCCGCAGCGGAAGAATGTGGTGTGACAGTGGGCATTGAAAACATCTGGGTCCGTTCCAATGTTTCCCCGATCCTGATCGCCTTGAAAAAGCGTTTTTCCACACCGACTCTGGGATTGTGTTTTGACTCCGGCCATGCGCATCTGATGGAGGAAGGTTATAAGTTTGAAGAAAATGCGGTGAATGACCTCTGGCGTGCCGTCGGCTGCGAACCGGAATGGCAGCAGAATATCCTGGAGGAAATGCTGCCCGATGTAATCAACTGCCATCTGCACGACAATAACGGACAGTGGGATAATCACTGGCTGCCGGGTCAGGGTACGATCGACTGGAAAAGGATCGTGAGTCTGCTCAAAAAAGCACCCCGTCTGAAAAATATCCAGAGCGAAGTGGAGCTGCCGGGCAATAAACTGCCGATCCGAACCGTGGTGGAAAAATTCAATGAGCTTGGCGAACTCTGACCCGCTCTGACGGCAGGAGAAGAAATACGATGACAAAACGCTTCCTTGTTTTCGGCGCACATCCGGACGATCCGGACATCATGTTCGGCGGTGCGGCACTGCGCTTGATCGCCAAAGGTCATAAAGTCAAATTTGTTTCTGTCACCGACGGCAGCGCGGGTCACCACCACCTTGCACCGGCGGAACTGGCGGCGATCCGTTATCAGGAAACGCAGAATGTGGCGCGTCTCGCCGGTCTGACAGAATATCAGGTGATGCCGAATCCGGACGGTTATCTGGAAAATACATTGGAAAACCGCTGTGCCATCACGCGGATCATCCGGGAATTCCAGCCGGATCTGGTGATCACCCACCGGCTGTGCGATTATCATCCGGATCACCGGATCACGGCGCAGCTGGTACTGGATACTTCGTTCCTGCTGCGCGTTCCCCACTTCTGTCCGGATGCTCCGGTCCCGGCGGGAAATCCCGTCTTTGCCTATGCCTACGATCAATTTACAGATCCGCGGCCCTTCCGCGCCGATGCGTTTCTGGACATCACGGGCGATATCGACCGCAAGTATCAGCTGATGGACTGCCACAAATCTCAATTTTACGAATGGCTGCCGTGGGTGGATCTGGATCTTAAAGATCTGGACGCTTCGGATTGGGATTGGGAAAAACGCAAAGCGTGGCTGGATGAACATTGGGGCGGATTTTTCCGCGATCAGGGCAGAATCGGAAAGGGGGTCAGCGCGGAATACGCCGAAACCTTTGAATATTGCCCCTACGGGAAAAATGTTTCACCCGACGCGTTCCGTCAACTTTTCCAGCCGTAAAAAACGACTCCGTGCTTGATTCCGGAACAAATCCGGTGTATATTAAAAGGCGGTTGTATATTAAAAGGCGGTTCAATTTTTGAAAGGAACAATGAATATGATGCTGGAAATGCTCAAAGGAAAGATTCATCGCGCCAGACTTACGGAATGTGAAGTGGATTATGAAGGCTCACTGGAAATCGATATCGATTATCTGAATGAAGCGGGGATCCTGCCGTATGAAAAAATCCTTGTGGTGAACGCCACCAATGGAAACAGACTGGAAACTTATGCCATCGCAGGCAAAGCGGGCAGCGGGATCTTCTGTCTGAACGGAGCAGCAGCACATCTCGGGCGGCCGGGTGACATTGTTACGATTATGTGTTTTGCCAATTTCACGGAAGAAGAAGCAAAAACTTTCCAGCCGAAAGTGATCGTGCTTGACGAAAAGAACGCGATCGTGACCCGCCGTCTGGGCAGAACAACGCTCTGATCGGAGAAAAAGCCGCCCTCCCCTCCGGATCAGGACAACTGCGCTTTCACGCGTTTGAACTGCGCCAGTGCGTCCGGATTGATCACGCCGGATTGATCAATGAGAATATTCAGCGTGATCATTCTTTCTGCAGCAAGATTGACCTTGAACGCATGGAGCAATTCTTCATCGCTGAACTGCGGCGGCGCAAAGGTGCCGTTGTGGGCGTCCCGTGTGCCTTTATTGAATACCCAGCGGGGAGAATCGGCACAGCACCAGCGGCTCTCCCGGATCCCCGGCACAGCATCAGGGGAGCCGCCGTACAACAGGTCCAGACATTCCCCGGGATAATAATCCACATGATCCGTATAGAGGAATTGGCTGGTATAAGGTTCCCCCCAGATGAAACCGCCATTGATGGCAACTGCGGCGTCGGGATTGCCGGATTTGGCACATTCCACCAGTTGTTCCCACGAGAACTGCCAGTTCCCCAGATCGCAGGAAATAGTATTGATGGGACCGGCGGGATCCACAGAATAAGGGCTGTCGAACCACCAGGCATCAATGAGTTTGCCATAGCGTTCGGACATATAGCGGACGATCCCGCAGTAATTTGCGGTAAAACGATCCAGATCGTGTCCGGGACCGTCTGCATATCCGCAGGCTTCCTTCCATTCGGGATCGTCGCCATTGTTGCAGCTGTGATTGTAGTAGGCGATAAAACGGATCCCCCGCGCTTTGAGCGCACACATCAGCTCTCCGGCAAGATCCCGGCGGCTGCTTCTGCCGGACAGGATCTTATCCGCCACCGGATTTGGAAATGGGAAAAAGTTTTTACCGTGTGTCAGCGTAAAAATACAATGCTGCGCTCCGGCATCCGCCAGTGCATCGGCGAATGGCTCCACGGGAAAAGCGTCCACAGCCTCCTGATAAACTTTACTTGTTCCATCCAGATTCACGGACATATCCGTCCAGTGAAAACTCACCCCAATGGATTTTTTCATCCAATCCGTATTTGCGCGTGTATATGCCATAAAAAACGCTCCGTATCATATTTTTTGCATATAAAAAAATGCGTTGTCACTCTGCCAGTTTTCTGCCGATTTCAAAGGCTTTGCGCATATCGGCGGAGAAGAGAGTTTTACGCATTTCCGCTTTATGTGCTTCATCAAAAAGCGTACATTCATACTTGCTGTAATCATCAAATTGATATGTATCGCAGGCATAAAGCGTATATATGTTTTCGCTGCCGAAAATCAAATGAGGAAATTTGTGTGTGGATTCCAGAAATACCTGATACCCGTATTCCCCCATCGTTTCAGCGGATACATTCATGGTGTAAATAAAACCGAAGTCGATCTTTTTCTTCGCACGGGTCCCGGGCGGATCTGTGTAACGCAGCAACGGAAAAAACAGCCGTTCCAGAAAATTGCGGTATAACCCGGTTTCCGCACCGAAATAGACAGGACTTCCCATAATGATCCCATCGGCATCGGCAAGACGGGTCAGATACGGAGCAAGATCATCCTGTATCACGCAGCCCGGTGACGGATTTTTCAAACGCTTACAGGCAAAACAACTGCGGCATCCGCTGAAATTCAAAGGTCCCAGTTGGATGAGTTCTGTTTCCGCACCCGCATTTTCGGCTCCGGCAAGGGCATTTTTCAACAGGTGTGCTGTATTGCCGTTTTGCCGCGGACTGCCATTGATCGCATAAATCTTTTTCATCATATCACCTCACCACTCATTGCGGACAGTATCTTCATCTCTGTTTTTGAATGACCTTTGAAATCACTCTTACAATATCACCGTTTCATCATATTTCAAGGGTAAAATTAAGCACAAAGAGGCTATGATGTGGATATGGTGTAAATATGGTGTGAAAAATGGTGTGACTCGCGCTCTGAAATTGCAGTTTTTTGCGCGTTTTTGCAGATTTTTGCAAAGAAGATCAATTTGTGCGCAAAATGAGGGTAAAAAAATGGTGCCCCGGGAGGGAATCGAACCCACGACCCACTGCTTAGAAGGCAGTTGCTCTATCCTCTGAGCTACCAGGGCAAACAGACATACATCAAAGTATGGCGTGTCCTTTAATGTAGCGCGACTTCACACAAAAATCAAATCACATCTGCAAAAAAGATGTATTTTTTTCAGAATCAGGTTTGATTTTTTGCTTGCGATATGCCATATTACGCAAAAAAAGATGTCACTGTTTGCAAATCAGAAAAACGGATCCCCAAAGGGAAGACGGTCGGAGGCTATGGTTTGATATGAATATTCAATTTTCAAAGATGCAGGGGGCGGGCAATGATTTTATCGTGATCTGTGCCGCACCGGGATCTGATGAGGAACGGCTGCGCGATACCGTAACGGAACAGCAGATTGCGCGGCTGTGTCACCGGAAACTGGGGATCGGTGCGGATGGACTGTTTTTTCTTTCTCCTGTCGGCGGCAGTGCTGCACGGTTGAAGATGGATTTTTACAACTGCGACGGATCCCGGGCATCCATGTGCGGAAACGGACTGCGGTGTGCGTCGTTCTTTGCATCGCGTTTGTCCGGCGGTACAAAAACACCGGTTTTTGAAACGGACAGCGGTGTACTTTCCACGCAAGTGCTTGCAGATCACGAATCCCGCGGCGAAGTCCGGATCACGGTACTGGTGAACGAACCGTTCCGCGAGGTGGAATGTGCCGGATCCCCGTTCCGGATCTTTTATGGTGTTGCCGGAGTTCCTCATGCTGTGGTGCTGCTGGATACGGACGATCCGGAAGATTTCGATGTACTGACCCACGGGAGAGCGTTGCGTTATCATCCCCGTTTTGCACCTGCGGGGACCAATGTGGATTTTGTGGCGGCGAAGGTCGGAAAAAACGGAGCATACGCCATCCGCACATACGAACGCGGCGTGGAAGATGAAACGCTGGCTTGCGGTACGGGGATCTCGTCGGCGGGTGCAGTTTTTCATCATTTGGACAAAAATTTGCAAAAAGTTTCGTTTCTTTCCCGCTCCGGAGACATTTTACAAGTTGACATTTCCGGAGAATGTAATATATTAAAGCAAGTACAACTGACGGGTCCGGCGGTGGAAGTATTCCGCGGCACGGTCCATACAGACTGAAAAATATCGAAATTCCGGAGAAGACAAAATGGAACTGAAGGGCGTTTATACAGCGATCGTGACACCGTTCAATAAAGATGGCTCGGTCGATTACGGAAAATTCAAAGAATTGATCGAAATGCAGATCGCGGGCGGAGTCAGCGGTCTTGTTCCTGTGGGAACGACCGGAGAATCCCCCACGCTGAATATGGAAGAACACTCCGAAGTGATCTCCACTGCCGTGAATGTGGCGGCGGGCCGCTGCAAGATCATGGCAGGCAGCGGTGCGAACTCCACTGCCGAAGCGATCGAACTGACCAAACGTGCAAAAGCCGATGGTGCGGATTGCTCCCTTCAGGTGACTCCGTACTACAACAAACCCACGCAGGAAGGTCTGTTCCGTCATTTCTCCACCATTGCGGACACCTGCGACATGCCTATTGTGCTTTACAATGTGCCGGGCAGAACGGGAATCCCCATTGCTGTGGATACCATTGTGCGTCTTGCTTCCAACCCCAATGTGATCGGGGTGAAGGAAGCCGGCGGAAGCGTGGACCGCGTGTCCGAGATCCTCAATGTCTGTGAGATCGATGTGATGTGCGGAGATGATGCTCTGACCGTGCCGATGATGTCGGTGGGTGCAAAAGGTGTGATCAGCGTGGCATCCAATGTGATCCCGGCGGAAATGTCCGCATTGTGTGCGGCGTGTGCGGCTGGTGATTATGCGGCTGCACTGAAGATCCACCGGAAATATTACAATTTCTTCCGCAATCTTTTTGTGGAATCCAATCCGATCCCCGTGAAAGCGGTGATGGCGATGATGGGACAGATCGAAGAAGTGTACCGTCTGCCTCTGTGTCCGGCATCCGAAAAGAGTCATGCGATCCTGACGGATACGCTGAAAAATTGCGGATTGCTTTAAGACCGTGTCGGAAGACGGAAAAAAAAGATCCATTGAGATCCTGTCACCGGCAGGATCTTTTGCAGCACTTCACGCCGCATTGAAATCGGGAGCCGACGCCGTTTACTTCGGAGTGGGCGAGCTGAATATGCGTGCGGGAGGTGCTTTGAATTTTACACTGGAAGACCTGCCGCAGATCGTGACATCGTGCCATGATGCGGGAGCAAAAGCGTATCTGGCAGTCAATACCGTTATTTATAATGATGAGCTGGATGCCGTGCATACCTTGTGCGATGCCGCGCAAGCTGCCGGAGTGGATGCCTGTATTGCCGGAGATCTTGCCGTGATCACTTATTTGCGGGAGATCGGGATGCGGGTGCATCTGACAGTGCAGGCGAATGTATGCAATCTCCCGGCGGTAAAATTTTTCTCGCAGTTCGCTGATGTGATGGTGCTGGCACGGGAATTGACACTCCCCCAGATCGCACAGATCGCGGAATCGGTGAAAAAAGAAAATATCTGTGGCCCTTCCGGGGAACCGGTGAAACTGGAAGTCTTTGCTCACGGCGCACTTTGTATCGGGATCTCCGGCAGATGCGGAATGAGTCTTTGTGCGTATCAGCGCAGTGCCAACCGGGGAGTATGTCTTCAGAATTGCCGCCGGAAATACCGTGTGACCGATGTGGAAACGGGATTTGAATTGGAATTGGATCACCAGTATATCATGTCGCCTGCAGATATCTGCACCATTGAAGTATTGGACAGGATTCTGGATGCCGGTGTGAGTATTCTCAAGATCGAAGGACGCGGCAGACCGGCGGATTATGTGGCAAAGACCACCGCCGTGTATAAAGAAGCGGTGCAGGCATGGCAGGAAAATTCGTTCAATGCAGAACGGGCGAAAGGTTGGCAGGAAACGCTCTCCACGGTATTCAACCGGGGATTCTGGAAAGGCGGTTACTATCTGGGGATGGAAACAGGCGTCTGGAGTCAGCAGGGAGGAAGTCTTGCCACGGAACGGAAGACTTATCTCGGCAGGATCACCAATTACTATTCAAAGATCGGCGTGGCGGAACTGACCATTGAAACGCGTACGGAGATCAGAAACGGGAGCCGCGTTGTTATTATGGGCAATACCACTGGCGCACTGGAGACGGTCATTGACGAATTGCGGCTGGACTGCGGAACCGTTGCTTCTGCCGCACAGGGCGATGTGGTATCTTTCAAGGTTCCGGAACGCGTCCGTACCACCGATAAAGTTTACCTTCTGGAGAAAACCGGACATGAAGAACAAACCATTTGATGACAAAAATAAAAGATCAGCAGCGAAAAAGCCGGAACGGAAAAACAACGGCAAGCCGATGCAGAAAACTGCTCCGAAGCCGGAACGCAGATTTGTGCCGAAGTTGACTTTCGCGGAATTATTGGAACATTCCGGTCATCCGTTTCCTGCAAAAGATGCGAAAGCAGAATTGATACAGAAGCAATTTGCATTGAGTGAATTGTGGCATGATCACTTTCTTCCGGGAAAAGTTCCGCAGATCGTGCCGTCTCCCCGTTGGCGCAATTACCGAACCACCTCCAAACGGAAAGCTCATTTCTCCCGTGGTCAGTTGACATTTTCTCTCGGCTACACGCTGAAGGGCGGGAATACCGGAGCGGAATCGCTGGATGCGGAACTGCACAATATCATTTATGCACAAAGTCTTTCCATTTTGAATAAAGAGCATTATCAGGTATTGGCAAAAGCATTGAATTTTTGCATTTTGCGCGGATCTTACGATACTGCGGCAGTGGTGCTGAATGTATTTCAACTTTCCGGAACCGTGGTGCGGAAAGCCAAAATGTTTGCGGAGGAACTGACAGCACTCAATGAAAAGATCAGCGGCGTTTTTCTCTATTTTGATGAAACAAGATCGGACTACTATTTTGAGGCATTCCGCCCCCGTACCCAGCAGCTTGATTTCAAAAAACTTTCCGGCCGTTCCCTGTTGGCTCTGGCTCTGCCGGACCGTCCGAAACTGCTTTATCCGCCCACAGTCTTTTCACAGGTGAACGAGTCCATTCTGCCGCAATTTATTGATACAGCCATGGATTTTGCCGCGCTGGATGACAAAATACGATTCATTGATCTTTACTGCGGATACGGTCTTTTCGCCCTCAATGCCGCCGCTGTTGCCCGTCAGGTGGTGGGAATCGATTTTGAAGGGCCTTCCATTCAGGCGGCGCGTGCCAATGCTGCGCATCTTTTCCCGGAACAGGATATCCGTTTTGAGGCGGCAAGTGTCACTCCGGATGCGTTGGATGAACAGTTGCCGATGCCGGGTATGGGCAGAGAAGTCATCCTGCTGGATCCGCCGCGGAACGGGACATCCGATGGTGTGATCGCGGCGATCGCGGCACGCCGTCCGGAACGGGTGATCGCCATTTATTGCGGGATCGATCAAATGGCAAAAGAGTTCCGTTTGTGGCACGCAAACGGATTTGAACTGGAAAAAAGTGCTGTTTTTGATATGTTCCCCGGTTCACCGAATCTGGAAACGATACTGCTGCTCAAACAGAAAGGAAAACGCAAATGAACACGGAAAATATGCTTCATACAGTATTGGAACAGTTGAAGACGGAAGATATGGATGCGGAAACTGCACTGTTGTGCATCACGGATGAACAGATCCGGAAACTGGGACCGTCGCCGGAACGGACAAAATTTCTCAAACTGGCGGATAAATTCCGGAAGACAAAGATCTTTGCCCGTGCGGAAAATGCGGCAGAGGTCGCTCTTGCCCGGGAAAACGGAGCAGACGGGATCAGCCTCTTTCCCCTTGAAGATGAGAAGGTCTTGAAAGATTTGAAAAATGTGTTCGCGGCATTGGGGAAATTGCCCGTTTCCTTTGTCCTGCCGGGAGGAAAAGGCGCGTTGCGCGGTGTCCGGGCAAATATCTGTCAGCCGGGGATCGCGGCACAAGCCATGCGCAGTGTGCTATCGGCGATGGCGGATTTCCCGAAAACGAAAGTCCAGTTTATCGTGCCGGGAGTCTGCGATGTGTGCGAGATCGCGCATCAGAAAATGCTGTTGGAACAGGTGGCGGCGGAAGCGGGACTTTCCGATCTTGCGGAAAAATGCCGGTTCGGTGCATTGATCGACAATCCCCGCGGGGCATATCTTGCGGAAACGCTTGCTTTGGAAGCGGCATCTTTTATTTTTGAACCGCAGCGGCTTACTGAACTCATGTTCGGCGTCACAAAAGAAGAATCCGTCCATTTTATGGAATGTTATCTTTCTAAAAATATTCTGGATGCCGATCCCTTTGAATCCATGGATATGGATGGCGTGGCATTAATGATCTATCGTGCGGCGATGGAAGGAAAAAGTGTCAAGGCGCGATTGACTGCGGGTGTGACCGGAGAGCCGGATCTGGCTTTTTATGCCCATGAGGCCGCTCTCGACCAGTTGATCGTCCCGGCAGACAATGTGGCGGCTGCGCGATTGGCTGCGGCACAGGCTGTGATTCTGTATGGCTCCTGTGACTGCGGCTGTGAAGACCATGATCACAGTCACCACCACCATCATCACGACCATGAACATTGTCATTGTCACGAAAAATAAACGACAGAAAAAATTGCATAAAAAGCTCACTTTAACCCTCAAGGAACAGAAACATGAAAGTAAAGATGAAATTGTTTCATGCTGTGGCTGCAGCAATGATGCTGACAGCATTCCCCGCAACTGATGCTTTTGCTGCTCCGGCAAAAGCTCCGGCAAAAAAAGCTCCGGTAAAGAAACCGTGGCGGCTGGATGTCAGCAAAATGAAATTCGTGCTGACAACAAACAAAAATCCCATTCAGTACAAAGTGGGTGACGATGTGGAATTCCGCGTGATTTTTGATTGGGGTCAGGAAGTCCCGGAAGATCAGAAAAAACCGATGTTCGTCCAGTGGGAACGCAGTGGCGATGACGGGATCCGGTTCAGCGGCATGGATCCCATTGCTCCGGGTAAAGATGTGATCATCAAAACAAAATTGGATCGTCCCGGATTCATCCGTTTTACCGGTCGGCTGCTGGATATCACCGGAAAAGGGTTTGTGTATTTCAAACATGGTGAGATCCGCACGCCTTTGAGTTTTGATGCCGGTGCCGGATGCAATGTGGATGAAATCCTGCCCGCCGCAACGGAACCCGCTGATTTTGACACCTTCTGGAAAGGAGTTCACGCTCAACTGGCAAAAGTTCCTGTCAAAGCAACGGTAAAAAAGATCGCAGATGATCAGCTGCCGGAAAAATACCGGGGGAAATTCACGGTCACAGAAGTGACGGTGGCTTGTGCTGGACCGCGTCCTGTGACCGGTTATCTTTATCAGCGCGCGGATATCAAACCGAAATCCATGCCGGTGCAGGTGATGTTCGATGGTTACGGACCCGGTCCCATGGAAAAGATCCCCATGGATAATTGGATCTTTTCTGTGGCGCAGGATAAGATCGTTTTCCGGATCAATGCTCACGGCTACGATTTGGGAAAAGACAAAGCATATTATGACAAATTTTTTGCGGAACGCCCCTCATACGGGTTCAGCATGAAAGAAAATGCCAAGCCGGAAACCAGTTATTTCTGCGGTATGGCTATGCGTGTGATCCGCGCATTCGATTATGTGAAAACACTCCCCGGCTGGAACGGGAAAGATCTGATCGCACAGGGCGGAAGTCAGGGCGGATTGCAGACCTCCTGGGCTGGTTCACAGGTGAAGGGACTGACCATTTGCCGTCCCAGCGTCACCTGGTGTTCCGACCTTGCCGGATTCAAGATCGGCAGACTCGGCGGATGGCTGCCGCCCCACACCAAAGGCCTGGATTATTACGATACCGTGTTCCATGCACGGCGGATTCCCGCAAGCTGTTTTCTGGATATCAGCCGTATCGGATTGGGAGATTATGTCTGCCCGCCTTCCGGTGTGGCAGCCCAATATAACGCGGCGAACTGTCCGAAGAAAGCAACATGGGTACAGAGTTCCACACACATGTATGTTCCTGCTGATCCGGAACGCCATGTGGTGGAAGCTCCTGCCGGAAAAGGGATCCGCGGGTCTGCAAAAAAAATCGCCGTGGAAAAATTGAAAGCCGTTGATTTTGTCAATGTGAAACTGAATGATAAATGGACCGTGATCCTGCCCGACGGAAAAGTTTTGAAAGATGTCAAATTCTCCGGCAGAGAAAATCTGCGGAAGAAATATGATCTCAAAACCTATGACAAGATCGTGTTGAAAACAGATCTGATCGCGGACGAAGCCGGATACGCTCTTTTAGGTGCAGGTGCCGACTGGTGGTGGGATTGCAATGTAAACGGAAAAGTTGCCTATGCCCGGATTCGTGCGATTCCCGGCGGCAATAACAATGGAGCGTTCCAGAAGACAGACTGGGTCTTCCGCGCTCCGGTGAAGAAAGGCAGCAATGAACTTGAACTTGCCGTCACCATGGGTGAACAGGGCATGGTTGCCTTCGGGACCTTCAGCAACAAGGATAAAGATCTGGAAATCGGAAGAGCGTTTTATGAACAGCGTGAAACATTTGCCAAGCTCTATCCGGATCCGCTCAGCGATGAAGATACAGCCCTGAAACGCGGCATCATCTTCAGAAAATGTTTCAAATTCAAAACGGCACAGCCCTGTCCTGCGGGCGTGGAATACAGCGTGGACGGCGGTAAAAAATGGAACAGCGTTTGGGATACCGCGTTCAGCACCTCCCATTGCGTGGAATTGCCGGTGGAACAGCTGAAAGGCAAAACCGTACAGCTCCGCGTGGTCCAACACCTTTACAGCGGCGGATGGGATGTCAAACGCAGCGGCATTCTGGATACCATCACATTCTGACCGTTTTTCAATACGGATCTGATACGCAAAAAGCCTGTCTGCAACGCGCGGACGGGCTTTTTTTATATCATTTTTTTGACGCTTGAAACTTTTGTGGATCCGGGTCACTGACCCGGGTCCTTCCGGAGGGTCGCTTTTTGACGGGGTCACACCGGATGTTGGGGGTAAGGGGGTGGATCCGTCAAAAAGCGGTCTTCTGGATCGGGCTTTTCAGCTGCGCTGACGCTTGCTTAAAGCCTACCGGAAAGCAAGAGATTTGTTTAACGCTGCGCTACCGTTCGCTTGCCGCCTGCCGGGAACCGAAAGTTTTGTTTCACGCTTCGCTATTGCTTGCGTGTCGCCTACCGGCAACCGGTGAATTTGTTTCACGCTTCGCTTAACGGTTTGATTTTATAGGACTTATAGGACTTATAAGACTTATAAAAACAAATTTTATCCCTTCCGGCTTTGCCGCTCATCCGCTGGACCCGTGGCAAAGCCGGCTGAAAACTGAAGACTGAAAACTGAAGACTTCTTTTTCAATCCTGTTTCAGGGTCAGTTCGCCGAATGCGGGGACCTGATGGACCCAGCCGCCGTTCCAGCTTGCCATTTCCCGTGAGGTGCGTTTTTTACCATCTTTTTCAAAGGTATAATATTTGCCGCGGATGGGTTGGAAAAGGAGTTTATTATTTTGCGTCACATTCAAGCCGATCCCGTCGAGAGGAATTTTTACGATCGCTTCCCAACGGTCGTCATAGCGTTTGACGCGCCGCTGCCATTTACAGGTCCAGGTATTATCCTGTCCCTGTGCATCATAGACCACATCCAGTTTCGGATCATCGGGATTCCCGGCATCGAACATAAACTGGTAGTACACGCCGTTATTCACATGACCGAGGAAGAATTCCATAATATCCCCGCGGGGGACGCCTTCGATGGAGGGATCTTTGCTTTTGCTGACGGCAAGATTTTTCATATCCGGCGTATAGCACTGGAAATAGATATAAAGGTTTTCCCGGTCGTGAAGCAATCTGGCGGTGCTGCGGAATTTTGCTTTTTTGCAATAATTTTCGCCTTTATCTGCCACGATGAAATCACCGGTGGCACCGGCTTTTTCCCAGATCGCCGCGCCGAAGGAATCCATGATATTTTTAGTGTCTCTGACTACGGGAACATCTGCACGGACCGTTTTATCGTTTTTCGCCATTTCGATCCATTCCGCAAGATGTTTCTGCTGACGGGCGATCAGTTCTTTTGACTTCGGATGTTTTGCGGCGGCATAGGCTTCTGCAAGAAGTTTCTGCATTTTTCCGCCGATTCCGGGTTTCATAATGTACGCAGAGACCAGCGGCAGGATATCATCGCTGTAAAATGAGGGCAGTTTCGTGGCATAGAAGGTATCGCGCTGAAGATCGTGATAAAGTTTCATCTGCGGAGCAGCCTCCCGGTACACACGGGTGATATATTGATCGCGCAATGCTTCCAGATCCTGTTCCGTATTCCACCACAACCGTGCGACAAGCCAGGCATCCATGCCGGATACATCCCACGTGGGTTCTGCCGGGGGATATGCACTGCTCTTGCTGTCCATAGGGTGTTCCACGGAAAATTCCCGGATATTGTGCTTGAGATAATACAATCCGTTGTCACGGATCCGGTATGCCTGCGCCCGGGGGAACTTGTTTGCCCAGCCGAAATATTCCCGCACCTGAGTGTGTTTGCTGACTTTTCCCCAGCGGACAAGGTAATCATCCCATTTTCCATTGGATGTTTTATCATAAACGGGTGTTTTTTCATCGTAAACGAAGGGACAATATTCGATACGGATATTTTTTTCCAATGCGAAGGGTGGCGGTTCGGAGGTGAACACATAGGCATACACACCCAGTGTCACATTGGGATTGGTTTTGCGGATCTCCCGTGCCACTTTGTTGATGAAGGTATAATACTGTGCCGACCGGAATACAGGATCTTCCGGCTGAATGGTCTTTCCGTCTTCGGTCACA
>JAZNXT010000142.1:0-4690 GCA_045594005.1 Victivallales bacterium
AATCCCCGTATTCGGAAAGCTGATAATACAGCCAGATCAGGAGCATACATTCATAAAAAGAACCGGGCGCACCGGTCCGGAGAGAATGTAACGCTTTGACCGTGGCACTCTGGCAATGTTCCCGTTCCGCCAGAACGCAGATCCTGTCCAGAAGTTCCAATACCAGTGTATATTCCTTTTTGACGGAAGCAAAAAATTCTCTTTCCCCGTCGGAAACATTCCCGTCATGTGCCGCATAAAATTTCTGTTCGGCTTCTTCCGCCCGCTTCAGCAGACCGGGAAAACCCAGAGTCAGGATCGATTTCCAGTCCGGCACATTGTGAGCATAATCCAGGAAAAAGGATCCGTATCCGGATTGAATGAAATTATTTTTCAGATCAAGCGTTCCTGCACACTCATTTTCTTCGATCTCCCGGTAGCGGCGTGCCATGATCAACTGTTCGATGGGCTTTCTGCCCCAGAAACCGAGGGTGACGAACAGATCTTCCGGCGACACGCCGATCCGGATATGTTTCAGCAGAAAATCAAATGCTTCCGTATGTTCCTGCAGGGATGTCGCAAAGTTTTTTCCGTTCAGAAAATCCTGCAAGGCATCCTTCAGGCTGTCTGCCGCGATCCCCGTATCCGGCAGACCCGGATCCTGATAATCCCGTGCGAAATATTCTTTATCTGAAGTGCAGTACAACATGGTGTATATATTCCGTTTTTGTTTTCTTCCGCAAATAATATACCACCGTTTTTTCCGCTTTTCAAACCGTGATATCAAAATGCGGCAAATATGAAGATCTTATATTGTAAATCTCCAAAACCGGTGTATATTAAAAGTCAACCGAAAATAAAAAAACAGGGCATTTTGCAATGCACAGCGATAAAAAATATCAGATCGATATGTGTCATGGCTCTCTTTTCAGCCAGATTTTCCGTTTCTCTCTCCCGTTGATGGGGACCAGTGTCATCAGTCTGCTTTTTTATGCGGCAGATCTTGTCGTCCTCGGTCAGTTCGCTTCGGAGGAAGTCCGTACCGTTGCCACTGCGGCAGTGGGTGCGTGTGCCGCATTGAATATCATGCTGATCGTTTTTTTCAATGGATTCGGTGCCGGAGTGAACGCCATTGCCGCCCGGTATATCGGCGCGAAAGATCATAAAAAAGTTGCCCGGGTGGTCCATACATCCATTGCGGTCGGCATATACGGCGGGATCGCAGCGGCAATACTCGGAGTTCTGCTTGCCCGCCCTGCGCTGACGCTGATGGGGACGCCGGATGATGTACTGGATAAAGCGGTCCTTTATCTTCAGATCTGCAGTATCGGGCTGCCTTTTACGATCCTTTATATCATCGGAGCTTCCATTCTGCGGGCAGTGGGCGATACCAAACGGCCGCTGCTGTTCATCACCATTTCCGGCATCACCAATGTTTTGCTCAATCTGTTTTTTGTGATCGTGTTCAAAACGGATGCGGGCGGGGTGGCTCTTGCCACAAAACTTTCCAGTATCCTTTCTGCGGTACTGGTCCTGCGGACACTGACCCGTTCGGAAGGTTCGATCCGGCTGTTTTTCAAAATGATCCATTTCCACTGGGAATCTTTGAAAGAGATCCTCTGGATCGGGATCCCTGCCGGATTTCAGGGGGCTCTCTATACCATCTCCAATATTTTTATCCAGTCTTCCGTGAACTCCCTCGGCAGTGCGGCAATGGCGGGCAACGCGGCAAGTCAGAATCTGGAGGGAATAGCGATCGTGGCAAGCGGCGCATATTATCAGACGGCAATGACATTCACCGGTCAGAATCTCGGCGGCAAAAAATACAAACGGATCATCCGCAGTATTCTGATCTGCCTGTTTTATACCACACTCTTTTCTTTCTGCAGCTGCTATCTTTTCATGTTCTTCGGCAGACCGCTGTTGAGTCTGTATAATCCCGATCCCATCGTGATCCGCTGGGGAATGGAACGATTGGTGATCATGATGAGTACCTATTTTCTGTGCAGTATCATGGATACCATCTCCGGTTCTCTCCGCGGACTGGGTCACTCCGTCAAACCCACCATCACCACCATCATGGGGGCATGCGTCCTGCGGATCGCCTGGGTTCTTCTGGTTTTTCCGCAGTACCGCACACTCGGTTGTCTGGCAATATCCTATCCGGTTTCCTGGCTTCTGACGGGACTGATCAACGGCATTATTCTCGTATTTGTCTGCCGTCAGCTGCTCCGTCAGGGGCGGGATGAAGGACTGCTTTATCTTCACACCCACGGAAAAACGGCTTGATTTCTCTGTAAAAATCCGGATCCGGTGCTTTTAATCTCTGCCGGATGTATTATAGTATGTCTGTAAACAAATCCTGAAAAAAACAAGAAACACGGAGTTTTTTTGTCCTATGGATCAGATCAATTTTCTTTCTGCTGTCCCCGTATGGCCTGCGGGCAGAGCCTGCGCCATGAACGATTTTGTCCTTTTCAAAACGTTTTTCAAAGCGGAAAATGCCGGTCGTTTTCTTCTCCGCATCACCGGATCGACCCTCTACCGGATCCGGCTGAACGGCGAATTTCTTTCCTATGGTCCGGCACGCGGTCCGAAAGGATTTTTCCGGATCGATGAGATCTCATTTGAAGCGGGGAAAGGCGAAAATGTGCTGGAGATCGAAGTTTCCGGATATAATGTAAATACCTATTATTACATGGATCAGGCAAGTTTTCTTCAGGCGGAAGTGTGTCAGGCAGATGGCAAAGTGATCGCCCGGACCGGACGGGATTTCAAGGCATACGATCTGACCTGTGAACGCGTGCAGAAAGCTCCCCGTTACTGTTTTCAGCGGGCATTCACGGAGATTTACCGGGTCATGCCGGAACGCGGCGAACTGGATGAATTGACTCTGGAAACATTTGCTCCATTCCGCTACCTGCCGCGTACGGTGCCGTTTCCCGAATATAAGATCGACCGTTCCTATAAGCCGGTCCGCACATTCCGCCGCCGCCGCGACACCGGGAAGGTTGAAATCCCCGCGTGGACCCATCAGGTGCGTCCCACTTTCAAATGCTTTGAATACAGTGAATTGAGTTTTGACGCATACTCCGCATTGAAACCGCTGCAGCCCGATGAAAACGGTCCCATCGTCAGTACACTCTATGAGGGCAGGATCAATAACAGCGGTTTCGTCCGTTTGAAAGTGAATTGCAAAGCTCCCGGAAAACTGACTCTGATGTTCGCCGAAGTCGCGCCGGATCATTATGTGCTGCCCGTCAAGCAGACCACCAATAATGCCATTTTCTGGGATCTCCTTGCTCCCGGGGTATATGAATTGGAAGCAATGGAATCCAATACCTTCAAATATGCCGAAATTTTTATGGATGGCGGTTCCGCCGAAGTGTTGGAACTTTCCCTGCGGGAATATAAAAGTCCCCTCGGATGGGATTATCAATTTGATTGCGATGATCCCGATCTGAAGGCAATCTTTGAAGCCGGGAGAGAAACATTTGCCGCCAATGCCGTGGATTGTTTCACCGATTGTCCCAGCCGGGAACGGGCAGCATGGCTTTGCGACAGTTTCTTTACCGCGCAGACCTCGTTTCTGCTCACCGGCAATACACTGCTGGAACGCTTCTTCCTGGAAAATTTTGCCCTCGCTGAAAAATTTGAACATATCCCGGAAGGCGCACTGCCTATGCTTTATCCCGGAGATCATCCCGACGGCAATTTTATTCCCAACTGGGCAATGTGGCTGATCATCCAGACCAATGAATATCTGAAACGCAGTTCCGACCGCGCATTGATCGATCTTTTCAAAGAAAAATTCACCGCGTTCATCCATTACATGGATTCCTTCCTGAACAGCGACGGTCTGCTGGAAAATCTCCCTGCATGGGTCTTTGTGGAATGGAGCAAAGCCAATGATTTTGTGCAGAATGTGAACTATCCCTCCAACATGATCTATGCCACGGCTCTGAAATGTATGGCGGAAATGTACGGCGAAACGATGTATGCACAACGCGCCGATGCCATGATGGAAACGATCCGGCAGCAGTCTTTCGATGGAATGTGGTTCCGCGATCATGCCATCCGGCAGGCGGATGGATCATTGACCGTGCCGGAAAGCGATATTACGGAAACCTGTCAGTATTATGCCTTTTTCACAGGCTGTGCCGCGGCAGACACCCATGCGGAACTCTGGGAACGGCTGTTGACGGAATTCGGTCCGGAGCGGCAGACGAAAGGTTTGTGGCAGGAGATCTATCCTTCCAATGCGTTTATCGGCAACTATTTGCGTCTGGAATTACTTTCCCGCGCGGGACTCCATACCCAGGTCCTGCGTGAGACCACAGGCTATTTCAAAAAGATGGCGGATCTCACCGGCACATTGTGGGAACACGATAATACACACGCCAGCTGCTGTCACGGCTTTGCCTCCTACATCAACGTTCTCCTGACGCGCGCTCTCTAAAGTCTCAAGTCAAAAGTTGTGCGCAAAGCGCACTCTCATTGGGCTTTTCAGCTTCGCGTTCGCTCGCTTAAAGCGCGGGATTTTAGCCTGTACTCCTTGTGTGCAGGCGGCACGCGTAGCGAGAGCCGCCCGAGAATCGGGTGCTATGCACCCTGCGCTCTGCAGGAGCGCGGGATTTTAGCCTGTGGGCTTGTGTGCAGGCGGCACGCGTAGCGAGAGCCGCCCGAGAATCGGGTGCTATGCACCCTGCGC
>JAZNXT010000143.1:0-8449 GCA_045594005.1 Victivallales bacterium
AACGACATGGCTACGATCCGACTTACAACAGCAACAACAGCAACAACAGCAACAAGCACAACAGCAACAACAGCAGCAGGCACAACAGCAGACTCAACAGGCACAGCAGGATGCGGAAAAGCTGGCGGATCAGGCGGAAAAACTGGATCAGAAGCAGTTGGCGCAAAATGCAAAGGATGCCGCTGAAAAATTGAAAGATGCTCAACAGCAGCAGAAAAAAGGCGATCAGAAGGGTGCGGAGCGATCCATCCGCGAAGCATTGGAAAAACTTGGCGGCGGGAAAGACGGTCAGGAACAGAAAGACGGTCAGGAAGGTCAGGAGAAAAACAAAGATCAGGATAAAAACGGCAAAGAGGAAAACAAAAACGCTCCTTCCTCCGGGAAAGACGGTCAGGAACAGAAAGACGGTCAGGAAGATGATCCTTCTTCAGAACCTTCTGAAAATAAGAATGATACCGGAAAAGATGGTAAGGAGAAAAAAGAGGCGGGATCTCCCTCCGATGTCCGTGTGGATCAGATGCGCCGTGATAACGAAAAATTCCGTAAAGAGGTGGAGAAAATCAGAAAAATGCGGCTCCAGTCTCTGCCGGTGGAAAAGGATTGGTGATGCGTATGTTCTTTAACAGTAAAAAGATAATCGGGGCCCTGCTTGCACTGACGGTGTTGATTTGCCGTGCCGCAGAGATCAATGTGCAGATCCAGCCGGAAAATATCACTCTCGCAGACAGCGGCGTGCTTGTGCTGTCGCTCCCCGCAGATGCGGGAAATCCGAAAATCGATCTGCCGGTGGTGGATGGGATCCGTTGGAACAATCAGCGGGGAAGCAGTCAGCGTTATTCCAATATCAATGGCAGGATCAGCGGCAGTCTGCAGCTGCAATTCGGATTCGATCCCAAACGGACAGGCAGTGTCACCATTCCCGCGTTGTCGGTGACGACTTCCGGCGGAAAAAAGCTGGAGTCTGCTCCGTTTACCTTCACCATCAAAAAAGCACCGGATCTCAAAACCGATGAAGCCCGTGCCGCAGAAACGGCATTTATCACATTGACGCCCGCCGATGCAGACCGGAAAAAATACTACGACGGCGAAAAAGTTACCTTCCATTTGAATGTCTGTATCCGGAGTGATTACCGTATCGCTGCCAATCCCGGGATCGATTTTTCTGCCGAACCGGAACAAGCTGTCCTGTTCGACCGGGACCGGCAAGTTGTCCGGGAAATGCCCGTCACGGTGAAAGGGAACCGTTTTTACTGCTATGTGATTTCTGTGGATGCCACGCTCAAAGGCAGTGGAAAGATCCGGATGCGCGCGGGGACCACTCTGATCCTTCAGGATGGTTCCACCTTTTTCGGCCGCTCCTTCCGGAAAAAATGTTCCGCCGAATGTGAGATCGAAAGTTCTGCCTTGCCGACTCCGCCGGAAAATGCTCCATTTGCCGGGATCACCGGTTCTGATTTTCAGTTTGAACCGGGAACTCTTCCGGGATCCATCCGCGCCGGTGAACCGCTGACTTTGCAGTTCCGTTTGAGCGGGAATACCGATTGGGAAAAATTCCGTTTCCCCACGCTGAAAGAAAAAGGATTCCGCAGTTATCCGCCGGAAATCACGGTGCAGGGAAGAAATCTGACATTCCGTCAGACATTGATCCCTCTTCAGCCCGGCGATCTGCCGCTGCGTGCCGCGTTTTCTGTGTTTGATATCAATACGGGAAAATACCGTGAATTTTCTGTGGAAAAAACGCTTGCCGTGGAAAAAAATCCCAATGCTTCCACTGCTGCGGTCCCGCCAGCCATCGAACCGGTCAATAAAAATGCCGCCGGAGCAGAGGACGGGGAACAGGACGATATTTATTACTTGATCAACGATACCGCGCCTTTGAGTATCCCCCTTTGGCGCAATGCACTGATGCCTTCCCTGATCCTGCTTGTGAGTGCGATCCTTTTGTACAGCGGTCTTTATTTTCTCTTACTGCGGAAAAAACTGCTGGCGGAAGATCCCGCCTATCTCCGGAAAAATGCGGTCCGGAACCTCCGGAAAGAACTGCTTGACCGGCTGGAAAACGGGGAACAGCCCTCCCGTATGACTGCCGGATTGATGGAGTTCCTGACGGCGGCGTTGGATCTTGCTCCGGGTGCCTCTCTTTCCCAATGTGCCGATGCCGTGGAAAAACGCGACCCTGCTTTTGCTGTCATGCTCCGTGAACTTTCTTCCGGCGCGTGGCTGCCGGAAGATCAGCGGCGTATCATGCCGGAAAGCGATTTGAAAAAATTCCGTTCTGCATTAGGGAAGATCTCTGTTTTTCTGGCATTGTTTCTGCTTCCGTTCTCCGCTTTTGCGGCATCCTCTGCCGATGGCGTGAAAGCCTATGACGAGGGTAGATTTCAGGAGGCATTGAATATTTATCTTCAGCGGATCCAGCCCGGTCATGCGGCGGCGTCCGATCTTTACAATGCGGGGAACTGCTATTGCAAACTGGGGGACTATGCCCGTGCGCTGGTGATGTATGAGCGTGCGTTGAAACTGGCTCCGCAAAATGAAAATATCCGTGCGAACCGGGATTTTCTACGTCGCAGGTTTGAGTTGAAGGAAAAAGATCTTTTGCATTCTCCCGGCGATCTGCCTGTATATGTGATGCGCCTTTTGCGTGTGGATCAGTGGATCATTGCTTCGGTTGCGGGAGCGATATTGGCATTGGGCAGCACCGGATTCTTTTTCTTCTACCGCAGAAAAATATTGATCGTATTGATTTCCTGCGGTGCATTGCTGCTGATCGGTGCTTCCGTTGCGGCATTGGGACAGTATCATGCGGAAGAAAATGACCGTGCCGCGATCATTGTCACACCGGGAACAAAAGTTTATTCTCTGCCGTCTTTGAACGGAGCGGTGAAGGAAGAACTGGGTGCCGGTTGTGAGGTCATTGCCGATGAACAGCGGCAGGAATGGGTGCGGATCCGTTTCGGCGGTGAAGAAGGCTGGATCCATAAAAATGATCTTCTGCCGCTGAAAATGGAATGAAAAAAACGGTGTTTTTTGTGTTGTGAACTTGACGCAATGCCTTTCCTGACTTATATTATCCGCTGAAGTATGGTGTCCCCGCCTGTTTTTACAAAGGAAAGTCTGTCCGGAAATGAAAAAGATCCTGTGTTTGCTTCTGTTCGTATTGTTTGCGCTGTTCTCTGTTTCTGCGCGTGAAAATCCAAAAATCATGTTCAAAAACGGAAAATCCGTTTTGATGAGCGATGTGATCTCCAAAGATCAGTTCGGGATCATGATCGTATGTGGAAAAGATACGGAGACCGGTGTAAAACTCCGGCGGTTCGTACCGTTTGCAGAAATGAATCCGGCATCCCTTTCCCTGTTTCCTTTTTGTGATGTGAAAGCGGTGGAGCGTATTCATACTGCGGTGCAGGATCGTGCGAAACTTTTGCAGGTCAGATTCGCAAAAAAATATCAGCAGTTTGAAAATGAGAAGGATTATACCAAACTGCTGAAGATCCACAGCGGTGTTCCCAGTTATGAGATCCTTTTTTCTGCGCGGGAATGTCTGCCGAACGGTTTGATCGGATTCCTCTATTCGGATACGCCGTCAGCTCTGTTTTACGGGAAGATCTATCTTCACGGATTGAAGGGCGAAGCGGATACTGTGTGGATCGGTGTTATTTATCCCACGGAAAAAACTTTTACACACAAAGGTGCAGTTTATCCCATGTTTACTGTGATTCCTCCGGAGAGAAAAGAACCGGAATACGGTGAAATGGAACCGACCCGGAAAAAAGAACGGGGAGAGGATGGAGAACAAAAGAAATTCCGTCCCCGCGGCGAACGCCCTGCACGCTCCGGCGGCAATATGCCCGGGAAAAATTTCCAACCCCGGAACAGAGGTACGCAAGGTGCTGCAGCCGGTGGTCCGGGAGGAGCAGCGCGGAATGTACCAGTTCGCAGAAAATGAGCTGACCGAGGAATTTTTCCGTCCGGCATCGGGTCCCGGCGGACAGCATTTGAACAAGACATCCAATGGTGTGCGTCTGACCTTTGATCATTTGAAATGTGACGCATTGCCGGATCGTGTCAAAGTGCGTCTTGGATCTACACCGGTGGTCATCGCGGTTTGCGAATCCCGCAGTCTTCAGCAGAACCGTCTGCTTGCCCGTCAGAAACTTTATCATCTGTTGGAAAAAGCATTTATCGAACCGAAAATGCGGAAGAAAACGAAAGCCACCCGTGCATCAAAGGAACGCCGTCTTGCCGCAAAAGCCCGTCGTTCCGGGATCAAAAACGACCGTCGCAAACCGCAGATCGGCGATTGAACAAAATCGTTTATCCTTTACGGAAATGCTCTGTTCCTATCATGGGGAGATAAGCACGCTGAAGGCGTGCAGGATTATAGCCTATGGGCTTGCCCATAGGTTCAAAGGTATATTACACCACTTGCACGCTGAAGGCGTGCGGGAGGCGTTGTAATTGTCTAACGGTTCCCGCGCTCCTGTAGAGCGCAGGGTGCATAGCACCCGGTTCTTAGGCGGCTCTCGCTAACGCGTGCCGCCTGTTGAGTGTAAATCCATAACTGTGCCGGGTGCGCTTTCGGCTCGTTAAACGATTTGTGAAAAAAGGCTTTGGCGTCTGCCGCTGGAAATGCCGCAGCGAAACGAATGTTGAGCAGAGCGGCACAAAAAGAGTGTGCTTTGCACACAGAAGGTTTTTCCCTCTTTCCCGGCAAATTATCAAATCACATTGAAAACGCCGGCAAAAAGACCGGCGGGGAGAGCTTTTCCGGTATTTTCGGGGATGAGCATTTCCCCGGAAACGATATTTTTTTCGGCTTCGGGGAATACGGCGGCAAGGCATCTGCCCAGACTGTATGCGGAGAATCCCTGTGAATGACAGCTCAACAGGATGAAATAGGGTTTGGAAAGATCCAGGATCTGACGGCAGTTCCGCAGGATCTCCTCCAGACCTTCTTCGATTTTCCACACCTGCCCCTGTGCGCCGCGTCCGAAGCTGGGGGGATCCAGCACGATCCCGTTGTATTTACTGCCCCGGCGTTGTTCTCTTGCCACGAATTTCATGGCATCATCGCAGATCCAGCGGATATGATCCCGGGTTTCGGGATTGAGTTCCTGATTTTTCTTTGCCCAGTCGATGATCCCCTTTGAAGCATCCAGATGAGTCACATCGGCTCCGCCTTGAGCCATGGCGATGGTGGCTCCGCCGGAATAGGCAAAAAGATTCAAAGTACGCGGCTGAAATTCTTTTTTCATTGCCTGGACGCATTTACGCAGCCGTGCCCAGTTCCCGGTCTGTTCCGCAAAAAATCCCAGATGTCCGAAATGAGTGGGTTTGATCATCAGATTGACGCCGCCCCAACGGACCGCCCATCCGGCATTGAGATCGGGTGCTTTCTTTTTCCAGTTCCAGATGCCGCCGCCGGAACTTTCCCGGGTGAAAGTGGCATCTGCTTTCAGCCATTCGGATTCGGGGAGAGTGGGTTTCCAGAAGGCATTGAGTGCGGGTCTGATGATACGGTATTGCCCCACCTGTTCCAATTTTTTGCAGTTTCCGGAATCCAGAAGGAGATATTCGCTGATGGAATGTTTCTGATCGTTTTTCATAATAGTTGGCAGTATTCTGTGTGTTATTGCTGTCCGGCGCGATAGACGATTTCGCCTTTGATGACTGTGGCGCGGACCTGATTGGTCCGGCAATCGAAAAATGTGATATCTGCACGGCGTCCGGGGAGAAGTTCCCCGCGTGTGTAAAGCCCCAGATTGAGTGCGGGATTTTTTGTGAAGCATTGTGCAGCCAGAGAGGGTTCCATAGCGGCATAGGACATAAGATGCCGCCAGGAATGTTCCAGCGTCATGGTGGCTCCTGTGATGGTGCCGTCTTTATTGACCACGATAGGACCGCTGCCCACGACGGCATTACTGATCCCGATGATCTTATCGTTTTTCTTGCAGCGGGTGACCAGATCCACAAAAGAGGGATGCAGATGGAGTCCGTCGCAGATCATTTCCACGGATACGCGGTCATCGATCAACGCCATGGAGGTGAGGGAGGATTCCCGGTGATAAAGCTGTTTCATCCCATTGAAAATATAGGTGCAGCGCAATGCGCCGGCGTCAATACATTGCAGTGCCTCCTCCCCGGAAGCCGCGCTATGTCCCATTGATGGGATCGCGCCGTATTCCATCATCAGTTCCACCAGTTTCGGAGCATCTTTCAATTCGGGTGCGAAGGTTTGGAGTTTGATCCTGCCGTTCCCTGCCTCCAGCAATTCCCGTGCATAGCCGAAATCGATCTGTTCAAAAACGGCACTGGAATCCATGGCTCCGCGTTTTGTCTTGTTGATGAACGGTCCTTCAAGATGGATCCCGATGGGATCTGCGCCGGACACACCTTTTTCGATCTGGCTGACAATGGCGGAAATGATCTTGAGCATGGCGTCCGGCGATCTGGAGGAAAGTGTGGGACAGAATGTGGTCACGCCGTGTCTGACCAGCTGACCGCTGATATTTTCCAATGTGTCCGGGATCTGATCGGCGGACGCGGCATCGGCATCATTGATCCCGTGGATATGGCTGTCTATAAATCCCGGCAGGGCATAACTGTCGGTAAGATTGATCACTTCCAGGCCGTCTTCCATCATGGAAAAAGCGGAAGCTCCGCCGATACCGATGATGCGTCCCTGTTCGCAGAGGATCCCGCAGGACGGGATTTTTTCCAGCGGTGACAGACTGTAAGAAGTAAGAAAAAGTTTTCGTTGTTTACTCATTTGGAAATGCTCCGGATAATGATTCACGGGTAATATGCCCCGTCAATGGGAAAAAAACAAGTGTAAAGTGTAAAAAAAACAGAAAGAGATATGATTTTTTTGCAAAAAAATTTGACAAATCCGTGTTATTATGCTATTCTATTACTGATAATAGTGCATGAAAACGATGAGAAAACGATATTGGAGGTCCCCCGATGAAGTTTCGTCCGCTGAAAAATTATACTTTGCTTGAGATCCTGGTCGTGGTCGCGATCATTGTGATCCTCTGTTCTCTGCTTTTTTCCGGTTTCACCCACGTGAAGGAAACGGCAAAACGCATGAACTGTCTGAACAAAACAAAAGATATTGCCTGGGCGCAGGGTGCCTGCGCCAGTGAAAACAACGGCAATATCCCCATTCCGAATTCCCGTGCTTCGGTTGTGGACAGGACCAAAGAGATCGGGAAACAGACTTTTGTCACAAAGGCAGGTCCTGCAGCTTCGCTTCTGGCAAAATTCGGTATTCACGATTTGCAGTATTACGAGGATCTTGGTGTGAATGGGAATAAAGGCGACGAACGGGAAGACTACTGGCGGCTTGTCTGCGAAAATGCAGCCGCCACCTGGACCAGTAAGGCATATCACATGGATATATACCGTTATGCTTCAACACATGTGAAGCAGAAAAGACCGAAAATCACCTACTGGTCCACCTACTTCCTCGGAACTTTTGATTATAACATGGATTCCGCGCGGACGATCAGCGTTTCTACTGTTGAAACAAGTTCCCTGACAGGGAAAACCTTGGTGACACAGTCGAATTTTACCCAGTTGCTCGTTTCCGATGTGAAAGCACCCAGTGAACGCGTCTATGTGGTGGAAGGCGGCGAACAGGAAAACGAAAACAACTTCCACGAACTCAAGCGTCTGTATTACGGTGAAACGATCAAGGCAGGGATGCCCTACGACTGGTCGGTCACCGGTGCGACATCCGACGGGACCGGATATATTGCCGGTTACGGTGG
The DNA here is from genome assembly GCA_045594005.1 of Victivallales bacterium. Lineage (GTDB taxonomy): Bacteria > Verrucomicrobiota > Lentisphaeria > Victivallales > UBA1829 > SIG77. Next base: position 7,776 of record JAZNXT010000143.1, read on the forward strand.
CGGCGGGGTCGGTAAGGAATCCATGGAAAAAGGCGGTTTCCGTTCCGAGGTCACGACCCGCGAAAATTTTGCCGAAATCGAACAGGATGTGATGCAGGGCAGACACGGCGGCTATGTGCTGCACGGATTCTTCGACGGCAGCGCACGGGCAATTTCCGCAGATGAAGTCGGCAGAAATCAGGCAGACGATGATCTGACAGAATCGAAGCCCGGCGGACTGGGTGTCGATACCTCCCGTCTGACCGGACTTTACCGCAGAGCTGATCTTGGCGGCGGTGACGGCAAAGATTGATTGAGGGGCGCGCGGGGGCTTTTTATTTTTTGCAGGACCGATGGGACATTTGGGACATCAGGGACCTGTGGGACGCGGATGAGGCGTAATCAAAAGATTTTTTCATCCGTTGAACCGGAGGGCGGGAGCCGCACCACAAAAGACATTCTGAAAAAGAGCTTGCCATTCGGTCAGCCTTTGTCCTATGAGTCCCATAAGTCCTATAAGTCCCGGAAATGCGCCAGCGGCACCGTTTGAGTGTCCCAGTTGGTGAGGTGGCGTGTAGGCGGCAAACAAGCGTCAGCGCAGTTGAGCCGCCTTTTCTGGATCGGGCTTTTCAGCTTCGCTGTCGCTCGCTTAAGTCGGAGGCCAAGCGGTCTTAGGAAGACAACTCTAGGTTGCA
>JAZNXT010000144.1:0-5698 GCA_045594005.1 Victivallales bacterium
GGATTTTTGCGCGGAACGCTTTGAGGGAGTGGACTAATGGTCCATGACCGAAAAGAACCGCAAGCAAAGGGGGTGCAAAGCACCCGTTTCTTGGGCGGCTCTCGCTACGCGTGCCGCCAGTGGCAAACAAGCGAAGCGCAGTTGAGCCACCGATCCAGAAAAGCCTGCAAGACAACGCGCCTCTCAAAGATTTTTCTCGCGCATCAACAACAGAAAGAGCGCAACACCCAGCAGGGCAAATAAAGTATAGCGTATGATCCACGCCAATTTCTTTTTCTGTTCGTCTGTCATATTTTCTTTGTATTTCACCTTCTCTGCGCGAGACCTTCCCGGACAAGTTCCCGTGCGCGTTTGATCCGGGTCTTCACGGTATTCACGGGGACATTGGTCAATCTTGCGATCTCATCGTAAGACATTCCGAAATCCCGGCGGAGAGCCAATGACTCCCGGAAACTTTCCGGCAATGCACCGATCAGATCTTCAAGATCGGATTGGAGTTCTTCTGTTTCCAGTTCTTCTTCCGGAGTCTGCCGCTGATCGGGCAGATCCCAATCGGCATGATTGCTTTCCTCGCCCGGCGGACAGGCGGAGATACTCACATTCACCCCGCTGCCGCGCCGTTGATTCCAATGGAACCGGTTTCGCGACAGGTTCATTGTGATCCTGTGCATCCATGTTTCAAAGGAAGAATCGCCCCGGAAGGACGGCAATGCCCGGTATGCTCTCACAAAAGCATCCTGCACCACTTCCTCTGCATCCTGTTGATTCCCGAGAAGTGCATAAGCAGCTCTCACCAATTTTGCCGAATAAAGCATCACCAGTTCATCGAACGCGGCATCATTGCCATTGCGTACGGCGGACACCAGTTGAGCTTCCCTTGCTCTGATCTGTGCATCCATAGTTTTTCCCTTTTTTTTACTTGTCCCCGGTAATTGATGATTTTTCCGGAAATCCCCCCGGAAATCCGGCTGTTTCATCAGAAGACGGTTACTATTTACCCCGTGATTGAAAAAAGTCAAGCCGGGAAACCGGTAAAAAAAAGAAAAAAACGGAAAAAATGCAAAAAAAATGCAAAAAAATTGAGATTTTCATTTGCGAAAATCAAAAGAAGTGCTAAAGTTATAAGATGAAAAAAATCCAAATTATACAATAAAGCAACCATAGGAAGAAAAGTCAAATGGGTAACCTGAGAAAGAAACGTCGTCGCAAAATCGCACAGCACAAACGCAAAAAAATGCTGAAAGCGATGCGTCATAAGAGCAAATAAGCCTTCGCGCTTGTTGTCAGGGAGATCCGGTGCTGCGGCGCGGGTCTCCCGAATCGTTTTCAGATCCTGTTTTTGCGGAATGGAGGTTCGGTTTGCGTTTGAATGCCAGCATGTTCTCTTTATGGATCGCCGCCGGAACAACATTGTTTGCCGGCGCGTTTCTTCACGCCCGGGATCTGTACTCCGATTTTACGGAGAAAGATCCTGTCGAGATCCGGAAAATGGAAATCCCGGCTCCTGCACAGCCGTCTTCCGGCAAAAATCAGGATCTGCCGCCGGAAGTCCGGATGATCTTCCGTTACGCCGCAGCGTTTTCTCCGCGTCTGCTCAAAGGCGGCGGGACACAAACCGATGTGGACCGTTATTTGAATCTGCTTGCAGATGATCCCAATGAAATGGAGCTGATCTCCCTGCTCCTCACCATGACTGCGAAAAACAACAAACTCCGGCAGGAGTTGATGACGGAATTCAAAGAAATGGTGGATGCCGATCCGGGCTTGCCCTGTCTGGCTGTGATCACGGCGGAAAATTTCTTTATCAAAAAAGATTTTGCCAACGCGAAAAAATATCTTGCGATCGCCCTGCCCTTCCTGACCCGTCCGGAAATCACGGAAAAACTGGTCAGAAAACGGGATGTCAATTATCAGCTTCTGATGAGTGCGCTCACAAAATATATGGACTGCGTTCTGCATCTGGATCAGGTGGAAGAACTGATCGCGCTGGAAAAACAGATCGCTGCCGATAAGGCACTTTCTGCAGATCCGGATCTGCTTGTCCGCAGCATCAGCTGTTACTTCAGTGCCACGGAACGGTTCAGAAAAGATCCTGCGGCACCATACTTTGTACCGGGCAGAAAATATCATACTTCTGCGGTGCTGGATCAAATGCTGGACCGGTACGCGGCGGCGTGGAACGATCCTGCCAGCGTAAAAGTGTTTACGCAGATCAAAGATATGATCCATCTTCAGGTCGTCAGGATCATGCAGAAGCACAAAAAACTGGATAAACTGGATGCCAGTCTGCGCGCATACCACAAAAAACATCCCACGGACCGTCTGGTCATGTATATGCTTGCGGGGATCTTCACCGTTCAGGAAAAACACATGGAAGCCGCAAAGATGTGGAAGAGTTTTTTGAGCGGTCAGAAAAAAGCTCCGCCCGCACTTTATCTGGAATATGCCCGCGCGCTGCGCCGTGCGAAAGACCATAAAAATGCGCTTTCCGCTTACGAACTGCTGCTGGCGATGACGCCGGACGGAAAACAGCAGCTCACCATCAAGGTGGAAGCTGTGGAGTGTGCCTGGGAAGGGAAACTTTTTGCGGAAGCACTGCAGAAGGTGGAAAAATTTTTCCACCGTACCGATATGCTGTATCACCAGTTGATCATTATGACCCATCTGCGCAAAAAGGACACAAGAGCGGCATATCGCGCAGTCAACAGTTCCATCCGTCAGATCCGGCTCGGTCGTGTGAAAGACACCAATCCCCAGTTCTGGATCCTGTGCGCGGATGTTGCGGAAAAGAACAAAGACATCAAACTGACGGAAGAGATCCTGCTGGAACAGATCAAGAAAGATCCGAAGAATGCCACGCTTCTGAACTTTCTCGGCTATGTGTATGCCAATCACAATATGAAATTGAATGAAGCGAAAAAACTGCTGGAAGCCGCATTGAAGGAAACGCCGGATGCGCCGGAGATCCTGGACAGTATGGCGTGGGCTCTCTATAAGTTGAAAGATTATCAGAATGCGAAAAAATACATTCTGCGGAGTCTGGAGCTTTACAAACAGCGCGGTAAAGGAGATGATGCGGTGCTGCTGAATCATGCAGGCGACATCTTCTTTGCGTTGGGCGAGAAGAAACAGGCGTGCGATTACTGGCGGCGTGCAATAGAAAAGCGCGATCCTGAAAATGATTCGGAAGAATTGAATGTGAAAGAACTTCAGCGCAAGATCGCAGCGGCAGAACGCGGCATGAAGAAATAAGTTTACGGATAATTTTAATGGCGATATTCGGAAAAATCACAGAAATCTTCACAGCGATACCTTTAACGGTCCGTGTCATCGCGCTGCTGTGCTGTTCCAATCTTTTCATGCTGTTTGCGTGGTACGGGCATTTGCGGAACATGCAGAACAAACCGTTTATCATGGCGGTGTTGGTCAGCTGGGGGATCGCATTTTTTGAATATATGCTGATGATCCCGGCGAACCGCATGGGAGCGGGTACGTTTTCGGTGGCGCAGCTGAAGATCATGCAGGAAGTCATCACGCTTTCGGTATTTGTTCCATTTACGCTGCTTTACATGAAAGAAAAGTTCTCCTGGGACTTTGTCTGGGCGGGTCTCTGCCTGTGCGGGGCGGTGTTTTTCATGTTCAGACGGGATTTATTTTGAGATTTTTTCATGTTTTCCGGAAAAAGGACTTGCAAAATTGGAAAGATGCAGTATATTAAGCACTGATTTTATAAAAAAAAACTTAAGGATTAAGGTACTATGGACAAAGCGAAAAAAACAGAAATCATGCAGAAATTTGCACGTCAGGAAGGCGATGTCGGCTCTCCGGAAGTGCAGATTGCCGTTCTCACCGCAAAAATTGCAGAACTCACTGAGCATATGCGCGCCAACAAGAAAGATTTCAGCTGCCGTCGCGGTCTGATGATGATGGTGAACAACCGCAAGAAACTTCTGAAGTATCTTGCGCAGGAAAACCATGCGAAATATCTTGAGATTGCAGCTGAACTCGGTATCCGCGGTCAGAAGTAAGTTGAACGGCACGATCAACGGTGCAGGGGCGCGTCCCCTGCATTGCAACAGGCTGTCACTGATCACTGCAGACGACTTGAGAAAATCAAGTCCGCTTCTGTGTTGGTAAGGTGTCGGCCTGTTTTGCTTTATACGCGGGATCAGCTCCGCGGCTCTTTACAGGAATTGAAGAAGAAAAATCGAAATGAGTATGTGCCGGGTGGTACATACCGCTTAACGTAACTTGCCGGACCGGTCCGGTGATGAAAACTTTTGATTTGCAGATCTTTCCATGTGGAATCGGTCGATATCATATCCCGGATGATGTGATCCGGAGTATGATATCGCGATTCCGCGCAAGTGGAAACGCAGAGCAGATTTTTTCATGATCCCGACCACGGTCCGGCGCAAATGAAGAAGGAGGCATTGAATATGCCCGAAACAAAAATCACAATCAATCTCGGTCCGGGGAAAGACATCATCATTTCCACCGGCAAACTCGGTGGTCTTGCCAATGGTCAGTGTACCGTTCAGCAGGGCGAAACTGTTGTGTTCTCCGCCTGCTGCTCCGGCGCAGCGCGCAAGGGACAGGATTTCTTCCCGCTCTCTGTGGACTATCGCGAAAAGTATTCTGCTGCGGGCAGATTCCCCGGCGGATTCATCAAACGGGAAGGCAGACCCAGCACGAAAGAAATTCTGACCTGCCGTTTCACCGACCGCCCCATCCGTCCTCTGTGGCCGGAAGGCTTCTTTGATGAAGTCCAGATCTACGGTCTGCTGCTTTCTGCGGACGGCAAACACGAAGGCGACATTCTCTCCACGCTGGGTGCGTCTGTGTCCCTGTGTCTTTCCGACCTTCCCTTCCAGGGTCCCATCGGTGCGGTGCGCGTGGGTTACATTGAAGGTCAGGGCTACATTGCGAACCCGACCATTGAAGAAATGGCGCAGAGCAAACTGGAATTGATCTATGCCGGTTTGGAAGATAAAGTCATCATGGTGGAAGGCGATGCCAAAGAAGTCAGCGAAGAATTTTTGGCGGAAGCCTTCAACTTTGCCAATGAGATCGTGAAGAAGCAGATCGCTGCCCAGCGCGAACTCATGGAAAAATGCGGTAAGGCGAAAAAGACGCCGGAACTGCATCTGGTTCCCGCAGATATGATGGCAGACATTGTTTCCGCCGCAGGTGAAGAGCTGGAAAGCGCGGCATTTCTGCCGGGCAAGGAAGAACGCTCCAAAGCATTGGATGCGGTCTATGCCAAAGTGGTGGAAGCACTCACACCAAAATATCTGGAAAGCCTCGGCGAAGAAGAATTTGATTTTATGATGAAGATGGGTTGGGACAAAGCTGTCCAGAAAGCAGTCCGCGACAATATCCTTTACAAAGGCAAACGCATGGACGGCCGCGGAGTCCGCGAACTGCGTCCTCTTTCCGCAGAAGTGGATGTTCTGCCCGTGGTCCACGGTTCTGCCCTGTTCCGCCGCGGTGAAACGCAGGCACTGGTGATCGCCACGCTGGGTGGACCGCAGGATGTGGAAGAAATCGACATGGTCACCCAGAACAGGAATATCGAAAAGAAATTCTATCTGCACTACAATTTCCCCAACTACTCTGTGGGTGAAGTGGGCAAAGTGACGGGTCCGGGCCGTCGTGAAATCGGTCACGGGAACCTTGCGGAGCGTTCTGTGGCACA